>DASTUX010000024.1:0-15189 GCA_035759395.1 Nocardioides sp.
CGATCGCGCCGCTGCCGATGGCCGTCGGCACGATGGCGATGATGCTGATCGCGGTCGGCCAGATGCTCTTCGCCGACCTGGTCCTCGCGCTCGTCGGGCTGCTCGTCTTCCCGGCCGTCATCGGCGCCAACATCGCCTACCAGCGCGTCGCCTCGCCGCTGATGACCCGCGCGCAGCAGCTGCGCGCCGAGGTCAGCGAGATCGCGCACGAGTCGTTCGACGGCGCCCTCGTGGTCAAGACCCTCGGTCGCGAGGCCGAGGAGATGCAGCGCTTCGCCGCCCGGGCGCTCGAGCTGCGCGACGTCAACGTCCGGGCCGGCCGCGTGCGAGCGGCGTTCGACCCGGTGCTCGCCTCGCTGCCCAACCTCGGCGTGCTCGTCGTGCTCGCGGTCGGCGTGCACCGCGTGCTGACCGGCGCGACCGACGCCGGCGACGTCGTCACGGTCGCCTACCTGCTCACGATCGTGTCGTTCCCGATCCGCTCCATCGGCTGGCTGCTGGGCGAGTTCCCCCGCAGCGTCGTCGGCTACCGCCGGGTCTCCGCCGTGCTCGCCGCCACCGGCGAGATGCAGTACGGCGAGCGCCGCACCGGTGACGTCGACGGGGCCGGTGCGCGGCTGGACGTCGAGCACCTCGGCTACTCCTACGACCCCGCCCAGCAGCTGCTTGAGGACGTGAACTTCGGCGTCGACCCGGGCCGGACGATCGCGCTGGTCGGGGCCACCGCCTCCGGCAAGAGCACCCTCACCACGCTGCTGACCCGCCTGATCGACCCGGACCACGGCCGGATCCTGCTCGACGGCACGGACCTGCGCGACCTCGCCCAGGGGGAGCTCGCCGGGTCGGTGTCGATCGTCCCGCAGACCGCGTTCCTCTTCGACGACACCGTGCGCGGCAACGTCACGCTCGGCGCGGACGTCGCCGACGAGCAGGTGTGGGCGGCCCTGCGCGCGGCCCAGGCCGACGGGTTCGTCGCGGCGCTCTCGCACGGGCTCGACACGAGGCTGGGGGAGCGCGGCACCTCGCTGTCCGGTGGCCAGCGCCAGCGGATCTCGCTGGCCCGTGCGCTGGTGCGCCGCCCCCGGCTCCTGATCCTCGACGACGCGACCTCGGCGGTCGACCCCGAGGTGGAGGCCCGCATCCTCGAGGCCCTCCGGTCCGGCTCGACCACCGGGGACGGCCCGACCCTGGTCGTGGTCGCCTACCGCAAGGCCACGATCGGCCTGGCCGACGAGGTGGTCCACCTCGAGGGTGGCCGGATCGTCGACCGCGGCACCCACGCCGAGCTGCTCGGCCGGAGCCCGTCGTACGCCCACCTGGTCAATGCCTACGAGGCGGCAGCAGAGCACGGCGAGCTGGCGGGAGACACCCAGTGACCACCACGCCCAGGGCCGACAACGTCAGCGGCACCCGGATGGACACCGGCGAGGAGATGGCCGCGATCGAGACGATCCGGCGCGGTGTCCACTTCTCGCCCGAGCTCAAGGAGGGCGTGGGCATCACGCTGCTCCTGGCCGTGGTGGCGTCGCTGGGCCAGGTCGTCGTCCCGATCGCCGTGCAGCAGACCCTCGACCGCGGTCTCGCCGGCCCGGGCGGGCCGGACGTGCGGTTCACCGTGCTGATGAGCCTGCTGGCGGCCGCCGCGGTGGTGGTGACCAGCGTGGCGTCGTACGCCATGACCAGCCGCCTCTTCACCGCCTCCGAGCGCGGGCTCGCGACGCTGCGGATCAAGGCGTTCCGCCACGTCCACGACCTGCCCATGCTCACCCAGAACACCGAGCGCCGCGGCGCCCTGGTCGCCCGGGTCACCAGCGATGTCGACCAGGTGAGCCAATTCCTGGTCTTCGGCGGCCTGATCTTCGTGGTGAGCATCGGCCAGATCATGGTCGCGACCGTGATCATGGTGATCTACAGCTGGCAGCTCGCGCTCGTCGTGTGGGTCTGCTTCGCCCCGCTCTTCCTGTCGCTGCGGTTCTTCCAGCGCAAGCTCTCCGACGCCTACGGCATGGTCCGCCGCCAGGTGGGCCTGCTGCTGTCGGCCATCTCCGAGCCGGTCGTGGGCGCCGCCGTCGTCCGTGCGTACGCCGTCGAGGCCCGCACCCAGGGCCGCATCGACGAGGCGATCGACGCCCACAAGCTCGCCAGCACGCGGGCCCAGGGGTTCACCGCCTTCTCGTTCTCGCTCGGTGGCATCTCGGCCGGCCTGGCCAACGCCGGCGTCCTGATCGTCGGGATCTGGCTCGGCTTCGCCGGCGACATCACGGCCGGCAAGGTGCTGGCCTTCGCCTTCCTCGTGACCCTCTTCGTCGGCCCGGTGCAGATGGGCACCCAGATCCTGACCGACGCCCAGAGCGCCATCGCCGGCTGGCGCCGCGTGATCGGCATCCTCGAGACCCCGGCCGACCTGGTGGACCCCGGTGCCGCGGGCGCGACGCTGCCGCGCGGGCCGATCGACGTCCACTTCGACGACGTCACGTTCGCCTACCCCGGCGGACCGCCGGTCCTGCGCGACGTGACGATGGACATCGCGTCCGGCACCCGGATCGCGATCGTCGGCGAGACCGGCTCCGGCAAGTCGACCTTCGCCAAGCTGCTCACCCGGTTGATGGACCCCTCGCAGGGAGCCGTCCTGCTCGACGGCGTCGACGTGCGTGACATCGCTCAGGGCTCGCTGCGTCGCAGCGTCGTGCTGGTGCCGCAGGAGGGCTTCCTCTTCGACGACACGATCACCGCCAACGTCCGCTACGGCCGGCTCGACGCCACCGAGGCCGACATCCTCGCCAGCGCCGACGAGCTCGGGCTCGGGGACTGGGTCGCGGGCCTGCCGGGCGGGCTGGACACCCGGGTGGGCCAGCGCGGCGAGTCGATGTCGGCCGGCGAGCGCCAGCTCGTCGCCCTGCTCCGCGCGCACCTCGCCGACCCCGACCTCCTGGTCCTCGACGAGGCCACCAGTGCCGTCGACCCGGCGCTCGAGATGCGGATCGGCCGGGCCATGGAGCGCCTGATGCGCGGACGCACCTCGGTCACCATCGCCCACCGCCTCTCCACCGCCGAGAACGCCGACGAGGTCGTCGTGGTCGACCACGGCCGGATCGTCCAGCGCGGCCCGCACCGGGAGCTGGTCGCCCAGGACGGGGTCTACGCCGGGCTGCACGCGTCGTGGGTGTCCCAGCAGGGCTCCTGATCCACCCACGCGGAATACTGGACGGGTGACTTCCCTCGACCCCGCCATCGCCGCCCGGCTCAAGCGATCGCCCGACGGGCTGGTGCCCGCCGTCGTGCAGCAGCACGACACCGGCGAGGTGCTGATGCTGGGCTGGATGGACGACGAGGCCCTGGCCCGGACCCTGGCGACCGGGCGGGCGACGTACTGGAGCCGCTCGCGCCAGGAGTACTGGCTCAAGGGCGAGACCTCCGGTCACGTCCAGTGGGTCAAGGAGGTCCGGCTCGACTGCGACGCCGACACGCTCCTGGTGCAGGTCGACCAGGAGGGCGCCGCCTGCCACACCGGTGACCGGACCTGCTTCGACGCCGACGTCCTGCTGGCCCGTGCCGATGGCTGAGCCGGGCGGGGGCCGCCGCTTCTTCGTGCCCGTCGTGCTGCTCGGCCTGGGAGCGGGGACCCTCGCCGCCGTGGCCGGGAACAAGCCCTGGGCCCAGGGATCGGGCAGCAGGGCGAGCCAGTTCTCGGCACTCTCGCTCTCGGGGGACTCCGCCGAGATGCCCGCGGCCGGGGCGCTCGCGCTGGTCGTGCTCGCCTGCTGGGGCGTCGTGCTGGTGACCCGCGGCCGGGTCCGCCGCGCGGTGGTCGGTCTTGCCCTCCTCGCCTCGATCGGGATCGTGGTGGCGGTGGTCGTCGGTGCCTCGTCGGTGCCCGTCGGGCTCCGCGCGAGCTACGCCGATGTCGGGCTCACCCGGGTCGACGTGACCATGACCGGCTGGTTCTGGGCCAGCGGGGTGGCGGCGCTGCTGTCCCTCGTCGCCACCGGTCTCGCCGCCCGCTGGGTGCCCGGATGGCCCGAGATGGGCAGCAGGTACGACGCCCCCGGCGCCGACGAGCCGGCGCCCACCGTCGCGCCCGAGGAGCAGTCCAGCCTGGACCTGTGGAGGGCCATGGACGAGGGTCGCGACCCCACCGCCTGATCCGCTGAATAGACTGTCCCGGCACAGCCGGATGACCGCACGACGTACCCGCCACGAGGAGCCCCGCATGTCTGACAACCACGGCAACACCCCCGCAGCGTGGACCGCCGTCGCGGTCGCGCTGCTCGGCTTCGTGGTGGGTGGCGTGGCCCTCATGCTCGACCCCGTCAGCCTGACGCTGTTCTGGATCGGCTGCGCGATCGGTGTCGGGTCGCTCCTCGTCTTCGCCGTGATGGCCAAGATGGGCTTCCACTCCTCGGGTCACTGACCGCCGGTGCCGTGACGCTGACCCTGCCCACGGCACCCGGCCGCCTGCAGCGGCTGGCATCGCCGTTGGCGGTGGGCGCGGTCGCGGCGCTCGGCACCCTCGCGCTGCACCTGCGCGACCCGCACCAGTCCGGCTCCTGGGGCTACTGCCCGACCGCCCTGCTCGGGTTCGCCTGCCCGTTCTGCGGCAGCCTGCGCGCGGTCAACGACCTGACGCACCTCGACCTCGCGGCGGCCGCCTCCAGCAACCTGCTGCTCGTGATGGCGCTGCCGCTGGTCCTGGTGCTGTGGGGGCGGCGGCTCGTCGTCCTGTGGCGCGGGGGAGCGGCCGCCGAGCCGCTGCGCGTGCCCCGGGCCGCCTGGATCGCGCTCGTGGCCGTGCTCGTCGCCTTCACCGTGGCCCGCAACCTCCCCGCCGGTGCCTGGCTCGCCCCCTGAACCCGAGTCCGCCGCTCACCCCCCGGGTGAGAGGCTTGTCCCGCAGCCAGCCCCGATCGATGGAGGATCCATGTCCGTGCTCGACGACATCGTCGCCGGTGTCCGGATAGACCTCGAGGAGCGGGAGTCGGCCACGAGCCTCGCCGACCTGCGGGCCGCGCTCGCCGACGTCGACCCGCCGCGTGACCCGATGCCGCACCTGCGCGCGCCCGGATCGAGTGTCATCGCGGAGGTCAAGCGGCGCAGCCCCAGCAAGGGCGAGCTGGCCGACATCGTGGACCCGGCCCTGCTGGCCGCCGAGTACGCCGCCGGTGGCGCCGCCGCGATCAGCGTGCTGACCGAGCAGCGTCGCTTCGGCGGCAGCCTCGACGACCTGCGCCGGGTCCGTGCCGCGGTCGACGTCCCGCTGCTGCGCAAGGACTTCATCGTCACGCCCTACCAGCTCGTGGAGGCGCGCGCCGCCGGCGCCGACCTGGCGCTGCTGATCGTGGCGGCCCTCGACGACGACCTGCTCCGCAGGCTCTACGACGAGGCCGGCGAGCTGGGCCTGACCGTCCTGGTCGAGGTGCACGACGAGCCCGAGACCGAGCGTGCGGTCGAGCTCGGCGCCGAGCTGGTCGGCGTCAACGCCCGCAACCTCAAGAGCCTGGCCGTCGACAACGACACGTTCGGGCGGCTCGCCCCGCTGATCCCCGACGACCGGGTCAAGGTCGCCGAGTCCGGCATCTCCGGGCCCGACGACGTACGGCGCTTCGTCGGCGAGGGCGCCCGCGCGGTCCTCGTGGGCGAGGCACTCGTGAAGGACGGCGACCCGCGCGGCGCCGTCCGCGCCATGACGGGAGTGGAGGCATGAGCAGCTACGACGCCGACGAGCTCGGTTGGTTCGGTGGCCCGGAGAAGGGCTGGGGCGGGCGGTTCATGCCCGAGGCGCTCGTCGCCGCCCTCGACGAGCTGACCGTCGCCTGGCACGACGCCATGGCCGACCCGTCGTTCACCGCCGAGTTCGACGCGATCCTGCGGGAGTACGCCGGCATCCCGAGCTCCCTCTACTTCGCCGAGCGCCTCAGCGAGAAGGTCGGCGCCCGGATCCTGCTCAAGCGCGAGGACCTCAACCACACCGGCGCCCACAAGATCCGCAACGTGCTGGGCCAGGCCCTGCTCACGAAGCGGATGGGCAAGACCCGGGTGATCGCCGAGACCGGTGCAGGGCAGCACGGTGTCGCCAGCGCCACCGCCGCCGCCTACTTCGGGCTCGACTGCACCGTCTACATGGGCTCGGTCGACACCCGCCGCCAGGCGCTCAACGTCGCCCGGATGAACCTCCTCGGGGCCAAGGTCGTCCCGGTGGACTCCGGGAGCGCCACGCTCAAGGACGCCATCAACGAGGCGCTGCGCGACTGGGTCGCCAGCGTCGACCACACGGCGTACCTCTTCGGGACGGCGGCCGGTCCGCACCCGTTCCCGACCATGGTCCGCGACTTCACCCGCGGCATCGGCGACGAGGCCCGCGCGCAGTGCCTCGAGCGCTACGGCCGGCTCCCCGACGCGATCGCCGCGTGCGTGGGCGGCGGCTCCAACGCCATCGGCCTGTTCACGGCCTTCCTCGACGACCCGGACGTGGAGATCTACGGCTTCGAGGCCGGGGGAGACGGGGTCGACACCCCGCGGCACGCGGCCACGATCCACGCCGGCGAGCGCGGGGTCCTGCACGGTGCCCGCACCTACGTCCTCCAGGACGAGGACGGCCAGACCATCGAGTCGCACTCGATCTCGGCCGGGCTCGACTACCCCGGCGTCGGCCCCCAGCACGCCCACCTCGCCGCGACCGGGCGGGCGACGTACCTGCCCGTCACCGACGCCGAGGCGATGGACGCGCTGGCCCTGCTCAGCCGCACCGAGGGGATCATCCCCGCCGTCGAGTCGGCCCACGCCGTCGCCGGAGCCCTGAGGGTGGCCGAGCGACTCGCCGCCGAGAAGGGGCCCGAGGCGACGGTGCTGATCAACCTGAGCGGTCGCGGCGACAAGGACATGGGCACCGCCATCGAGTGGTTCGGGCTCGGCAACCCCGATGAAATCACTGAGGAGCCCGTGGGATGAACACCCCAGACACATGCTCGCTTCGCTCCGCTTTGACCGGGGACCCCGCATGAGCGTCAGCACCGCGTTCGAGAAGGCGAAGGCCGAGGGCCGCGCGGCGCTGGTCGGCTACCTGCCCGCCGGCTTCCCCGACGTCCCGGGCGGCATCGACGCCCTGCGCGCCATGGTCGACGGCGGGTGCGACGTGATCGAGGTGGGTCTGCCCTACAGCGACCCGGTCATGGACGGCCCCACGATCCAGGCAGCGGCGCAGCAGGCCCTCGAGGGCGGCATCCGCACCACCGACGTGCTGCGCACCGTCGAGGCCGTCGCCGCCACCGGCACCCCGACCGTGGTGATGACCTACTGGAACCCCGTCGAGAGGTACGGCGTCTCCCGCTTCGCCGCCGACCTCGCCGGCGCCGGGGGAGCCGGGCTGATCACGCCCGACCTGACTCCCGACAGCGGACCCGAGTGGATCGCGGCCGCCGACGCCCACGACCTCGACAAGATCTTCCTGGTCGCCCCGTCGTCCACCGACGAGCGGATCGCGATGACCACGGCCGCCTGTCGGGGCTTCGTCTACGCCACCGCGGTCATGGGCGTCACCGGTGCGCGCGCCACGACCAGCGACCTCGCGGGTCCGCTGGTCGCGCGCACCCGGAAGGCGACCGACCTCCCGATCGGCGTCGGGCTCGGTGTCGGCACCGGTGATCAGGCTGCCGAGGTGGCGTCGTACGCCGACGGCGTCATCGTCGGCTCCGCGTTCGTGCGCGCGCTGCTCGACCACCCGGACGACCGGGCGGCCGGTCTGCGTGCGCTCACCGTGCTGACCGAGGAGCTCGCCGCCGGGGTGAGGCGTGGGTAGGTCCCTGCTCGTCGCCCTCGTCTCGCTGCTCGTGCTGGCCGGATGTGGCGACGACACGTCGGGCGGCGGCCTGCACGGTGAGTCCCTCGACCCGCCCTTCACGGTGGCCGACACCGCCCTCACCGACACGTCGGGCGAGGAGTACTCGCTCACGGCGGGCACCGACAAGCCGTTGACCCTCGTCTTCTTCGGCTACACCCACTGCCCGGACATCTGCGGGATCGTGATGGCCAACCTGGCGACGGCGATGACCCGGCTCAGCGACAGCGACCGGGCCCGGGTGGACGTCGTCTACGTGACCACCGACCCGGCCCGCGACACCGAGAAAGCACTGCGCACCTACCTGGACCGCCTCGACCCGGCGTTCATCGGGCTCACTGGCGATCTCGACGACATCGTCGCCGTCGCCAAGCCGCTCGGCGTGGGGATCACCCACGGGGAGCGGCTCCCGTCCGGGGGTTACGACGTCGCGCACGGCACCACGGTCACCGGCATCGACAGCCACGACGAGGCGCCGGTCTACTGGTCCCAGGAGACGTCCGCTGCCGAGTACGCCGACGACATCCACCAGCTGCTCACCAAGGGGAACTGACCCATGATCACCGCCCTGTCCATCCCCAGCCCGTCCACGGGCATCTGGTACCTGGGGCCGGTCCCGATCCGCGGCTACGCGCTCGCGATCATCCTCGGGATCGTCGTCGCCATCTGGATCGGCGAGCGCCGGTGGGTCGCCCGTGGCGGCCGTCCGGGTGAGGTCAGCGACCTCGCTGTCTGGGCGGTCCCGTTCGGCCTCGTGGGTGGACGGCTCTACCACGTGATCACCGACAGCGGCCTCTACTTCGGCGAGGGCCAGCACCCCGTCGAGGCCCTCTACGTCTGGCGCGGCGGCCTCGGCATCTGGGGCGCGATCGCGCTGGGCGCGCTGGGCGTGGTGATCGGCGCCCGCCGCAAGGGGATCCGGCTGCTGCCCGTGCTCGACGCGATGGTGCCGGGGGTGCTCGTCGCCCAGGCGCTCGGTCGCTGGGGCAACTGGTTCAACCAGGAGCTCTTCGGCAAGCCCACCACCCTGCCCTGGGGGCTGGAGATCGACGAGGACCACCGGCCGCTGGGCTACTTCGACAATGCGACGTTCCACCCGACGTTCCTCTACGAGTTCTTCTGGAACCTCGGCGCGTTCGGGTTCGTGGTGTGGGCCGACCGGCGCTTCCAGCTCGGCCGGGGTCGGGTGCTCGCGCTCTACGTGATGGCGTACACGCTCGGGCGCGGCTGGATCGAGATGCTGCGCATCGACGACGTCCAGCTCAACGACGTCGGCGGCCTGCGTCTCAACGTCTGGACCTCGATCGTGCTGTTCGTCGCGGCGGCGGCCTACTTCGTGGTGAGCTCGCGGCTGCGACCCGGACGCGAGTCCGAGGTGTACGCCCCCGGCCGCGGGCCCGGGACGGACGCCGCGACCGACACGGACGACACGAACGACACGGACGACACGGATGCGCAGGAAGCCAAGGAGGACGCATGATCCGGACTCTCGGGACGTTCACGGCGGCGTCGGCGACGACGCTGGCACTCCTGGTCGGAGCCTGTGCGGCCCAGGCCGGCCCGGTGGGGACGCCCGCGCCCGCGCGCGTGGCCGACCCGGTGAAGGTGGTCGCGGTGGGCGACATCGCCTGCGCACCCGGCGAGCCGGTGACGGCGACGACCTGCCGGCAGGGGGCGACGGCCCGGCTCGCGGCGCGCCAGGACCCGGCGTACGTGCTGGCGCTGGGGGACAACCAGTACGACTCCGGACGCCTGGCGGAGTTCCGCGGCTCCTACGACAACTCCTGGGGCGCCCTGAAGGGGATCACCCGACCGCTGCCCGGCAACCACGAGTACCGCACGGCCGGTGCCAGCGGCTACTACACCTACTTCGACCGTCACGCGCCCGGCTACTACGCCTGGGACGCGGGCACCTGGCGCATCTACAACCTCAACTCCAACTGCACGAAGATCGACTGCGCTGCGGAGACCCGGTGGCTGCGCCGTGACCTCGCGGCCCACCCCCGCGTGTGCTCGGCGATCGCGATGCACCACCCGCGCTACTCCTCCGGCTCCGAGCACGGCTCCGACCCGTCGGTCCGGAGGTTCTGGGAGGCCGCCCACGACCACCACGTCGACGTGGCGCTGGCCGGGCACGACCACGACTACGAGCGGTTCGCCCGGCTCGACGGGTCCGGTCACCGGACCGCGGACGGCCTGCTGTCGTTCGTGTCCGGCGCCGGCGGCAAGTCGCACTACCCCCTCGCGCCGCGCCTGCCGGCCTCGCAGTACGCCGAGGACTCGCGGTTCGGGGTGCTCGTCCTGTCGCTCGGGGCGGGGGAGTTCGGCTGGAAGTACAAGACCATCGACGGTGTGGTCCGCGACTCAGGCAGCCGCTCCTGCGTCGCGTGACCCGGTGGTAGCCTGATCCCTCCGCTTGGGCCAACGTCGTCCCCTGCAAAGCCTCATTTCGCATTGCCGATTCTGCCGACACGCCCTCGGTTCGCCGGGGTGCACCGGCACAGACGACGACGGGAGAATGCCCGGTGCAACAGCACGCATTCCCGCCGCCCCAAGGGCTCTACGACCCCCGCCACGAGCACGATGCGTGTGGCGTGGCGTTCGTCGCGACCCTGACCGGCGTTGCCAGCCACGACATCGTTGCGAAGGCGCTCACCGCCCTGCGCAACCTCGAGCACCGCGGAGCAGCCGGAGCGGAGCCCAACTCGGGCGACGGCGCCGGCATCCTGCTCCAGGTGCCCGACGCGTTCCTGCGTGAGGTCACCCAGGAAGCCGGTTTCGAGCTTCCGCCGCAGGCGGCGTACGCCGTCGGCACCGCGTTCCTGCCCGGTGACGACGAGGCGGTCTCCAAGGCCCGCCGCCGGATCGAGGAGATCGCGACCGAGGAGGGCCTCACCGTCCTCGGCTGGCGCGACGTCCCGACCAACCCCGACGTCCTCGGCGCGACCGCGCTCGGCGTGATGCCGGCGTTCAGCCAGGTCTTCGTCGCCGGCTCCGGCTCCCGGGTGACCGGGATGGCCCTGGAGCGGCTCGCGTTCTGCCTGCGCAAGCGCGCCGAGCACGAGACCGACGTCTACTTCCCGTCGCTGTCGTCACGCACGCTCGCCTACAAGGGCATGCTCACGACCGACCAGCTCGACAACTTCTTCCCCGACCTCACCGACGAGCGCGTGGCGTCGGCGCTGGCCGTGGTGCACTCGCGCTTCTCCACCAACACGTTCCCGAGCTGGCCGCTGGCGCACCCGTTCCGCTTCATCGCCCACAACGGCGAGATCAACACGGTGATGGGCAACCGCAACTGGATGCGGGCCCGCGAGGCGCTCCTCGACTCGGACCTGATCCCCGGAGACCTGGAGCGGATCAACCCGATCTGCACGCCCGGCGCCTCCGACTCCGCGTCGTTCGACGAGGTCCTCGAGCTGCTGCACATGGGCGGCCGCTCGCTGCCGCACTCCGTGCTGATGATGATCCCCGAGGCGTGGGAGAACCACGCCGAGATGGACGACGACCGGCGCGCGTTCTACGAGTTCCACTCCTCGATGATGGAGCCGTGGGACGGGCCCGCCTGCGTCGTCTTCACCGACGGCTCCCAGATCGGCGCGGTCCTGGACCGCAACGGCCTGCGCCCGTCGCGCTACTGGGTCACCGACGACGGCCTCGTCGTGCTCGCCTCCGAGGTCGGGGTCCTGGACGTCGACCCGGCCACGATCGTGCGCAAGGGCCGGCTCCAGCCGGGCCGGATGTTCCTCATCGACACCGACGAGCACCGCATCATCGAGGACGAGGAGATCAAGGCCGAGCTCGCGGCGGAGCACCCGTACGACGAGTGGCTGCACGCCGGCCTGATCCACCTCGACGACATCCCCGAGCGCGAGCACATCGTGCACACCCACGCCTCGGTCACCCGCCGCCAGCAGGTCTTCGGCTACACCGAGGAGGAGCTGCGCGTCCTGATGACGCCGATGGCCAACACCGGCGCCGAGCCGATCGGGTCGATGGGCACCGACACGCCCATCGCGGCCCTGTCGGAGAAGCCGCGGCTGCTGTTCGACTACTTCAGCCAGCTCTTCGCGCAAGTCACGAACCCGCCGCTCGACGCGATCCGCGAGGAGCTCGTCACCTCGCTGAAGGGCACGATCGGGCCGGAGGCCAACCTCCTCGACCCGACGCCCGCGTCGTGTCGCCAGGTGGTGCTGCCGTTCCCGGTCATCTCCAACGACGACCTGGCCAAGATCCGCCACATCAACCGCGACGGCGACATGCCGGGCTTCATCACCCACGTGGCCCGCGGGCTGTACGAGGTCGAGGGTGGCGGCGACGCCATGGCCGAGCGGATCGACGAGATCTGCGCGGAGGTGTCCGAGGCCATCGCCGACGGTGCCCGGATCATCGTGCTCTCCGACCGGCACTCGACCGCCGAGCTGGCCCCGATCCCGTCGCTGCTGCTCACCGGTGCCGTGCACCACCACCTGGTCCGGGAGAAGACCCGCACCCAGGTCGGGCTGCTGGTCGAGGCGGGCGACGTACGCGAGACCCACCACGTCGCCCTGCTCGTCGGGTACGGCGCGGCCGCGGTCAACCCCTACCTCGCGATGGAGTCCGTGGAGGACCTCGCGCGCGAGGGCTACTACGTCAAGGCCGACCCCGAGAAGGCGGTCGCCAACCTGGTCAAGGCGCTCGGCAAGGGCGTCCTGAAGGTGATGTCCAAGATGGGCGTCTCGACCGTCGCGTCGTACACCGGTGCCCAGATCTTCGAGGCGCTCGGGCTCTCGCAAACGGTGGTCGACCGGTACTTCACCGGCACCACCTCCAAGCTCGGCGGCATCGACCTCGACACGATCGCCGAGGAGGTGTCCCGGCGGCACGCGCGGGCCTACCCGCGGGCAGGCATCGCTCCGGCGCACCGCGAGCTCGAGATCGGCGGCGAGTACCAGTGGCGCCGCGAGGGTGAGCCGCACCTGTTCGACCCCGAGACCGTCTTCCGGCTCCAGCACGCCACGCGCGCGGGTCGCTACGACGTCTTCAAGCAGTACACCTCGCGCGTCGACGAGCAGTCCGAGCGGCTGATGACGCTGCGCGGGCTGTTCCGGTTCAAGGACGCGGAGGGGACCGGTCGCGTGCCGGTCCCGATCGAGGAGGTCGAGCCGGTCTCCGAGATCGTCAAGCGGTTCTCGACCGGCGCGATGTCCTACGGCTCGATCAGCCAGGAGGCGCACGAGACCCTCGCGATCGCGATGAACCGGCTGGGCGGGAAGTCCAACACCGGTGAGGGCGGCGAGGACGCCGAGCGGCTCTACGACCCGGAGCGGCGCAGCTCGATCAAGCAGGTCGCGTCCGGCCGCTTCGGCGTGACGTCGGAGTACCTCACGAACTCCGACGACATCCAGATCAAGATGGCGCAGGGCGCGAAGCCCGGCGAGGGCGGCCAGCTGCCCGGCAACAAGGTCTACCCGTGGGTGGCCAAGACCCGGCACTCGACGCCGGGTGTCGGCCTGATCAGCCCGCCGCCGCACCACGACATCTACTCGATCGAGGACCTGGCGCAGCTGATCCACGACCTCAAGAACGCCAACCCGAGCGCCCGCGTCCACGTGAAGCTGGTCTCGGAGGTCGGGGTCGGCACGGTCGCGACCGGGGTCTCCAAGGCGCATGCCGACGTGGTGCTGATCTCCGGGCACGACGGCGGCACGGGTGCCGCCCCGCTCACCTCGCTCAAGCACGCGGGTGGCCCCTGGGAGCTCGGCCTCGCCGAGACGCAGCAGACGCTGCTGCTCAACGGGCTGCGCGACCGGATCGTCGTCCAGACCGACGGCCAGCTCAAGACCGGCCGCGACGTCGTGGTCGCTGCGCTCCTCGGCGCCGAGGAGTACGGCTTCGCCTCGGCACCGCTGGTGGTCTCCGGCTGCATCATGATGCGGGTCTGCCACCTCGACACCTGCCCGGTGGGCGTCGCGACGCAGAACCCGGTGCTGCGCGAGCGCTACAGCGGCAAGGCCGAGTACGTCGTGAACTTCTTCGAGTACATCGCCGAGGAGGTCCGCGAGATCCTCGCCGAGCTGGGCTTCCGCAGCCTCGACGAGGCAATCGGTCGCGTCGAGACGCTGGACGTCGCCGAGGCGGTCGGCCACTGGAAGGCCTCCGGGCTCGACCTGACCCCGGTCCTGCACATGCCCGAGCTGCCCGAGGGCGCCGCGCTGCGCAACACCACGACGCAGGACCACGGCCTCGACAAGGCGCTCGACGTCACCGACCTCGTGCCGCTCGCCCAGGCCGCGCTCGACTCCGGCGAGCCGGTGCGCGCCCAGGTCGCGGTCCGCAACGTCAACCGCACCGTCGGCACGATCCTCGGCCACGAGGTCACCAAGAAGTACGGCGGCGAGGGCCTGCCCGACGGCACGATCGACTTCACGCTGCTCGGTTCCGCCGGACAGTCGTTCGGCGCGTTCCTGCCCCGCGGGATCACGCTGCGGCTCGAGGGCGACGCCAACGACTACGTCGGCAAGGGACTCTCGGGTGGCCGGATCGTCGTACGCCCCGACCGTTCGGCGACGTTCAAGGCCGAGGAGCAGATCATCGCCGGCAACGTCATCGGCTACGGCGCGACGTCCGGCGAGATCTTCCTGCGCGGTGTCGTGGGGGAGCGGTTCTGTGTCCGCAACTCCGGCGTCCACGCGGTCGTCGAGGGCGTGGGCGACCACGGTCTCGAGTACATGACCGGTGGCATCGTCGTCATCCTCGGACCGACCGGGCGCAACCTCGCGGCCGGCATGTCCGGCGGCTACGCGTTCGTGCTCGACCTTGACGAGCGCCGGGTCAACCCGGAGCTCGTGGACCTGAACAAGGTCGAGGACGACGCCGCCGACGAGCTGCACGCGCTGGTCGCCCGTCACTTCGAGGAGACCGGCTCGACCGTCGCCGAGGAGCTGCTGGCCGACTGGCCGGCTGCCCTGGCGCGGTTCACCGAGGTCATGCCCAGCGACTACAAGCGAGTCCTCGAGGCGCGTGCGGAGGCCCTCGAGGAGGGGCTCGACGACGACGAGGCCGCTGCCCGGATCATGGAGGTCCTTCATGGCTGATCCCAAGGGATTCCTCAAGCACGAGCGCGAGGTCGCCACCCGGCGCCCCGTCGAGGAGCGCGTCCAGGACTGGAACGAGGTCTACCCCGACGGCATCGGGCGGGCCCTGCTGCCGATCATCACGACCCAGGCCGGTCGCTGCATGGACTGCGGCATCCCGTTCTGCCACCAGGGCTGCCCGCTCGGCAACATCATCCCCGAGTGGAACGACCTGGTCTGGCGTGACGACTGGGAGGGCGCGATCGAGCGCCTGCACGCGACCAACAACTTCCCGGAGTTCAC
>DASTUX010000025.1:0-19446 GCA_035759395.1 Nocardioides sp.
GGTGCTGTCGCTGATCGCGGCCGCACGCGACCTGCGCGCCACCGTCCGCGAGTGGGCCGAGGTCCAGCGTCAGCGGCTCGGCCTCTTCGCCGAGCTGCCGGCGCTGGTCGCCGGGACCGCGCGGTCGGGATGGGGCGCAGCGGGCGACGGGGGCGGGGCTGCGGGCCGGCTCCACCACGGCATCGCGGAGCTGGGCCAGGCGGCCGGCCGCGGGATTGCGCGGGCGTCGTCATGAACGACCCACTGCTGGACGCGCTCGACCGCACCCGCGGCCGGATCGAGGCGATCGAGGCGCTCGAAGGGAGTGACGAGACGGAGCCCCTCCACCCGGAGCTCGAGGCGGCCCTGGATGCGGCCACCGGGCCGGACGCGCCGCTGGAGCTGCGGCGCCTCGGCGACCGGGTGCGTGACGGGCTGCTCACCTGGCCGCAGCTGTGGCTGCACCCCCACGACCACGGCGCGGCCGGGTTCCGGCTGGTGATGTCCGTACTGGACGCGTGGGCACGGGAGGCGACGCAGCTGCTCGACGCGCTGCAGAGCACCGGTTCGGGGCCTCCGAGGACCTAGAGTCGGAGCATGGGCGACCCGCTGCTCGAGGTGACGGTCCTCCACCCGCGCGACGTGCCCGGGGCGGAGGAGGGCGGCGCCGACCGCCTGCACCTCGTCGGCGAGGTCCACGACGGGGTCGCGCTCTCGCCGGAACCCTCGTTCGTGTCCGGCGTCTGCCGCGAGACCGAGCTGCCGGTCTTCGTGCTGCTCCGGCTCAACGACTCGTGGACGACCACCGGCGGCGAGCTCACCCGTCTGGTGGGACTGGCCGAGGACTACCTCGGGTGCGGGGCCGCCGGCGTCTCGTTCGGGTTCCTCGACAGCGACCTCGAGATCGACACCGAGGTGTGCACCCACCTCGCGACGAACCTGCCCGGCGTGCCCTGGACCTTCCACCGGGCCATCGACGACACCCTCGAGCCGCAACGTGCCTGGCGTCGGCTGCTCGCGCTGCCCGGGCTGGTGGCGGTCCGCTCCGCGGGCTCCCCGCAGGGCCTCTCGGTCGGGTACGACGACCTGCTCGCCACCGCCGAGTCCGACCCCCGGATCGCCGCCCTGGTGATGCCCGGCGGTGGCCTGCTCGCCGAGCACGTGCCGTGGTTCGCCCAGGCCGGCGTGCGGCAGTTCCACCTCGACACGCAGGTGCGGCCCGGGGCCTCGTGGAAGTCCTACGTCGACGCCGGCCACGTCCGCTCCTGGCGCCTGCTGGTCGACAAGGCCGCGGAGCGCGTCGCCGGATGACCCTTCTGATCGACCCGCCCAACGCAGCGGGGCACGGCCGGCTGTGGTCCCACCTCGCCAGCGACACGTCGTACGACGAGCTGCACGCCTTCGCCCGCGTCCTCGGCATCCCGGAGCGCGGCTTCGACCGGGACCACTACGACGTGCCGGCCGAGTGGTACGACCAGGTCGTCGCCGCCGGCGCCGAGCCCGTGACGTCGCGCGAGCTCGTCGTCCGGCTGGTGCAGGCGGGGCTGCGCCGCCGCAAGACCGGCGGTTGACTCAGGAGTCCAGCTCCTGCTGGACGTTGTGCCGCGCGGCGGCCTCCCAGTGCTCCCGGGCGTATGCCGTGTGGAACAGGTGGGGCTTGGCGAGCAGGTCGCGCAGGATTGCCGACCGGCCCTCGCGGAACGCGTCGTCTGGGACATGGGCGTACTCGGCCCGGACCGCGAGGACGTACTCCGTGTACCGCCCGACCGGCGCCGCCAGGATGGCCAGGTCGGCGTCCGAGAGCACGCAGCCGTTCGTGTCGTCGTCGGCGGGACGGTGGGTCTCGGTCAGCCGCACCAGCCGGGCCACCTCGGCCACCGTGGCCGTTGTCACGCCGAGCGGCGGCAGCTCCCGCTCGGCCCACTCGGCGGAGCGGTGCTCGGCGCCGGGCTGCCCGTCGTAGACGCCGTCGTGGAACCAGGCCGCCAGCAGCACCGTGACCCGGTCGAACCCTGTCCGGCCGTCGGCGGCGATCTCGTCGATCCGGGCGCACACCTCGGTCAGGTGGCGGGTGTCGTGGTAGCCGCGGGCGGGGTCGGCGTACGCGCTCAGGAGTCGGTCGCGCAGCTCCGCCCCGGAGGGCAGGGGCCACCAGCCGGCGAGGTCCACGGCGCCATCGTAGGGCGGGTCAGGACGTGAGGTGCCGCATCCGCAGCGTGTGAGGCATCGCGCGCAGCCGGTCGATCGCGGCGCGGTCGAGGGAGGCGGAGACGTCGGTGACGACGTACCCCTGCTCGCCGCGGGTCGCCAGCGACTGGGCCAGCACGTTGGCCTCGATCTCCGCCAGCACCCGGTTGATCTCGGCGAGCACCCCGGGCACGTTGTCGTGCAGGTGGGCGAGCCGGACGATGCCGGCGACCGGCGGGGCCTGCACGTTGGGGAGGTTCACCGACAGCGCGGTGCTGGCGTCGTGGACGTACGACGCGAGCTTGCCCGCGACGAAGTGGCCGATCTCCTCCTGCGCCTCCTGCGTGGAGCCGCCGACGTGCGGGGTGAGGATGACGTTGTCGAGCCCGCGCAGCGGCGACTCGAACGGGTCGCCCTGGGCCTTCGGCTCGATCGGGAAGACGTCGAGCGCGGCGCCGGCGATGTGCCCGGACAGGATGTGCTTGCGCAGCGCCTCGGTGTCCACGACCATCCCGCGGGCGGCGTTGATGAACAGCGAGCGTGGCTTCATCTGCTCGAAGTGCTCGGCGCCGAAGAAGCCAGCGTTGCCCGGCCGGCCGTCGACGTGCAGCGAGACCACGTCGGCCTCGGCGAGCAGCTCCTCGAGGCTGCCCATCCGGCGCGCGTTGCCGTGCGCGAGCCGGTCGGTGACGTCGTAGAAGATCACGCGCAGCCCGACCGCCTCGGCGACCACCGAGAGCTGCGAGCCGATGTTGCCGTAGCCCACGATGCCCAGCGTGCGCCCGCGGATCTCGTGGCTCCCGGCGGCGGACTTGTCCCAGACCCCGTCGTGCATCCGCGTCGTCTTCTCCATGAGCCGCCGGGCCAGCACGATGATCTCGCCGATCACGAGCTCGACCACGCTGCGGGTGTTGGAGTACGGCGCGTTGAAGACCGCCACGGTCTGCCGGGCGGCCTCGTCGAGGTCGACCTGGTTGGTCCCGATGCAGAAGCAGCCGACGGCGAGCAGGTCCGGCGCGGAGGCCAGCACCCGTGGGGTGATCGTCGTGTTCGACCGGATGCCGAGCAGGTCGACTCCCGGCAGCGCGTGCACGAGCTCGTCCTCGGACATCGACGACTTGCGCAGGTCGACCTCGACGCCGGCCTTCTCGAGGCGGGCGACGGCGGAGGGATGGATGTTCTCGAGCAGCAGGGCCTTCACGATCGACCAGCCTAGGAGACCCGCGGAGGGGAGCCGATTCGGCGGCGCTGCGGTGGACGTCATACGGACGGTGCACCCGCTTGCTCCGACCGTATGACGTCAGACGGGCATGTAGCCCGAGCAGAGCACCCGCAGGAACGAGACCCGGCCGTCGACGGTCGAGAAGTACGCCTGCTGCTCGACCTCGTGGCCACCGTCGTCGTTGTGCACCTGCAGGCGGTAGGTCACCGACTGCCGGTCGCCGACCTCGCCGGTGCGTACGTCGAGCAGCGCCCGGATCTCGTCGCTCGGCTCGAACCAGCTGCCGAAGAAGACCTCGACGACCTCGTCCACCGAGCCCGCCTCCCAGAAGCGTCCGGGGGTGAGCGCCTTGAAGTCCACGTCGTCCGCGAGCAGCCGCCGGACGGCAGGGGCGTCCTTGCCGGCCAGCGCGCGGGCGAGCTCCTCACCGATCTGCGACATCTGCCACCTCCAGGAGTACGTCGCTCCCGATGCTAGGGCGTGTTCAGCCGGTCAGTGGGTGAATCAGAGGTCATCCCGGTCGAGCGCCTCGGCGTCGACGATCCGGTAGGCGTAGCCCTGCTCGGCCAGGAACCGCTGCCGGTTCTGGGCGAAGTCGGCGTCGACGGTGTCGCGGGAGACGACCGTGTAGAAGTGCGCGCTCTTGCCCTCGGTCTTCGGGCGCAGCAGCCGGCCCAGCCGCTGGGCCTCCTCCTGGCGCGAGCCGAACGAGCCCGAGACCTGGATCGCGACCTCGGCCGAGGGCAGGTCGATCGAGAAGTTCGCGACCTTGGACACGACCAGCAGTCCGACCTCCCCGCTCCGGAACGCATCGAAGAGCCGCTGCCGCTCCTTGACCGTCGTCTCGCCCTTGATCACCGGGGCGTCGAGCATGATGCCCAGCTCGTCGAGCTGGTCGAGGTACTGCCCGATCACCAGCGTCGGCTGCCCCGGGTGACGGGCGACCAGGTCGCGCACCACATCGACCTTGTGGTGCGTGCAGGACGCCAGGCGGTAGCGCTCCTCCGGCTCCGCGACGGCGTAGGCGAGCCGCTCGTTGGTCGGCAGCGTGACCCGGACCTCGACACAGTCGGCGGGCGCGATCCAGCCCTGGGCCTCGATGTCCTTCCAGGGGGCGTCGTACCGCTTCGGCCCGATCAGCGAGAACACGTCGCCCTCGCGGCCGTCCTCGCGCACCAGCGTCGCGGTCAGCCCGATCCGGCGCCGCGCCTGCAGGTTGGCGGTCATCCGGAAGATCGGCGCCGGCAGCAGGTGCACCTCGTCGTAGATGACCAGCCCCCAGTCGCGTGCGTCGAGCAGCTCGAGGTGGGAGTAGACGCCCTTCCGGCGGGTGGTCATCACCTGGTACGTCGCGATCGTGACGGGCCGGATCTCCTTGACCGCGCCGCTGTACTCCCCGATCTCGTCCTCGGTCAGGGAGGTGCGCCGGATCAGCTCGTCCTTCCACTGCCGGGCGCTCACCGTGTTGGTCACGAGGATCAGCGTGGTGGCCTTGGCGTGCGCCATCGCGGCCGCGCCGACGAGGGTCTTGCCCGCGCCGCAGGGGAGTACGACGACGCCCGAACCGCCGTGCCAGAACGAGTCGGCGGCGTCGCGCTGGTAGTCGCGCAGGTGCCACTCGGACTCGTCGAGGAAGATCGGGTGGGCCTCGCCGTCGACGTAGCCGGCGAAGTCCTCGGCCGGCCAGCCGAGCTTGAGCAGGGCCTGCTTGAGGTTGCCACGCTCGGAGGCGTGCACCACCACGGTGTCGTCGTCGACCCGCTCACCGATCATCCCGGCGATCTTCTTGGCGCGCAGCACCTCCTCGAGCACCGGGCGGTCGGTGGAGGCCAGCACCAGCCCGTGGATCGGGTTCTTCTCCAGGCGGAGCCGGCCGTAGCGCGCCATCGTCTCGGCCACGTCGACGAGCAACGCGTGGGGGACCGCGTAGCGGGAGTACTCCAGCAGCGTGTCGACCACCTGCTCGGCGTCGTGCCCGGCGGCCCGGGCGTTCCACAGCCCGAGCGGGGTCAGCCGGTAGGTGTGGATGTGCTCCGGGGAGCGCTCCAGCTCGGCGAACGGGGCGATCGCCTTGCGGCAGTCCTGCGCACGCTCGTGGTCGATCTCCAGCAGCAGCGTCTTGTCGGACTGGACGATGAGCGGTCCGTCATTCATTTCGGGGTCCCCGCGGAAGCGTGAGTGAAGCGAGCGGTTTCGTGGGGTGATCGTTCACTGGGCGACCGCCGTGGGGCCGTCGCTGGGCGCGGCCTGCTTCTGGCGGGCGCGGTACGCCGCGACGTTGGCGCGCGAGGAGCACCGGTCCGAGCAGTAGCGACGTGACTGGTTCGGCGAGGTGTCGACGTAGACGTTGGTGCACGGCGTCGCGCAGCACAGGCCGAGGCGGGTGGCCCCCAGGTCGCAGACGAGCGTCGCGAGGCCGAGCAGCGACTCCCCGACGAGGAGCTCGGCGACGCTGGCGGACTTGGTCGCCACGTGCAGGTGCAGGTTCTCGCCGTTGTGGTCGGCGATCCGCGGCGTGATCGGGTGGCGGACCATCAGCTCGTTGAGGCCGTCGATCACCGCGCGGGTGTCGTCGGCGTCGGAGGCCTCGAAGACCGGTCGCAGCTCGCGCTGGAAGCGTCGCAGCAGCATGCAGTCGCGGTCGGTGCACTGCTCGTGCAGCCACTCCCGACCCGCGAGGTGCCGCACGAGGTCGTCGACGTCGCGGATCTCCGTGTTCAGGAGACCCGCCGATGCCTCGGCGTACCGGATGAAATCCACGCGCTCGAGTCTACGGACCCGCGTCCATCGGGTTTCATCGCCGCGACCTGCGTGGACGCGACCTCAGGTGCCGGGGCGGTCGGCCGCGTCGGTGACGGTGGTGATCCGGTGGACCGCGAAGGTGCGGGTGTCGTCGCTGAGGTGGTCGTGGGCGGTCAGCCAGCCCCCCTCGACGCGCAGCGGGTCGACGATCCGCTCCGAGCTCGACCCGTGGTTGTCGACGTACCCGATCAGCACGGGCTTCCCGGTCTCCACGGCCTCGCGCAGCGCGCTCAGGGAGCCGCTCGGCGTGAGCGCAGCGGCCGGGGCCGAGGGGCGGCTCGCGGCGATCCGGTCGCCGGCCCGGACGGCGTTGACGGCCTGCGCGACCTGGGCGGACTCCCGGGCCGAGCGCAGCGCACCGCCGCGCCGGTCCTTGGGACTGCGGGCCCGGACCAGGTCGGGACGGGCGACGCGGACCGTCCCGTCGGCGGCCTCGACGACCGGGGCCGCGCCGAGCTCGCGCAGCCGCGGGAGGAGTACGTCGAGCGGCGTGGTGCTGATCAGCACGGTCGGGGCGAGGCGACGCAGCCCGAGCGAGGCCGCCTTCGGGTTGCCGAGCAGCTCGGTCAGGGCGGCCTCGTCGTCGGCGCGCAGGAACGCCTCGGCGTGGCCGACCCGGACGGTCCCGAACGTCCGGGCGGTGTCGTCGACGAGGTAGCTGAGCGGCTGGGGGACCGGGGTCCGGGACACCGACCCGACGAAGTCATGGATCTCGACGGCGGACCAGCCGGTGTCGAGGGCACGGCGGACCGACGACGGCGAGAACCGGTAGACCGTGGCGCCGCCCCGGGACTCGACGTCGGCCAGCAGCTGGAGGGTGCGGGCCAGGCCCGACTCGAGCGGGCCGGGCGCGACGGCGGTGAGGTCGGCCTGGATCAGCACGTGGTCGACCGGCTGGGGGAGCAGCGCGGCCAGCGTGGTCCGGGCCGCCTCGTCCTCGCCGGCCAGCAGCGACCGCGCGAACGTCGAGAGCCCGCCGTGCCCGGTGAGGCCGAGGACTGCTGCCTCGGTGACCGCCCAGGCGACCTGCTCGGCCCGCGTGCGGGGCCGGCGCGGGCGCAGCCAGGCGACCCGCGCGACCAGCGAGGGGAGCCCGGTGCCGGTCGCCAGCACCTCGCCGGACGGCAGCTCGGCGAGCACCTCGAGCGCCATCCGCCGGCTCTCCACCTGGCCGTGCGCGGCGAGCTCGGGGGCGAGGGCGTTCCAGGGCTTGCCGGCGGAGTCCCGGGACCCGACCAGGCCGGGCATCCGGGGGCTCTCCAGCCAGGCATGGGCCACCGCGGTCCACCGCTCGTCGATGGGCCGGGCGGTCCACAGGTCGAAGGCGTTGGTGGGGGCCCAGACGGCGTTGCCGCTCGGGTCGGAGGTGGTCGCCAGCAGCCCTGCCGCCGAGGCCACCTCGATGATCAGCGCGGCCACGGGCTCGTCGACGTGCAGCTGCTGCGCGGTGGCCTTGAGGTCGCGGACGCCGAGCCCGCCGCTGCGCAGCGCGCCGGGCGGCGTACTGCCCCAGTGGTCGAGCAGCAGCTCGATGCGGCGTACCGCCTCGAAGGCGGCGCCGGCGGCGGCGTGGTCGACCCGCTCCCGGTCCCGCTCGGACGTCGCCACCTCTGGCTCGTCGTCGACGGGCTCGCGGGTCGTCCGGCCGCCCCGCAGGGCGATCCCCACCTCACCGGGCAGCACCACGACGCCCCCGCCGCGGGGCACGAGCAGCCGGCGGGCGAGGAGCTCCTCGGCCGGGGTCTCGGCCTCGGCGGGCAGCACGGTGTGCCGGGCGGAACCGGTGGTCGCCTCGCCGCCGCTGTCAGCGACGTGCTCGAGCATTGCCCGGGCCGGTCCGGACAGCTCGCCCAGCCGGCGCTCGACCTCCTCGGGGGTCGGGGCGTCGGCCGAGACCGGGCGCAGCCCGCTCACGCCGGGGGCGCGGGTGCCGGCCAGGCCGTCGGCGACCCCGCTGAGCGCGCGCAGCCCCTGCGGCGACTCCCACGCCAGCGCGAGCCCGAGCAGGCGGTCCACAGCTGCCGCGACCGACGCCGGGGCGGCGTGGACGATCGCCGCCAGGTCGTCGTCGCCGCTGTGGCCGGCCACCACGATCGCATCGAGGACGGAGAGCTCCAGCCGGGTCAGCAGGTCGAGGGCGCGCAGCAGCGAGGCACGGGTTGCGGCCCGCGACGCGAGCTGGCCGAAGTCGTGTGGCGCAGGGGTGGCCAGGTCGGGGCGCTCGAGCAGCAACCGGGTGAGCCGGTCGTCCGGCCAGCCACGCAGCTGGTCGGCCAGGGTGCGATACCCCTCGCGGCGGGCGGTCGTTCCGGACATCCCTCCTACGCTACCTGCCCACGACGGCCCCGGACGCCGTACGCTCTCGCCCACCCAGGAGGTGGGATGAACCAGGTCGAGCTCAACCACGGCGCCGCGACCGACGTCGGCCGTGTCCGCGAGGTCAACGAGGACGCGTTCCTCGTCGACCCGCCCGTGTTCGTGGTGGCCGACGGGATGGGCGGTCACGACGGCGGCGACGTCGCCAGCGCCATCGTGGTCGAGGAGTTCGCCGCCTTCCCGGACGGGGACTACGACCCGCCGCGGGGTGCCGAGGCGGTCGCCGCGACGCTGCGCGCCTGCCAGGCCCGGATCTCCGGGTACGGCGCCGAGCAGCGTGCCCGGGGCGCCGCCGGGTTCCACTCCGGCACCACGGCCGTGGTCGCGCTGGTCGTCGAGGACGACGGCGGACCCCAGTGGCTGCTGGCCAACCTCGGCGACTCCAGGATCTACCGCTACGCCGACGGCGTGCTCGACCAGGTCAGCGTCGACCACAGCCTCGTCCAGGAGCTGGTCCGGGCCGGACGGATCACCCAGGAAGCCGCCGCGACACACCCGGAGCGCCACATCATCACCCGTTCCCTCGGCGGGCCCGACGGCGTCGAGGCCGACTACTTCCTGCTGCCGCTGGCCGAGGTCGAGCGGCTCGTCCTCTGCTCCGACGGCGTGACCGGGATGATCGGTGACGACCGGATCGCGGAGATCCTGGGACGGGTGACCGATCCGGGTGAGGCGGCCGGCGAGCTGGTCGCCGCGGCGGTGGCCGCCGGCGGACGGGACAACGCGACCGCGGTCGTGGTGGACGCGGTCGGACGAGCGCGCCCCGACTCGGACACGCTGCAGATGAACCTCGACGAGCAACCAGGAGCCAGGCAGTGACCGATCAGCCCGACCGCGCGATGCGTTCCACCTACCGGCCCGGCGAGTGGTTCGGCATCTTCGGTGAGCACGCCACCGTCGTCATCCCGCCCACCGAGAAGTCCCGGGTGGCCGCGCTCTGGGAGCTGGTCGACGCAGGGGCCGGGTTCGACGAGGCGCTCGACGCGCTGATCGCCTCCGGCCTGCGCGAGCTGCCCGGCTTCGTGCTCGTCTCCGAGCGGGACGGCGAGACCAAGGTCGTGCTGCGGGGTGCCGCGCGGGCCACGTTCACCACCGCCGACGAGTCCGTCGAGCTCGAGGGCTCCTCGGCCACCACCTGGGTCGAGCGGTCGCTGCAGGACGTGACCCGGATGGTCGTCGAGGTCTCCGGCGACTCCGACGCCGCCGACCTCCCGATCGGTGTGGGCCTGGTGCGGATCTCGCGCATCGACCAGGCGGCGTACGACGAGGAAAGGGAGCAGGAGACAGCCACGGTCCTGCCCGGTGACGACGGCGCGGGCGCGGGCGATGCCCCCGACGACGAGGTCTCGGGGCTCGTCGAGTCCACGGGTTCCGAGGAGCCCGCCGGGGAGTCGGAGCCGGTGTCCATGGCGGATCTGCCCACCGGGCTGATGCCTGCGATCGACGAGGACCACGACGGCCTGACCCGGTCCGGGGGCGTGGACCCTGCACCGGCCGAACCCCGGGAGCCCGGGGTCGCGTCCCGACCCGTGGCCCGGTTGTCGTTCTCCAGCGGTGACGCTGTGGACGTCGACCGCGCCGTCGTCGTCGGCCGCGCCCCCGAGGCGCGCCGGGCCACGTCGTCCGACGACCCCCTGCTGGTGACGGTGCCCAGCCCCAACCTGGAGATCTCCTCCACGCACCTGGAGGTCCGGCCCGGCGCCGGCGCCGACCACGGCTCCGCCGTCGTCACCGACCTCGGCTCGACCAACGGGACCGTCATCGTCCAGCCCGGCCTGGAGCCGGAGGAGCTCCAGCCCGGGGTCGCCGTCCAGCTGCTGCCTGGCGCGATCATCGACCTGGGTGACGGCGTGACCATCCGGGTCGCCACCCCCTGACCCTCGGCAGGAAGACCAGCGGACCGATGACTGAGCACGCGATCCCGGCGTCGTTCCCCGCGGCCGAGCTCGACCGTCGCTTCTATGCGTTCTCGCTGGACCGGCTGGTGGCCTGGTCGGTCGACGCGGTCGTTGCCTGGGTGATCTACCGCCTGCTCATCGCCCAGGGCCATGCCTGGGCGGGAGGCGTCCTCATCGCCGCGACGGTGCTGCTCGTCGGGCTGGCGTTCGCGGTCCTGACCGGGCTGCGGGGCACCTCGCCGGGCCGGGCGGCGTTCGGGCTGCGCGTGGTGCACCACGGCACCGGGACGCCCATCGGGGTCGGCCCGGCCGTGGTGCGCTCGCTGGTCCTGGGGATCGCGTCGCTCCCGACGTTCGGCCTCGGCGCCGTGACGCTCGCCTGGACCGCGGTGATGGACCGCGAGCGACGACGTCGCGGCTGGCACGACCACCTCGCCGGGTCGATCGTGGTCGATGTGCGGCCGGGGACGGTCGAGGCCGAGGAGACCACCGACGAGGCCCCACGGCACATCGTGAACCTCACCGCGATGCGGCTGGTGCGGGCCCCGACCTCCGTCCCCGAGGTGCCCGCGCCGAGCCCTGCCCCGACCGCAGGCGTCCCGGCCCCGGTCGCCGCCGAGACGAGGTGGCGGGTCACCTTCGACTCGGCGGAGTCGTTCGTGGTCGAGGGCCTCGTCCTGGTCGGCCGCCAGCCCGAGCCGCGTCCCGGAGAGCCGGCACGGCACCTGGTCCCGCTGTCCGACGACCTGTCGGTCTCCAAGACGCACGCGCAGCTGCAGGTCGCGCCCGACGGCGCGCTCGTGGTCATGGACCGCGGCTCCACCAACGGCACGATCCTGGTCCGTCGCGGCGTCCCGCGCCGGCTGACCGCAGGTACACCGACCACGCTGCTCGACGGAGACCAGCTGCGGTTCGGCGACCACCGGATGACGATTGGCCGGGAGTACTGATGCGCGCGGGCCGGGCATGAGCGCGTCCGGGTCGTTCCTCGACCTGTTGTACGACGAGGCGCCGCGCGCGTCCTTCGACGAGGTCGTGGCCGCAGCGGAACGGTCCGGTGCCTCGCCCGACGAGCTGGTCGAGCTGCGCCGGCAGTGCGACGTGGCGCTGCGGCTGCGCGAGCTGATCGCCCGGCAGCGGGCCCGCGAGGCCGAGCTGCGGGCGCTCTACGACACGGCCAGCGACCTGACCGCCATCCGCGACGTGGACGCGATCCTCGCCGCCATCGTGCGTCGGGCGCGCCAGCTGCTCAACGCCGACATGACCTACCTCTCGCTCAACGACGAGGCCGAGGGCGCGTCGTACATGAAGGTCACCGACGGCGCGCTCACCCAGGAGTTCCGGACGCTCCGGCTCCCACTCGGCACCGGCCTGCTCGGCCTCGTCGCGCAGACCGGGGCGCCGTACTTCACCGAGGACTACCAGTCCGACGAGCGGTTCGTGCACCGCGGCTACATCGACGACGCGGTGGCGGGGGAGGGGATCCGCGCGATCCTGGGCGTCCCGCTCGTCCTCGACGGCCGCCCGATCGGGACCCTGCTGGCGGTGCACCGGTCGGTGCGCAAGTTCCCGCGCTCCGAGGTCAGTCTGCTGACGTCGTTCGCCGCCCACGCCGCCGTCGCGCTGGAGAACGCCCGGCTCTTCGCCGAGCTCGACGAGGCCCACCGCACGATGACCGAGCACGCCGAGGCCGTCGAGAGCGCCGCGCACGTCCACGACCGGCTCACCGACCTCCTGCTGCACGGTGGCGGGGTCGACGAGGTGGCCCGCGTGCTCGCGGAAGTGCTCGACGGCCGCCTCGCCATCCACCACCCCACCGGCGAGCTCGCGGCCGGCACCGAGGCCGGGGGCGGCTGGCAGCGGGCGGTGCCGGACTCGGTGACCTCGGGTCGCTCGGTCGAGGTCGACGGCATGTTCGTCGCCGCCGCCCGCGCCGGCACCGAGCACGTGGCGACCCTGGTGCTGCACGGCCGCGAGCGCCCGCTGCTGCAGGCCGAGCGCCGCACCCTCGAGCGTGGGGCGCTGGTCACCGCGCTCGTGCTGCTGTTCGCCCGGACGGTCGCCGAGACCGAGGAACGCCTCGGCGGGGAGCTCCTCATCGACCTGCTCGAGGGCACGGCCCCCGACCCGCTGCTGCGCGAGCGCGCCCGGCGGCAGCGGGTGTCGCTCGAGCCGCCGCTCGCGATCGTGGTGGCCGCCGCCGAGGGCGTCGAACGCCATGCCGCGGTCCGCGCGGCAGCCGGGCTCGCGGCCGCGCAGGGCGGACTCGCCGGCGAGCACCGCGGGGTGGTCGTGCTGCTGCTGCCCTCCGACGACCCGCTCGACACGGGCCGCCGCCTCCGCGCCGCGATCGCCCAGCTCGGCGGCACCGCGACCATCGGGGTGGACGTCGCCGTTCCCGAGTCTCTGCGCTCGTCGTACGGCGAGGCGCGGCGCTGCCTCGAAGCCCTGGTCACGCTGGGCCGGACGGGTGACGTCAGCGATCCGCAGGGCCTGGGGCTCACCCGGTTGCTGCTGGGCGAGAACGGCCCCGTGGAGCTGGAGCAGTACGTCGAGGCCACCCTCGGACCGCTCCTGGCCTACGACACCCGGCGCGGGACCCACCTGGTCGAGTCCATGGAGGCGTGGTTCGCGACCGGTGGCCGGGTCAAGGACACGGCGGCGCGCCTGCACGTGCACCCCAACACCGTGGTCCAGCGGCTCGAGCGGATCGCGGAGCTGCTGGGCACAGACTGGCGCGAACCGGGGCGCAGCCTGGACGTCCAGCTGGCCCTGCGGGTCCACCGGCTCCGCCGGAGCAGGTGAGCGGCGGGCTCAGCCGGTCGGCAGGATGTTGCTGCCGCGGTTGACGTGGAAGACCAGGCTCGTCTCGGCGTGCACGACACCGGTCCGCCCGGTCAGGTTGTCCAGGACGAAGTCGCGCAGGGCCTCGGGCGTCGGTGCCGCCACGTGCACGAGGAAGTCGTTGCCGCCGGAGATGTTGTAGGTGGCGATCACCCCGGCCAGCCGGGTGACCTCCTCGGCGAAGGCGTCGACGTCGGCCCGCAGGTGGCCCGAGAACCGGATCGCCACCATGGCCTGGACCGGCAGGCCGAGGCGGGCGAGATCGACCTGGGCGGTGACCCCGGTGACGATGCCGCGCTCTCGCAGCGAGCGCACCCGCGCCAGGCAGGTCGACTCCGCGACCCCTGCTGCCCGGGCCAGGACCACGTTGGGGGTGCGCCCGTCGCGCAGGAGCTCGGCCACGATCCGGCGGTCGACCTCGTCGAGGAGCGGGCGGGCGCGCGGCGGCGGGCCCGGCGGGAGCGGGGGAGCATCCTTCGGCACGAGCGACACGTTACCGCCCGTTCCTGCGCGGTTCTTCTGTCAAGACGGATTTCATCGAGGAATCTGCGGGACTCTTGCCCTTCCACGCACGGAATCCCAGTGTTGGGTGCATGACACACCTCGACACCACCGCCGTCCACGTGGGCCGCGAGGACCTGACCGGGCTCGGCGTGCACGTCCCGCCGATCGACCTGTCGACGACCTACCCGCTCGACTCGATCGCCGACGGCGGCTCGGCGTACGAGAACCTCGCCACGGGCCACCGCCCCCGGGCCGGCGACTCGTTGGTCTACCAGCGGCTCTGGAACCCCAACGTCGACCGGCTCGAGCGCTCCGTCGCGACGCTCGAGGGGTGCCAGGGAGCGGTCGCGTTCGCCTCCGGGATGGCCGCGCTCAGCGCCGTGCTGGTCGCCTCCGTGGCTGCCGGCCGTCCGCACGTGGTCGGCGTCCGGCCCTTGTACGGCGGCACCGACCACGTCCTCGCCTCCGGGATCCTCTCCACCGAGGTGACCTGGACCGGGCCCGACGACATCGCTGCCGCCCTCCGCCCCGACACCGGGCTGGTGGTGATCGAGACGCCGGCCAACCCCACCGTCGACCTCGTCGACATCGCCGCCGTCGTCGCCCAGGCCGGTGACGTGCCGGTGCTGGTCGACAACACCTTCGCGACCCCGGTGCTGCAGCAGCCCTGCCACCACGGGGCCGCGCTCGTCCTGCACTCGGCCACCAAGTTCTTCGGCGGTCACGGCGACGTGATGGGCGGCGTCGTCGCGGGTGGCGAGGAGTGGGTGAACCGGATCCGCCAGGTGCGTGCCGTCACCGGCGGCGTGCTCCATCCGCTCGCCGCCTACGAGCTGCACCGTGGCCTGCAGACCCTGCCGCTGCGGGTCCGCGCGCAGCAGGAGTCGGCCACCACGCTGGCCCACCGGCTCGCCGAGCACCCGCAGGTCGTGCGCGTGCTCTACCCCGGCCTGAAGGAGTGCGACCCGCTCGGCCTCGTCGGCACCCAGATGGCCGGCCCCGGCAGCCTGCTGGCCTTCGAGCTCCGCGGCGGGTACGACGCGGCCGCCGTGGTGGCGCAACGGTGCGAGCTGATCACCCACGCGGTCTCCCTGGGCGGGGTGGACACCCTGATCCAGCACCCGGCGGGCCTGACCCACCGGCCGGTCGCGGCCGAGGCGCGGCCCGACGAGGCGCTGCTGCGGGTGTCGGTCGGCCTCGAGGGCGTCGAGGACCTGTGGGCCGACCTGGAGCGCGCCCTGTGGTGATCTGAGCCATATTTCCGCTCGTTTTGTGGTGGCCGCAACGGTTCTTGGGTCGGCCGCCCTGCGCCTACCGTCGAGGGCATGGCTGAGACCCCCCTCACAACCGTCCGCGACGGCGGTGCCGCGCTGAGCGGCCGCACCGCCGTCGTGACCGGCGGCGCGAGCGGCATCGGCGCGGCCGTGGCCGCGCTGCTCGCCGAGCGCGGGGCCAGCGTCACGGTCCTGGACCGCGACGACGAGGGCGCCGCCAAGGTGGCCGCCCGGATCGGCGGCGACTCGCTCGGCATCGACCTGACCGACGGGGCCGCGATCGACGCGCTCGACGTCCGGGCCGACATCCTCGTGAACAACGCCGGGATCCAGCACGTCGCCCCGATCGAGGAGTTCGACCCCGAGAAGTTCGCGCTGATCCACCGCCTGATGCTCGAGGCGCCGTTCCGGTTGGCGCGCCGCCTGCTGCCCGGCATGTACGAGCGCGGCTGGGGCCGGATCGTCCACGTCTCCAGCGTCCACGGCCACCGCGCCTCGGCGTACAAGTCGGCCTACGTCAGTGCCAAGCACGGCCTCGAGGGACTCTCCAAGGTGATCGCACTCGAGGCCGCCGGCAAGGGCGTCACGAGCAACACCGTCTGCCCCGGCTACGTGCGCACCCCGTTGGTGGAGGGGCAGATCGCCGCCCAGGCCGAGACCCACGGCATCCCCGAGAACGACGTCCTCGACGACGTCCTGCTCGCGCGCACCCCGGTCAAGCGGCTCGTCGAGCCCGAGGAGGTCGCCGAGATGGTCGGCTACCTCTGCGGCGCCGGCGCCGCCTCGATCACCGGCTCCTCGTTCCTGCTCGACGGCGGCTGGACCGCCGCGTGACCCCCGACCTGCAGCACCCCCGCACGAACAGGCTCGACCGAAAGGAAGCAGCATGACCACCCACGTAGCTTCGACCCACTCCCCGGGCACCGACCCGGGGAGCCGATCGATCGGCAAGGTCGTCTTCGCCAGCCTGATCGGCACGGCGACCGAGTGGTACGACTTCTTCCTCTTCGGCTCCGCTGCCGCCCTGGTCTTCGGCGAGGTCTTCTTCGGCGAGATCGGCGGCACGACGGGAACGCTCTACGCGTTCATGACGTACGCCCTCGGCTTCGCCGCGCGACCGCTCGGCGGCATCATCTTCGGTCACTTCGGTGACCGGGTCGGCCGCAAGAAGATGCTGGTCGCCTCGCTGCTGCTCATGGGCATCGGGACGTTCGCGATCGGCCTGCTGCCGACGTACGCCCAGATCGGCGTCGCGGCCCCGCTGCTGCTGGTCTTCTGCCGGCTGCTGCAGGGCTTCGCCGTCGGTGGCGAGTGGGGCGGAGCGGTGCTGATGGCCGCCGAGCACGGCAGCGACGAGAACCGCGGCTTCTGGTCGTCCTGGCCGCAGGCGGGCGTCCCGCTCGGCAACCTGCTCGCCACGGGCGTCCTCTGGGTGCTCGCCGCCGTCCAGTCCGAGGCCGCGTTCCTCGACTGGGGCTGGCGGATCCCGTTCCTGCTGAGCGGCGTGCTGGTCGCGATCGGCCTGTGGGTGCGGCTGACCATCGAGGAGTCGCCGGTCTTCCAGGAGGCGCACGGCCAGATCCAGACGGCCGACCGCGGCATGCCGATCCTCGAGGTCATCAAGGAGTACCCGCGCGAGGTCTTCGTGGCCATGGGCATGCGGATGGCCGAGAACATCAGCTACTACATCTTCACGGTCATCTCGCTCGCCTACGCCACGACGTACCTCGAGCTCGAGAAGTCGGTGATCCTCAAGGCGCTGGTGATCGGTGCGGCGATCCAGTTCTTCGTCGTGCCCGCGATCGGCGCCCTTTCCGACAAGGTCGGCCGCCGCCCGCTCTACCTGACCGGTGCCATCGGTGTGGGCGTGTGGACGTTCGTCTTCTTCGACCTGCTCGACTCCGGCGACCCGTCGAAGATCCTGTTCGCGGTCGTGGTCGGCCTGGTCCTGCACTCGTTCATGTACGCCCCGCAGGCGGCGTTCTTCTCCGAGCTGTTCGGTACGTCGGTCCGCTACACCGGTGCCTCGGTGGGCTACCAGCTCGCCTCGATCTTCGCCGGCGCCCTGGCCCCGATCATCGCGCTGAAGCTGCTCGGTGACGTCTCGGACGGCAACACCACGGCGGTCGGCATCTACGTCGCGATCGCCTCGGTGATCACGATCGTCGCGGTGCTCTTCGCCAAGGAGACCCGGGCCACGTCCCTGCGCCACGACCGGGTCCTGGGCTGACCCACGCTGGTTGAGGTGTGAAGGCGCTCACGCCCTCGCACCTCGACCAGCGCAGCGGGTTACCGTGGACGGATCATGTCGCACGTCTGGTACGTCAGCTACGGGTCGAACATGTCGTCGGACCGCCTCGCCTGCTACCTCGAGGGTGGGTGCCCCCCGGGCGGGAACCGGGAGAATCCCGGGGCCCGGGACGACCGACCTCCCCTGCGGAGCATGCCGGTGGACCTGCCCGGCACCACCTACTTCGCCGGCACGTCACCCCAGTGGGGCGGCGGGGTCGCGTTCTACGACCACGACAGTCCCGGCTTCACCGCCGCCCGCGGCTACCTCGTGACCGCGGGCCAGTTCGCCGACATCGCCGCCCAGGAGATGCACCGGGTCCCGCAGCCCGGCGACCCGCTCGAGGAGGTCGTGCTCAACCCGCTCGACAGCGGGCGGCACACGGTCGGGCCGGGTCGCTACGAGACGCTCGTCGAGGTCGGACGGTACGACGACGACCCGCTGCTGACGTTCACCTCGCCGCACGGCGCCGACCAGGTCGACCACACCGACCCGTCGCCGGCGTACCTCGCGATGCTCGAGACCGGGCTGCGCGAGGCGCGCGGCTGGGGCGACGAGCAGGTGACGTCGTACCTCGCCTCCCTTTCGCCCTCGCGGGGTGCCCTCTAGGTTTGACGGTCATGGAGGCCTACGCCGCAGGAGAGCTCGAGCCGGCACTGCTCGAGGAGACCATCGGAGCCAACTTCGAGCGCACGGTCGCGGCGCACCCCGACCGCGAGGCGCTGGTCGAGGTGGCGAGCGGCCGCCGGTGGACCTGGGCCGAGCTCGACCGCGACGTCGACGCGCTCGCCCGTGGCCTCGTCGCCGCCGGCCTGGCCGCGGGGGACCGGGTCGGCATCTGGGCCCCGAACTGCGCGGAGTGGACCCTGGTGCAGTACGCCACGGCCAAGGTCGGCGTCATCCTCGTCAACGTCAACCCGTCCTACCGCACCCACGAGTTCGCCTACGCCGTCAACCAGAGCGGACTGCGGATGCTCTTCGCCGCGTCCGCGTTCAAGACCAGCGACTACCGCGCGATGGTCGACGAGGTCACACTCCAGTGCCCGACGCTCGAGCGCACGGTCTACGTCGACACCGACGACTGGGCCGAGCTGGTGGCCGGGGGTGAGGGCCAGCCCCACGGGGTCGTGGCTGAGCGGATGGCCATGCTGTCACCGGGCGACCCGATCAACATCCAGTACACGTCCGGCACCACCGGCTACCCCAAGGGCGCCACGCTCAGCCACCGCAACATCCTCAACAACGGCTACTTCACGACCGAGCTGATCAACTTCACCGAGAACGACCGGCTCTGCATCCCGGTGCCCTTCTACCACTGCTTCGGGATGGTGATGGCCAACCTCGGCTGCACCAGTCACGGCACCACGATGGTGATCCCGGCGCCCGGTTTCGACCCCGAGGCCACGCTGCGCACGATCGCCGCGGAGCGGTGCACCGGCGTGTACGGCGTGCCGACGATGTTCATCGCGATGCAGAACCACCCGAGCTTCGCCGGGCACGACCTCTCGAGCCTGCGCACCGGGATCATGGCCGGCTCGATCTGCCCGGTCGAGGTGATGAAGCGCTGCGTCAACGAGATGCACATGGCCGAGGTGTCGATCGCCTACGGCATGACCGAGACCTCCCCGGTCTCGTGCCAGACCCGCGCGGACGACGACCTCGACCGGCGTACCGCCACGATCGGGCGGGTCCACCCGCACGTCGAGGTCAAGATCGTCGACCCGGTCACCGGCGAGACGGTGGAGCGGGGGACCACCGGCGAGCTCTGCACCCGCGGCTACTCCGTGATGCTGGGCTACTGGGACGACCCGGAGAAGACCGCCGAGGCGATCGACGGGGACGGCTGGATGCACACCGGCGACCTGGCCGAGATGCGCGAGGACGGCTACTGCAACATCGTCGGCCGGATCAAGGACATGGTGATCCGGGGCGGGGAGAACATCTACCCGCGCGAGATCGAGGAGTTCCTCTACACCCACCCGGACATCGAGGACGTGCAGGTGATCGGGGTCCCCGACGAGAAGTACGGCGAGGAGCTGTGCGCCTGGGTCCGGATGCGCCCCGGCGTCC
>DASTUX010000026.1:0-16386 GCA_035759395.1 Nocardioides sp.
GCGGCGGCCAGGCCGTCCCACCGCGGGTCGAGGCCGAGCGAGATCCGCGCGAAGTTGCCACCCCAGGTGTCCAGCGCGAGTCGCACCCGGCCACAGGCGTCGGCGTTCTGCCGGATCCGCCCGTAGTCACCGGTCAGGGGCAGGACCAGCAGCTCCTCGAGGCTCTCACCGGGCAGCTCGCGGAGCCCGGCGCCGGCGTGGTTGAGGAGCCGGATGCCGTGGTTGACCACGTCGCGCAGCGTCGAGAACGTGTGGTCCCAGGCGGTGAACGTCGCGTCGTGGTCGAGCGCCCGGTCGCACGCCTCGGGGACGCCGAGGTCGGCGCGCACGGGCTGGAGGTCGAGCAGCATCTCAGGCCACCAGCGGGTACGACGCGAGCCCGCGGCCGAGCCCGGCGACGGCCGCCGCCACCTGGTCGTCGTGTCGCTCGAGGTCCGCGGTCGTGGCGACCACGGCGGCCCGGACCTCGGCCCAGTGGTCGGCGAACTCGCGACCCGCGGCCTCGAACGCCTCGGCCAGCAGCTCCATCGCCTCGCCGAGCGGTCGCAGGACGCAGACCTCGCTCGCCTCGAAGCCGCGCCGCTGGCACACCCAGGTCGTCGCGTAGCGCACGATCTCGTCGCCCTGCGCGGCCAGGTCGTCCATCGCGGACGGCAGCGCACGCAGGTCGCCCCAGTCGTCGATCCGGATGCCCACGCCGTGTGCCAGCCCGCTCGGCAGCCCGCTCATCTGTCCCCCTGGAGGTCGCCCACCGCCCCTGCGGTGGTGCTCAGGACCTGCCCGGCAGGGTCCGCCCTTGAAACGCGGGCACAATGGAGCTGTGGACGACACCCTGCTGTTCGAGGCCCGCGCGCGCGTGCTGGCCGACCTGCAGGCCCGGCACCACGCGACGGCCGCGGCGGTGTCGGCTCTCGAGGACGCCGTCTCCGACCGTCAGTGGTGGGCCGAGCAGTGGCCCGAGGGCGAGGTGTACGTCGCGGGGCTGGTCGCCCAGGACGTGCAGGACGCCCTCTTCGACACGGTCGGCCGCTGGCCGATCTGCCTCGACTGCGGCGACGCACCGGCGCACGCGCTGCACATCCAGCCCGACCTCGGCGGTCCGGACCCGGTCTGGGTCTGCGAGGAGACGGGTCAGGAGGTCGCGGAACTGGGGAAGCTCAGCTCTCCTGGCCCAGCTGGACGAAGAGCGTGAACCGGTCGGCCCGGTAGACCGAGCGGGAGACCTCGACGACCTTCTCGTCGGAGAATGCGCGGCGCGAGTGGCGCAGCACGGGGGCACCGGCCTCGATCTCCAGCAGCGGCGCCTCGTCCTCGCCGGCCAGGTCGGCCGTGATCGAGTCCTCGGCCCAGCTCGGCCGCAGGCCGCGGGCGTCGAGAGCGGCGTACAGGCTCGTCGGCATGCCGGTCTGCAGGAAGCCGGGGATCAGCACCTCGTTGAGGTAGGCGTCCTCGATGCACATGGGGGTGCCGTCGGCGCGACGGAGTCGCCGCCAGTGGATGACCGAGTCCCCTTCGCTGACGTTCAGGGCACGGGCGACGCCGGGACCGGCCTGCTCGCGGCGGGCCATCAGGGTCTGGGACTCGCCGAGGAGACCGCGGCGTGACATCTCCTCGGTGAAGCTCGTGAGCTGGCTGGCGACGCGGCGCGGACGCGCCACGAACGTGCCGCGTCCGGGGATGCGCTCGAGGAGTCCCTCGACGACCAGCGCGTCCATGGCCTGCCGGACGGTCATCCTCGCGACACCGAACCGGTGGACCAGCTCGCGCTCCGACGGAGCGGGCGATCCGGGCGCGGAACCGGTGACGAGGGAGCGGACGTACTCGCGCACCTGGACGTGCTTGAGCGCACGACCCTCGGAAAGCAGCACCTCGTCCACGCTCGCACTCTAAGTTAGCGACCCACGCCCCGTCCCGCGTTCCGCAGGAGTGGATCACGCAGCGACCCGCACACCGCTCCCGCGCATGTCGAACACCTGTTCGACTTTCGCTGGTAGTGTGGGCGAGTGGACTTCCAGGGCTCACTCTTCGAGGCGCCGGCCCGCGGCGCCATCTCCCTGACCGGTCTGGAGCGACGGAACCTCACGGCCGGGGCCTGGGTCGAGGTGCACCGGACCTGGGTGCCGGACGCCGATGAGGCGTTCGCGGCCCTCGTCGCCGACGTCCCGTGGCGTGCCGAGCGACGTCAGATGTACGACCGGCTCGTCGACGTCCCGCGCCTGGTCCACACGTACGCCGGCGGCGAGCCGTTGCCGCACCCCGTGCTCGAGGAGGCCCGGACGGCGCTCTCCGCGCACTACCTGCCCGAGCTGGGCGAGCCGTTCGTGACCGCGGGGTGCTGCTACTACCGCGATGGCCGCGACAGCGTCGCCTGGCACGGCGACACGATCGGGCGTGGCCGCAGCGAGGACACCATGGTCGCCATCCTGTCGTTCGGGGACCCGCGTCGGCTGGTGCTCCGGCCGCGCCGGGAGGCCGGCGCCGGTGGGGAGACGATCGCGATCGAGATGGCCCACGGGGACCTGGTCGTCATGGGCGGCTCGTGCCAGCGCACCTGGGAGCACGCCGTGCCCAAGGTGGCCCACGCCGGTCCCCGGATCTCGGTGCAGTTCCGGCCGCTCAACGTGTTCTGAGACACCTCACCGGCACCCGAAAACCATGTGCCGACTGTCGGTGCCGACTGGGAGACTTCTCCGCGATGAGCACCGTCAGCGAGCCCCGTCCCCCCACCCTCTCCTCCTTCTGGCACGACCTGCCCCGCGAGGGCAAGCTGCTGCTCTCGGTCGTCGTCTTCGAGTTCCTCGGCACCGGCCTGGTCCTGCCCTTCCACGTCGTCTACCTGCACGAGGTGCGCGGCTTCGCGCTGAGCGACGTGGGCCTCCTGCTCGCCCTCCCTCCCCTGGTCGGGTTCCTGGTCGTCGGCCCCGGCGGCTCGGCCATCGACCGGCTGGGCGCCCGCCGGATCCTGCTCGCGTCCCTGTGGCTGCTCGTGGTCGGCAACGTCGTGCTGGCGTTCTCCTCCACGCTCGCGATGGCCGGGGCGGGCCTGGTCCTGTCCGGAGTGGCGTTCGGGGTCTCGTGGCCTGCCGCGCAGAGCTTCATCGCCGCGGTGGTCCCGACCGGTCTTCGGCAGCGGTACTTCGGGGTCAACTTCACCCTGCTCAACCTCGGGATCGGGATCGGCGGACTGCTCGGCGGTGTCTTCGTGGACGTCGAGCGGCTGGGCACGTTCCAGACGGTCTACCTCGCCGACGCGGCCAGCTACCTGCCGGCGATCTTCCTGCTCCTCGTCCCGCTGAGCCACGTGGCCGGACGTCCGACCCACGACGCCGACGAGCACCCGGCCGCGGGCTACCTCGAGGTGATGCGACGGCCGGCCGTCGCCTCACTGATGCTGCTGGGCTTCCTGTCCTCGTTCGTCGGCTACAGCCAGCTCAACGTCGGGATGCCCGCGTTCGCCCGTGCGGTCGGACAGGTGTCCACGCAGGGGCTCGGCCTGGCGTTCGCGGCCAACACGCTCGTGATCGTGCTGCTCCAGCTCGTCGTGCTGCGCCGGATCGAGGGCCACCGCCGGACCCGCGTGATCGCGGTCATGGGCGTGCTGTGGGCGCTCTCCTGGGTCCTGCTGGGCGGCTCCGGGCTGGTGTCCGGCACCGTCGGCGCCACCCTGCTCGTGGCGGCCTGCGCCTCGGTCTTCGCGCTCGGCGAGACGCTCATGCAGCCGACGGTCCCGGCGCTGGTCAACGACCTCGCCCCCGACCACCTGCGCGGTCGCTACAACGCGCTCAGCTCCGGTGCGTTCCAGCTCGCGGCGATCATCGCGCCCCCGATCTCGGGCGCGCTGATCGGCCACGGCCTGGGCTCCACGTGGATCGCGTCCCTGGTCATCGGGTCGCTGCTCGTGGGCGCGTACGCCGTGCTCCGGGTCGAGCCGCAGCTGCCGCCCGGGGTGAACGGCGTGCGCGCACCCACCGCCGCGGACGCCGAGGAACCGGTCTTCGTGCCCACGCCGACCGGAGCCCCCAGCGGTTCCCTCGACTGACCTTCAGTCGCGCGACGCCAACCACCAGATGACGAGCGCCAGCACGCCCAGCACGGCCACGCCCTGCTTCCAGTAGGTCCTGGCCAGGATCGGCAGCACGGTTGCCCCGAGGTCGAGGGAGTCGTCCCGTTCCGTGTGCGGGGCAGCCGGGGCCTCCCGCTGTGCTGCGGGAGCCGGACCCACGGACACCGGCGGCGCGTCGACGGCGGGTGCCGCCGCGTCCGACTGCTCGCCCGGGGCCGACGTGGGGCCAGACTCGCCGGAGGGCTCGGGGGCTCCTCCGGCGAGCCGGGTCTCGAGGCAGGAGACGAACTGGCCGAGGAGCTTGTCGGACACGTCCTGCATCACGCCGCGTCCGAACTGGGCCGGCTTCCCGGTGATCGCGAGGTCGGTGACCACCTGCACGTCGGTGGCGCCACCTCCGGCCGCGGCGTCGGCCATGGTCAAGGTGACCGTCGCGCCCGCCGTACCGTTCCCGCGCTTGTCCTTGCCCTTCGCCTCGACCACGAACCGGTGCTCCTGCTCGTCCTTCTCGAGGAAGGTGCCGGAACCGGTGTAGACGAGGGCGATCGGCCCGAGCTTGACCTTGCACGACCCCTGGAAGGTGTCGCCCTCGACCGCGGTGACCGTCGCGCCCGGGAAGCACTCTGCCACCGAGGCGATGTCCTGGAAGTGCGCCCAGGTCTCCTCGACCGAGGTGGGCACGGTGAAGCGGTGGGTCAGGTCCATGCGTCAGCCACCTGCCGCGGCGAGCACGGCACGTCGGGTGAGGACGGTGGCGAGGTGCCGGCGGTAGTCGGCGTCACCGTTCAGGTCCGACGGCGGGTTCGCCCCGTCGGCGGCCTTCGCGGCGGCGGAGCGTACGGCGTCCTCTGTTGCGGGCTGCCCGGCGAGGGCCTCCTCGACGGCCCGTGCCCGCAGCGGCGTCGAGCCCATGTTGGTGAGTCCGATCCGGGCCTCCGCGATGGTGCCACCGTCGACGCGGACCGTTGCGGCCACGGCGACGATCGGCCACTGGTGGGCGACCCGGACGAACTTCTCGTAGTGGGCGCCCCAGCCGGTGTGCTTGGGGATCCGGACCTCGGTGAGGATCTCGTCCTCGCCGATCGCGGTCTCGAAGAGGTCGACGAAGAAGTCGTCGGCCGGCACGGTGCGGGTGCCACCGGTGCCGGCGATCACGAACTCCGCCCCCAGCGCCAGGGCAGGCGCGCCGAGGTCCCCCGCCGGATCGGCGTGGGCGAGGGCGCCACCGAACGTGCCCCGGTGGCGGATCTGCGCGTCGGCGAGGTGCTCCACCGCCTTGCTGATCAGCGCAGCGTGCTCGGCGACCAGCGGGTCGGAGCCGACGACGGAGTGCTGGGTCATCGCCCCGATGACGATCGCGTCGCCGTCGTCGCGCACCCCGCGCAGGGCGTCGATGCGGCCCAGGTCGATGACGAACTCCGGGGCGTTGAGGCGCATCCGCAGGACCGGCAGCAGGCTCTGGCCGCCGGCCAGGATCTTCGCCTCGTCGCCGTGCTCGGCGAGCGCCGCGAGCGCCTCCTCGACCGAGGTCGGGGCCAGGTAGTCGAACTGTGCGGGGATCATTGGTCCGCTCCTTCCACGCTGTCCCGGCCGGGCTCTTCCTCACTGAAGTGCGGCATCGCGGCGCCCGGCGTGCCGTCGCCGCCGTCCCGGGAGTGGATCGCCCTCCAGATGCGTTCGGGGGTGCACGGCATCCGTACGTCGTTCACGCCGAAGTGCCGGATCGCGTCCACGACCGCGTTGACGACCGCGGGCGTCGAGGCGATCGTGCCCGCCTCCCCCACGCCCTTGGTGCCGAGCATGGTGTTCGTCGACGGCGAGGTGGTGTGCTCGATGTCGAAGCTGATCGTGTCCGCCGCGGTCGGCACCAGGTAGTCGACGAACGAACCGGAGACCAGCGTGCCGGCGTCGTCGTGCACCGCCTCCTCGAACAACGCCTGCGCGATGCCCTGGACGAGCCCGCCGTGGACCTGTCCGGCGACGATCATCGGGTTGACGATGTTGCCGATGTCGTCGACGCAGACGTACTTCCGCATCGTCACGCCACCTGTCTCGGTGTCGATCTCGACGGCACACAGGTGGGTGCCGTGTGGGAACGAGAACGAGTCGGGGTCGAAGGTGGCGTCGGCGTCGAGGCCGGGCTCGACCCCGTCGGGGAGGTTGTGCGCGGCGAACGACGCGAGCGCGATCTCGCCGATGGCGAGGCCCTTGTCGGTGCCCCTGACGCCGAACCGGCCGCCGGAGAACTCGATGTCGTCGACGGATGCCTCGAGCAGGTGTGCCGCGATCGGCTTCGCGCGCTCGATGACCTTGTCGGCCGCGCGTACGACGGCCTCGCCGCCGACCACCAGCGACCGGGAGCCGTAGGTGTCCATGCCCTTGTGGGAGATCTGGGTGTCGCCGTGCAGCACCTCGACGTCCTCGAACGCGACCCCGAGCCGGTCGGCGACGATCTGGGACAGCGCCGTCTCGTGCCCCTGGCCGTGCGGCGAGATTCCCGTGATGACCTCGACCTTGCCGGTCGGCAGCATCCGGATCGCCGCGTGCTCCCAGCCACCAGCGCCGTAGTTGAGCGAGCCGAGGACCCGTGAGGGAGCCAGGCCGCACATCTCGGTGAAGGTCGAGATGCCGATCCCGAGCTGGACCGGGTCACCGGACTCGCGCCGCCGTCGCTGCTCGGCCCGCAGCTCGTCGTACCCGAACATCTCCTTGGCCTTGGCGGTGGCCGCCTCGTAGTTGCCGGAGTCGTAGACCAGTCCGCACACGCTCGTGAACGGGAACTCCTCGTGCGTGATCCAGTTCTTCTCGCGGATCTCGAGCGGGTCCACGCCCACCTCGACGGCGAGCTCGTCCATCAACCGCTCGATCGCGAAGGTGGCCTCGGGGCGGCCGGCGCCGCGGTAGGCGTCCGTCAGCGTCTTGTTCGTGAAGAGGTTGGTGCAGTTGAACTGGTAGGCGGGGAACTTGTAGATCGCGTTGAACATGAAGGCACCGAGGATCGGCACGCCGCCGCCGACGGTCCCGGCGTAGGCGCCGAGGTCGCAGAGCAGGTCCACCTTCAGGCCGGTGACGGTGCCGTCCTTGGTGGCCGCAAGGGTCAGCGTCTGCCACTGGTCGCGGCCGTGGTGCGCGGTCATCAGCGACTCGGAGCGGGTCTCGGTGAACTTGCACGGCTTGCCGGTACGCCGCGCCACCAGGACGGCGATGATCTCCTCGGCGACGAACTGGAGCTTGCCCCCGAAGCCGCCGCCGACGTCGGGGGCGATCACCCGGATCTTGTTCTCGGGGATGCCCAGCACGACGGCCAGGAAGAACCGGGTGATGTGCGGGATCTGCGTCGAGGACCAGAGCGTGAGCTGCTCCCCGGTCGGGTCGCACACGAACGAGCGGGGCTCCATGAACGCAGGGATCAACCGTTGCTGGCGGTACTCCCGCTCGATCAGGATGCCGTTGGCACGGGCCTCGGCGATCGCGTCGTCGACGCTGGTCCCGGTGCCCGCGCCGGCCGAGTCGAACTGCCAGAACGCCGACTTGTTGGTGCCGAGGTCGGGATGGGCGAGCACCTCGTCGGTCGCGGCCTTCTTCAGGTCGAGGACTGCCGGGAGCTCCTCGTAGTCGACGTCCACCAGCTCGGCCGCGTCACGCGCCTCGGCGGCCGACCGGGCCACCACGATCGCGACGATCTCGCCCGCGAACGCCACCCGCTCGACGGCGACCGGCAGGTGCGCCGCTGCCTTCTGGTCGGTCGTGATGTTCCATGCCGTCGGGAGCGTGCCCTGCTCGGCGGCGAGGTCGGCCCCGGTCAGCACCGTCACGACGTTGGTCGCGGCCAACGCCTCGCTGGTGTCGATGTTCGTGATCGTCGCGTGGGCGAACGGGCTGCGGACCATCGCGATGTGGAGCATGCCGGGCAGCTGGATGTTGTCGGTCCACCTGGTGCGGCCGGTGATCAGCCGCTGGTCCTCCTTGCGGCGCCGGCTCTGCCCGATCTCGGCGGACGGCCGTTCCTGCGTGGCGGTCATGACGCACCGCCTGCGGCCGCCGCGTGCTGAACGGCCTTCACGATGTTGTGGTAGCCGGTGCAGCGACAGAGGTTGCCCTCGAGCCCGAGCCGGATCTCGTCCTCGGAGGGGTGCGGGTTCTCCCGGAGCAGGTCGACGCTCTGCATGATCATCCCCGGCGTGCAGAAGCCACACTGCAGTCCGTGGCACTCGCGGAACGACTCCTGGACCTGGTGCAGCGTGCCGTCCGTGGCCAGCCCCTCGATGGTGGTGACCTCGGAACCGTCGGCCTGCACCGCGAGCACGTTGCAGGACTTCACGCTCAGGCCGTCGAGGTGGACGGTGCAGGCGCCGCAGTTGCTGGTGTCGCAGCCGATGACCGTGCCGGTCTTGCCGAGACGCTCGCGCAGGTACTGCACGAGCAGCATCCGCGGTTCGACGTCGTCGGAGACCTGCGCTCCGTCGACGGTGAGGCTGATCCGGGTCATGGACGACTCCCTCGGGCTGGCGCGCCGGCTCGCCTGACACGGGCCGGACCTGTGATGCCCCTCACGTTAGGGAGCCACGGTTGGCCAAAGGTTGGAGCTCAGCTCCGGGCCACCGCCAGCCGCCCCTTGAGCAGGGGGACGGCGGGGTGCGGCCGGGTGCCGAGAGCCGCCAGGCAGACCTCGACCACCTCGGTGTCGTACGGCGCCAGCTCGCTGTAGCGGACCACCGCGTCGGGCTGCGGGTCGGCCAGCAGCGCCTCGCGGACCGCGACGGCGACGTACTCGGCGAGCTCCCCCAGGGCCGGCGAGTTGGTGCCGGGCAGCAGGTCGCCGCCGTACGCCTCGACGGCGGCGCCGACCTCGCCGCGGCGCAGCAGGGCGAGGACCTGGTCCACGTCGGTCAGCACCGGCATCGGGAGCCGGTAGGGGCGCGAGGAGAGCTGGCCACCGAGCGCCGCGCGCAGGTGGGACACCTCGGCCTTCAGCGTCGAGAGCGTGACCGCCTGGTCGCCGTAGACGAGCGCGTGCAGGTGCTCCAGGGAGAGTCCCTCCGGGTGCATGGCGAGGAGCGCGAGCACCTCGGTCTGCCGGCGGTTGAGGAGCAGCCGCTGGCCGTCGAGGCGGGTCTCCGCCGTGCCGAGCAGGGTCATCACCAGGCCGGGCTCGCCGGTGTCGTCGACGAACAGGGCGCCTCGGCGCGAGCGCGGCATCGCCGTCTCGATCAGCCGCGCCATCACCCGGGCCGTCGCGAGCCCGATCGGGTGGGTGCGGTCCCAGGTGGTGGAGAGGTCGAGCACGCCGAGCTGGCGTCCGGTGGCCGGGTCGTGCACGGGTGCGGCCCAGCAGACCCAGTTGTGGACGATCGGGGCGTAGTGCTCGGCGCTGAACACCATGGCCGGCCGGTCCAGCCGGTTGGCGAGGTCGAGCGCGTTGGTTCCGACGCTCTGGTCGTCCCAGCGGCCGCCGGCCACGAAGTTGACCGTCTCCGCCTTGCGCCGCATCACGCGGCCGCCGTACGTCCAGAGGATCCGGGTCTGCGCGTCAGTGACCGCGACGACGAGGTCGCCGTCCTCGCAGGTGCGGCGCAGCTCGGCCTCGACCCGGGCGACCGCGGTCTGCAGCGGCGAGCCCTGCCAGAAATCGTGGATCTCGCCCTCGTCGGCCAGCGGCGCCTCGCGGACGTCCGGGGAGATCGCGGCGCCGGAGCGGGTCCAGCTGCTGAGGATCTCGGGGCGGACGGTCGGCTCGGCGGCGTCGCCGTTCTCGACGAACGATGTCCAGGCGCGCACGGCGTCGACCCTGCGCGAGTGCAGCTCGTTGCGCGCCATCACGACTCCCGGTCCGGACTGTCTCGTCAAGGTAACACCGGGGCGGTGGCGTGCGTCACACCATCTCGGGCTCCCCCGAGCGTCGGGAGCCCGGCCTCAGCCGGCGGGCTGCGTGGACACGGTCAGCAGGACGGCGCAGTCCGTCAGCGCGGTCAGGTCGTGACGCTCCGGGGGGATGACCAGGAGGTCACCCGCGGCGCCCTCCCACGCGTCGTCACCAGTGGCCAGGCGCACGCGCCCGACGATCACCTGCAGGGTCGCCTCCCCGGGGCTCTCGTGATCGCCGAGGGCGTGCCCCTCGGCCAGGGCGATGAGCGTCTGGCGCAGGGCGTGCTCACGCCCACCGTGGAGGGTGACGGCAGTGCGCCCGCTGGACAGCGTCCGTGCCTCGGCCAGCTGCTGCTCCGCGGCCTCGGTCAGGCTCGTCGCGTGCATGTGGTGCCTCCTCGATGTGGGGTCAGCGTTCGCCGTCGTGGATGCGGCCGTCGGTCGCCGCGAGCGGGAGACCGGTGCCGCCCCAGCGTCCCGCGATGATCTCGGCCGCGATGCTGATCGCGGTCTCCTCCGGCGTGCGTGCGCCCAGGTCGAGGCCGATCGGGGACGACAGCCGGCCCAGCTCGTCCTCGGTGAGCCCGGCCTCACGCAGCCGCGCCATCCGGTCGTCGTGCGTGCGTCGCGACCCCATCGCGCCGACGTACGCCACCTCCGGGAGCCGGAGCGCGACCTCGAGCAGGGGTACGTCGAACTTCGGGTCGTGGGTGAGCACGGTGATGACCGTCCGGGAGTCGACCCGGCCGGCGTCCCGCTCGGCGGCAAGGTAGCGGTGCGGCCAGTCGACGACGACCTCGTCGGCCTCGGGGAAGCGGCTGTTGGTGGCGAAGACGGGCCGGGCGTCGCACACGGTCACGTGGTAACCGAGGAACGCACCCACCCGCGCCACCGCCGCCGCGAAGTCGATCGCTCCGAAGACCAGCATCCGCGGCTTGGGCGCGAACGCCCACACGAAGACCCGCATCCCCTCGCCGCGCCGCTCGCCATCGGGACCGTAGGTGAGCGTCGCGTTGTGGCCCGCCGCGAGCAGCCCCAGCGCGTCGTCGTGGACCGCGTCGTCGGCCCGCGTGCTGCCGAGCGATCGGGATAGTCCGTGACGCGATTGCTGTCCCTGGGCCGGATCCACGACATTCTCGTCGCGGACTATCTCGGTGGGGCGTACGACGAGGCGGCGGCCGAGCCAGGCGGGATCGGGGTGCTCGATGACGGTGGCGAGGGCGACCGGACGTCCCGCCTCGATGTCGGCGGCGATCTCCTCCAGCTCGGGGAAGGTCTCGCGGCTGACCTTCTCGACGAAGACGTCCAGGATGCCGCCGCAGGTCAGGCCGACGGCGAACGCGTCGTCGTCGGAGACGCCGTACCGCTCGAGGACCGGCTCCCCGGTGCCGACGACGGACTCGGCGAGCTCGTAGACCGCGCCCTCGACGCAGCCGCCGGACACCGAGCCGACCGCGGTGCCGTCGGGTCCGACGAGCATCGAGGCACCGGGCGGGCGGGGCGCGGACTGGAACGTCGCCACGACCGTGCCGACGCCGACGGTCGCGCCGGCGCGCCACCAGGCGAGCAGCTCGGGCAGCACCTCACGCACGGGCCACCACCTCGACGAGGTCGGCGTACGTCGCCAGCGAGTGGCCGGCCACGAAGTCGTCGATGTGGGGCAGCGCCGCCAGCACGCCCTGCTGGACCGCCTCGTAGCCCGCCTTGCCGCGGTGCGGGTTCACCCAGACCACCCGGTGCGCGACCCGGTGCAGGCGGGCCATCTGGTCGGCGAGCAGCGCCGGGTCACCGCGCTCCCAGCCGTCGCTGAAGACCACGACCACCGCGCCGCGTGCCATCCCGCGCTGGCCCCACCGGTCGAGGAAGAAGCGCAGCGTCTCGCCCAGCCGGGTCCCCCCGGACCAGTCGGGCACGGTCTCCCCCGCCGCGACCAGTGCGCGCTCGGCGTCGCGCAGCCGCATCGCTCGGGTGAGGTGTGTGAGGCGCGTGCCGACCGTGAACGTCTCGACGACACCGCGTCGCTCCCGGCCGACCTGGGTGAACCGGTGCGCGAGCCGCAGCAGCGGGTCGGCGTACCCGCTCATCGAGCCGGACACGTCGATCAGCAGGACGACGCGGCGCGGGCGCACCCCGCGGCGACGCCAGGAGATCTCGGCCGGCTCGCCCATCCGGCGCAGGCTGGCGCGCAGCGTGCGGGAGGCGTCGACGTCGCCGCGGTGCCAGGGCCGGTGCCGGGCGGTACGCCGCAGCGGCGGGCGTGGGCGCAGGGTCGCGAACATCGCCGCCAGCCGCTGCTTCTCGGCCGCGGACATGGTGGCGACGTCACGGTGCCGGAGCACCTCGGTCGCGCTGGCCATCGCGCGGACCACCTCGTCGGCGGTGTCCGCCTCGCCGGTCTTGTCGGTGGCGGGGAGGTCGGAGAACGCCGGCGCCGACGGCTGGGCCGGGCGGGACCGGGGCAGCCCGTCGCGGGCGTTGAAGTAGGCCTCGAAGACCTGGTCGTAGCGCTCGAGGTCGTCCGGGCCGGCACAGAGCGTGGCCCGGCCCGCGACGTACGTCGCGCGCTGGTCGTCGAGGCCGAGCAGCGCGACGGCTGCGAGGAACCCGTGGGCGCGGTCCTGGGTGACCGGGACGCCGGCGGAGCGCAGCGCGCGGGCGAAGCCGAGGAGGATCTCGTCGGCGTCCCGGACGGTCGTGCCCGTCGGGGACATCACGGGCTCAGCATCCGGTCGAGCGCCTGACGCACCCGGTCGGAGTCCTCGCGGTACTTCACGAGGGCACCGAGGGTCGCGGACGCCGTGGCGAGGTCGAGCTCGTCGGCTCCGAGGTGGTGCAGCGCCCGCGCCCAGTCGAGCGTCTCCGCGACGCCGGGCGGCTTCTGCAGGTCGTCGCGGTCGCGCAGCTGCTGCACGACGGCCACGACCTGGCGACCGAGGGTCTCCGACACCTCGGGGGCGCGCGACCGGACGATCTGCACCTCGCGCTCGAGGCCCGGGTGGTCGATCCAGTGGTAGAGGCACCGCCGCTTGAGCGCGTCGTGCAGCTCGCGGGTGCGGTTGGAGGTGAGGACGACGATCGGCGGGGTCGCGGCCTTGACCGTGCCGAGCTCGGGGATCGTCACCTGGTAGGTCGACAGCACCTCGAGCAGGAACGCCTCGAACTCGTCGTCAGCGCGGTCCACCTCGTCGACGAGCAGCACGGCCGGGCTCTGCTGGAGTGCGGCCAGGACCGGGCGCGCCAGCAGGAACCGCTCGTCGTACAGGCTCTTCTCGGCCTCCTCGACGTCCGGGCGCCCGGACGCACCGGCGGCTGCCTCGATCGCGCGCAGGTGCAGGATCTGGCGCGGGAAGTCCCAGTCGTAGAGGGCCTGGCTGGCGTCGATGCCCTCGTAGCACTGCAGCCTGACCAGCGGCAGCTCGAGGCTCTCGGCGAGCGCCTCGGCCAGTGCGGTCTTGCCGGTGCCGGGCTCACCCTCGAGCAGCAAGGGGCGCTGCATCCGCAGCGCGAGGAAGGCCACCGTGGAGAGCTCCTCGTCGCAGAGGTACCCCGTCCGACCGAGGCGTGCGGCGACGTCGCCGGCGGACTTGAGCTCCATGCCCACAAGGCTACGGGGCACGGCGTTGGCCGATGGTTGGCGAGTCGGTCAACGATCCACGTCGTGGCCCGTGGCGAGGTCGCCGCACTCCACCGGGACGACCGGCCGGGAGGAGAGGTAGTCCCGGGCGCCGCGGTCGCCGGTCGCCGTCTCGAGCACTCCCCGCCAGTGGTCGCGACCGATCACCACCGGGTGGCCCGGGGTTCCGTCGTACGTCGCCCGCGCGAGCGTGGCCCGGCCGGCGCCCTCGCCGACCACCCGGCGTACGACGTCCGCGCCGACGTCGGGCAGGTCGACCAGGCTGACGACCGCGGCTTCGGCGTCGCCGGCGTCCAGCGAGGCCAGCCCTGCACGGAGCGAGGCGGCCATGCCGTCGGTCCAGTCCTCGGCGAGGACGACGGCAGCACCGCTGCCCTCGAGCAGCAGGACCGCCTCGTCGGCCGAAGCACCGAGGACGACGCTCACCGAGTCGCAGCCGCCGTCGCGCAGGGCCCTGACCCCTCGGACCAGCCAGGGCTCCCCCGAGGCGTCGCGGACCAGCGCCTTGGGCCGGCCCATCCGGCTCCCGGCACCGGCGGCGAGCAGGAGACCGACGACCGTCACCCGGGGAAGGCCTCCTGGTAGAGCGCGGCGAGGTCGGCGGACCAGGGCCCGCTCAGCCCGCACACCGAGACCCGGCCGTCGCTGGCCGAGACCAGGTAGTTCTTGCCCTCCTGGAAGTCGACCGCGCCGACCAGCGCCTGCAGGTCCGCCGTGGAGGCCGTGACCGTGACCAGGTCGGTGACGTCGCCGGCGTAGAAGTTCGTGGGGTTCAGCACGACCTTGCCGTCGGTGACCTCCTGGACGGTTCCCTCGAAGGCAAGGCTCTGCTGGCCGAGCACCTCGGCCGAGGGCACCATGCACTTGGCGCTGCTCGCGACCGGCGCCGACAGCTCCGTGACCGTCGAGGTCGCGGTGGTGCTGCCCGGAGCCGGCGTGCCGGTGTCGCGGTTCATCAGTCCGTACGCACCGGCCCCGGCGATGAGCAGCACGGCGGCGGCAGCAACCAGCCAGGTCAGCGGGTTGCGGCCGTGGGTGCCGGTCTCGCGGGACCGGGTCATCAGGTCGCCGTCGTTCGAGCTGCTCATGGTGTCCTCCAGGAGTCGGGCCACCCGGGACGGGTCGGCCGGGGGCAGGGAGGAGGCAGGGTCCGCGGCGTGCAACCGGGCCCGCAGCTCGTCGTCAGTGTTCCAACCGTCGGCGGTCACGAGCTCCTCCCCTCTCTCGACTCCTCATGTCCGGACACGAGGGCGTTCTTTCGCAGCTCGGCGCGCAGCTTCTCGCGGGCCCGGTGCAGGCGGATGCTCGCCGCGTTGGCGGTGATGTCCAGGACGGTGGCGATCTCGGCGGGCGTGAGCTGCTCCCACGCCCAGAGGCGCAGCAGCTCGGCGTCGTCGGGTCGCAGGCGCTCCAGCGCGTCGGCGAGGGGGTGGTCCTTCTCCCCGGGGCCGGGCGTCGACGCGCGCGGCGGGTCGACCGAGGCGACCTTCGCGGCCACCCGCTGCTGGCGACGCGCGCCACGCTCGGCGTTCGCCAGGCAGTTGCGGGCGACGCCGTACGCGAAGGGCAGCGGCGCCGCGGGCAGCTCGTCGAGCCGGCGCCAGCAGACCAGGAGCGTGTCGGCCAGCACGTCGTCCGCGGTCGCGGCATCCGTACGGCGGGCCAGGAACCGTCGCAGGGGCTCCATCAGGGCGGGCGCCAGCTCCTCGAACCGAGCACGCCTGTCGTCGTCGACCACGGGTCTCACGGTGTCACATGGAGGAAGCTCGGCGCGTCGACACGCGCCTGCTCGACAACCTCCCAACCGGCTGCGCCCAGGGTGACGACCGAGACGGGGAAGATGCCGAGGTCCTCGCGCTCCACGTGCTCGCCGAGGTCGTGGAGGAGGCGTTCGACCCGCTCCTCGAGGTCAGGGGCATCCGCGTGCAGCGTCGCGCAGGCTGCATGGAAGTCGCGGTGCTCACTCTCGAGCTGGTCGATCTCGTCCACGAACTCTCCTTGCGCCCTGAGCGCTGCGAAGACGCCTGCCTCCTCACGACCCACGTGAGCTGACAGGTGCGACACCAGCACCCCGACGCGGGCCATCGCCGCCGGCAGGTCCCCCGCGCCGAAGGCGCGCCGGACGTGGTGGGCCTCGTCGAGCAGGGCCGCGTGCTCGTCCATCAGCTCGGCGATCGGCAGGACCCCGCGGCAGCCGCAGTGCTCGCACATCTCAGCCGACCCGGTCCCAGCCCCGACGCGGCCGGTGGCTGCCGAGCTGGCTGTCGTCGCGGCTGCGGTAGACGATGTAGGGCCGAGTCAGGTAGCCCAGTGGCGCGCTGAACACGTGGACCAGCCGGGTGAAGGGCCACAGCGCGAAGAGCCCGAACGCCACCAGCGCGTGCAACTGGAAGCCCAGCGGCGCTTCGCCCATCAGGGAGGCGTCGGGCTGGAAGGCCAGGAACGAGCGGTACCAGACCGAGACGCCCTCGCGGTAGTTGTACTCACCGCCGACGGTCATGATCGAGCCGGCGACGGTGTTCCACATGCCCAGGACGATCACCACGGCGAGGAAGAGGTACATCACCTTGTCCATCCGGGTCGTCGCGGAGAAGACGGGGCCGACCGTGCGGCGACGGTAGATCAGGATCGCCATGCCCACGACCGTCATCACGCCGGCCAGGAGACCGCCCCCGACCGCGGCCACGTGGTACGTGTGTTCGCTGATGCCCACCGCGTCGGTCCACGACTGCGGCACCAGCAGGCCGATCACGTGGCCGCCGACCACCCCGAGCATCCCGAAGTGGAACAGCGGGCTGCCGATCCGCAGCAGCCGGTTCTCGTA
>DASTUX010000027.1:0-13449 GCA_035759395.1 Nocardioides sp.
GAGGCGGTCGACCCGAGCCCGGGTGAGCTCGTGCTGGACCTCGCCGCCGGCACCGGCACCTCGAGCCAGCCGTTCGCCGACCGGGGTGCCACCGTCGTGCCGTGCGACTTCTCGCTCGGCATGCTGCGGGTCGGCAAGCAGGCTCGGCCGCACCTGCCGTTCACGGCCGGTGACGGCACCCGGCTGCCGTTCGCGGACGGCACCTTCGACGCGGTCACGATCTCGTTCGGGCTGCGCAACATCGTCGACCCGCTGGCCGGGCTGCGCGAGATGCGACGGGTCACGAAGCCGGGCGGCCGGCTCGTCGTCTGCGAGTTCAGCCACCCGACCTGGTCGCCGTTCCGCACGGTCTACCTCGAGTACCTGATGAAGGCGCTCCCCGCGATCGCCCGCGGCGTCTCGTCCTCGCCGGACGCCTACGTCTACCTGGCCGAGTCGATCCGCGCCTGGCCCGACCAGCAGGGCCTCGCCGACCTCGTGGCCGAGGCCGGCTGGCAGCGCCCCGAGTGGCGCAACCTCTCCGGCGGCATCGTCGCCCTCCACCGCGCCACGAAGTAGCCGAGTCGGCGCTACTGCACCGCCTGAGACCGCCGAGTTGGCGCTACTGTCCCAGCCGAGCGCCTCGAGTCGGCGTTGCCGCACCGGCATCATGTCGCCATGACCTGTGCGTTCTGCCGGATCGTGGCCGGTGACCTGCCGTCGAGCCTCGTGTACGACGACGACCGGGCGCTGGCCTTCATGGACCTCAGCCCCGCCACGCCCGGCCACCTCCTGGTGGTTCCGAGACGGCATGCGACGGACCTGGCCGAGCTTCATCCCGACGATGGTCCAGATCGAGGCGCAGTTCCAGAGCCCGTCTCGCCCCGAGCTCGACCAGCATGCCGCCGACATTCGGGGCGTTCTCGCTTGACCGACTCGGCGCCGTACGCCGCGGCAGTAGCGCCGACTCGACGGTCTCCGGCGTTGCAGTAACGCCGACTCGACGTCGTACGCCGTTGCAGTAGCGCCGACTCGGCATGGGCTGACCCCGGGGTGCGGGCGACTGTGGGCAGTGGCACACTGTGTCCCGCGCCACTTAGTGATTCAGTTCACAAGGTCACAATCCCGGTCGTGCCCGTGCGCCGGAACGGGGCGCACGTGACAGGAAGGAAGCCGAGGCATGGAGCTCTACACGCCGGTTCTGGCGTTGGCCCTCCTCGCGGCAGGATTCGCGGTCGGGTCCGTGGTCATGAGTGCCGCGGTGGGCCCGAAGCGCTACAACCGGGCCAAGCTGGACTCCTACGAATGTGGCATCGAGCCCACGCCGCAGCCCGTGGGTGGCGGCCGGTTCCCGGTGAAGTACTACATCACCGCGATGCTCTTCATCGTCTTCGACATCGAGATCATCTTCCTGTACCCGTGGGCGGTCCACTTCGACGCCATGAGGTTCTTCGGGCTGGTCGAGATGGTCGTCTTCATCGCCACCGTCTTCGTCGCGTATGCGTATGTCTGGCGCAGAGGCGGCCTGGAGTGGGACTGAGGCCCCGCGACCCTCAGAGAGGTAACTGAGACATGGGTATCGAAGAGAAGCTCCCCAGCGGCGTCCTGCTGACGACCGTCGAGGGCGTCGCCGGCTACATGCGCAAGGCCTCGTTCTGGCCCGCGACGTTCGGCCTCGCCTGCTGCGCCATCGAGATGATGACGACCGGCGGCCCGAAGTACGACCTGGCCCGCTTCGGCATGGAGGTCTTCCGGGCCAGCCCGCGCCAGGCCGACCTGATGATCGTGGCCGGCCGGGTGAGCCAGAAGATGGCCCCGGTCCTGCGCCAGATCTACGACCAGATGCCCGACCCCAAGTGGGTGCTCGCGATGGGCGTCTGTGCGAGCAGCGGCGGCATGTTCAACAACTACGCGATCGTCCAGGGCGTCGACCACGTCGTCCCGGTCGACATGTACCTCCCGGGCTGCCCGCCGCGCCCCGAGATGCTCATCGACGCGATCCTCAAGCTGCACGACCAGGTCCAGAGCACCAAGCTCGGCGTCAACCGCCGCAACGAGGTCGTGGAGCGCGAGACCATTGCGCTGCAGGCCCTCCCGACCTCCGACATGAAGGGTCTGCTGAGGTGAGCGACGAGAAGAAGGCGCCGGTCGGCCCGACCCCTGCCGTGGAGCAGCCGGCCGTCGAGCAGTCCGCCGTGAACGTCCCCTCCCCGACCGGCGAGGTGCGGCAGGCCGGCACGCGTCAGGGCATGTTCGGCGTCCGGGGCAGCGGTGACACCAGCGGGTACGGCGGCCTGGTCGCCCCGATCGTCTACCCCGCGGGCGCGCAGCGGCCGTACGGCGGCTGGCACGACGAGGTGGCCGATGCCCTCGAGGCGCGGCTGCACGAGAGCGGCCTGCAGACCGCGATCGAGCGGGTCGTCATCCACCGCGGCGAGATCACGTTCCACGTCCGTCGCGAGGACCTCGTGGCGGTCGCCCAGACGCTGCGCGACGACGAGAAGCTGCGCTTCGAGTTCTGCGCCGGCGTCAGCGGGGTGCACTACCCCGACGAGACCGGCCACGAGCTGCACGCGGTCTACCACCTGCTCTCGATGACCCACAACCGCCGGATCCGGGTCGAGGTGAGCGCGCCCGACGCCGACCCGCACATTCCGTCGATCGTGGCGATCTACCCCACGAACGACTGGCACGAGCGCGAGACCTACGACATGTTCGGGATCGTCTTCGACGGCCACCCGGCCCTCACCCGGATCCTGATGCCGGACGACTGGCCCGGCCACCCGCAGCGCAAGGACTACCCCTTGGGCGGCATCCCCGTCGAGTACAAGGGCGGCTCCATCCCGCCGCCGGACCAGCGGAGGTCCTACAGCTAATGGTGAACGACATCTACGCGGGCCCGTCCGAGACCACCGAGGGCAAGGTCTTCACGGTCACCGGTCAGGACTGGGACTCGATCGTCGAGGGGCTCTCCGAGGAGGCCGACGAGCGGGTCGTGGTCAACATGGGCCCGCAGCACCCCTCGACCCACGGCGTGCTCCGGCTGATCCTCGAGCTCGAGGGCGAGACGGTCACCGAGGCCCGCTGCGGCATCGGCTACCTGCACACGGGCATCGAGAAGAACATGGAGTACCGCTCCTGGGTCCAGGGCACCACGTTCTGCACCCGGATGGACTACCTCTCCCCGTTCTACAACGAGATGACCTACGCCCTCGGCACCGAGCGGCTGCTCGACATCGAGGACGACATCCCGGAGAAGGCCCAGGTCATGCGGGTCCTCCTCATGGAGCTCAACCGCATCTCCTCCCACCTGGTCTGCATCGCGACCGGCGGCATGGAGATCGGCGCGCTCACCGTGATGACGATCGGCTTCCGCGAGCGCGAGCTGGTCCTGGACCTGTTCGAGCTGATCACCGGCCTGCGCATGAACCACGCGTTCATCCGCCCCGGTGGCGTCGCGCAGGACCTGCCCCCGGGAGCCCTCGACGAGATCCGTGACTTCGTCGCGCTGATGAAGAAGCGCCTCCCCGAGTACGCCGCGCTCTGCAACGCCAACCCGATCTTCAAGGCCCGCCTCGTCGACGTCGGCCACCTCGACCTCGCCGGCTGCCTGGCGCTCGGCATCACCGGTCCGGTGCTGCGCAGCACCGGCTACCCGTGGGACCTGCGCAAGACCCAGCCGTACTCCGGCTACGAGGACTACGACTTCGAGGTCCAGACCTGGGACACCTGCGACTCCTACGGTCGCTTCCGGATCCGGCTGGCCGAGATGGCCGAGTCGCTCAAGATCGTCGAGCAGGCGGCCGAGCGCCTCGCCGGGCTCGAGGGCGCACCGGTGATGGTCGGCGACAAGAAGATCGCCTGGCCGAGCCAGCTCGCGATCGGCAGCGACGGGATGGGCAACAGCCTCGACCACATCCGCCACATCATGGGCGAGTCGATGGAGGCGCTGATCCACCACTTCAAGCTGGTCACCGAGGGCTTCCGGGTCCCCGTCGGCCAGGCCTACGTCCCGGTCGAGTCGCCCCGCGGCGAGCTGGGCGCCCACGTCGTCTCCGACGGTGGCACGAAGCCGTTCCGGGCCCACTTCCGGGACCCGTCGTTCACGAACCTGCAGGCCACGAGCGTGATGAGCGAGGGCGGCATGGTCGCCGACGTGATCGTCGCGATCGCCTCGATCGACCCCGTCATGGGAGGCGTGGACCGATGAGCGCAGCGAACGATGGGCAGAGCATGGACAAGACGACGTACGACGAGCTGGCGGCGATCGCGGCCCGCTACCCGCAGCCGCGCTCCGGCCTGCTGCCGATGCTGCACCTCGTGCAGGCGGCGGAGGGTCGGATCACGCCCGAGGGGATCGAGGCGTGCGCGGACATCCTCGACATCTCCGCGGCCGAGGTCAGCGGCGTCGCGACGTTCTACACGATGTACAAGCGCAAGCCGGTCGGCGACTACCACGTCGGCGTCTGCACCAACACGCTCTGCGCGGTGATGGGCGGCGACGCGATCTTCGAGCGGCTCAAGGACCACCTCGACGTGGGCAACGACGAGACGACCGACGACGGCAAGATCACCCTCGAGCACATCGAGTGCAACGCGGCCTGCGACTACGCCCCCGTGATGACCGTCAACTGGGAGTTCATGGACAACATGACCCCCGAGTCGGCGACCCAGCTCGTCGACGACCTGCGCTCCGGCGTCGAGGTCACCTCGACCCGCGGCCCGCGGCTCTGCACCTGGCGCGAGGCCGAGCGGGTGCTCGCCGGGTTCCCCGACGATCGCGCCGACGAGGGCCCGTCCGCGGGCCACGCCTCGCTGGTCGGCCTGGAGATCGCCCGGGAGAAGGGCTGGACGGCGCCCCGGACCGAGACCAAGCAGGTGGAGGGCAAGTGACGGACATGTTGACCCCGGTCCTCACCGACAACTGGGACGTCGAGCGCAGCTGGACGCTGGCGTCGTACGAGTCCGGCGGCGGCTACGGCGCGCTCAAGAAGGCGCTCGCGATGAAGCCCGAGGCCGTGATCGAGGAGGTCAAGGAGTCCGGCCTGCGCGGCCGCGGCGGCGCCGGCTTCCCGACCGGCATGAAGTGGGGCTTCATCCCGCAGGACAACCCCAGGCCGAAGTACCTCGTCGTGAACGCCGACGAGTCCGAGCCGGGCACGTGCAAGGACGTCCCGCTGATGATGGCGAGCCCGCACACGCTCATCGAGGGCGTCGTCATCAGCTCCTACGCCATCCGCGCGAACACCGCGTTCATCTACGTCCGCGGCGAGGTCCTCCACGTCGTACGCCGTCTGCAGCGCGCCGTGCAGGAGGCCTACCTGGCCGGTCACCTCGGCAAGAACATCCACGGGTCCGGCTACGACCTCGACCTGGTCGTGCACGCCGGGGCCGGCGCCTACATCTGTGGCGAGGAGACCGCGCTCCTCGACTCCCTGGAGGGTCGTCGCGGCCAACCCCGCCTGCGCCCGCCCTTCCCGGCGGTGGCCGGGCTCTACGCCAGCCCGACCGTCATCAACAACGTCGAGTCGATCGCGTCGGTGCCCAGCATCATCGCCAACGGGCACGCCTGGTTCGCCTCGATGGGGACCGAGAAGTCCAAGGGCTACGGCATCTTCTCGCTGTCCGGGCACGTCACGAAGCCCGGTCAGTACGAAGCACCCCTCGGGATCACCCTGCGCCAGCTGATCGACCTGGCCGGTGGCATGCGCGAGGGCCACGAGCTGAAGTTCTGGACCCCCGGCGGCTCCAGCACCCCGCTGCTGACCGCCGAGCACCTCGACGTACCCCTCGACTTCGAGGGCGTCGCCGGGGTCGGCTCGATGCTCGGCACCCGTGCGCTCCAGCTGTTCGACGAGACCACCTGCGTGGTCCGCGCGGTGCTGCGCTGGACCGAGTTCTACAAGCACGAGTCGTGCGGCAAGTGCACGCCGTGTCGCGAGGGCACCTGGTGGCTCGCGCAGACCCTGGCCGCGCTCGAGAACGGGCAGGGCACCGAGGCCGACCTCGACCTGCTCCTCGACCAGTGCGACAACATCCTCGGCCGCGCGTTCTGCGCGCTCGGGGACGGCGCGACCAGCCCGATCTCGAGCTCGATCCAGTACTTCCGCGACGAGTACCTCGCCCACCTCAGCCACGGCGGCTGCCCGTTCGACCCGGCCGCCTCGACCGTCTTCGCGACCGTTGGAGCCCCGGCATGACGACGACTCCCGAGAAGGTCTCGCCCACCTCGACCGAGGTGGACCAGACCGAGGACCTGGTCTCGCTCACCATCGACGGCGTCCAGGTCAGTGTCCCCAAGGACACCCTGGTCATCCGCGCCGCCGAGCAGGTCGGCGTCCAGATCCCGCGCTTCTGCGACCACCCGCTGCTCGCGCCGGTCGGCGCGTGCCGCCAGTGCCTGGTCGACGTCCCCGACGCCGGCAACGGCCGCGGCTTCCCCAAGCCGCAGGCCTCCTGCACGATCACCGTCGCCGAGGGCATGGTGGTCAACACCCAGGCGACGAGCCCGGTGGCCGACAAGGCGCAGCAGGGCGTCATGGAGTTCCTGCTCATCAACCACCCGCTGGACTGCCCGGTCTGCGACAAGGGCGGCGAGTGCCCGCTTCAGAACCAGGCGATGACCAACGGTCGCGGCGAGAGCCGGTTCGAGGGCGTCAAGCGCACCTTCCCCAAGCCGATCAACATCTCCGCACAGGTCCTCCTCGACCGCGAGCGCTGCGTGCTGTGTGCCCGCTGCACCCGCTTCTCCGAGCAGATCGCCGGTGACCCGTTCATCGAGATGATCGAGCGTGGAGCCCTCCAGCAGGTGGGCATCTACGAGCACGAGCCCTTCGAGTCGTACTTCTCGGGCAACACCATCCAGATCTGCCCCGTGGGTGCGCTCACCAGCGCCGACTACCGCTTCCGCTCCCGCCCCTTCGACCTGGTCTCCAGTCCGTCGGTCGCCGAGCACGACGCCTGCGGTTCGGCGATCCGGGTCGACCACCGGCGCGGCCGCGTGATGCGCCGCCTCGCCGGGAACGACCCCGAGGTCAACGAGGAGTGGATCACCGACAAGGACCGCTTCGCGTTCACGTACGCCGCCGCCCCCGACCGGCTCGGCTACCCGCAGGTCCGCGACGAGGACGGCTCGCTGCGCCCCGCATCGTGGACCGAGGCGTTCGCCGTCGCTGCGCGCGGCCTGCAGGCCGCCGGTCCCGCGGCCGTCCTCACCGGCGGCCGGGTCACGGCCGAGGACGCCTACGGCTACAGCAAGTTCGCCCGCGTCGCGCTCGGCACGAACGACATCGACTTCCGCGCCCGCCCGCTCTCCGCCGAGGAGACGGAGTTCCTCGCGAGCGAGGTGGTGCTGAGCAACGAGGTGTCGTACACCGACCTCGAGTCCGCCTCGACCGTGGTCCTGGCCGGCCTCGAGCCCGAGGACGAGGCCGGAGCGATCTTCCTGCGCCTGCGCAAGGCGGCCCGCAACAGCCGCACCCGCGTGGTGTCGCTGGCGCCGTACGCCTCGCGCGGACTGACCAAGATGAACGGCCACCTGGTGCCGACCGTGCCCGGTGAGGAGGCCGCAGCCCTCGAGCAGCTGGTCACCCACAGCGAGTTCGGGATCGACGCGACCGGCGTGATCCTCGTCGGCGAGCGGCTCGCCACCTCGCCCGGCGCCCTCGGCGCTGCCGCCCGTCTGGCCCGCACGACCGGTGCCCGGCTGGCCTGGGTGCCGCGCCGGGCCGGTGACCGCGGTGCGGTGGAGCTGGGCTGCCTGCCCAACCTGCTGCCCGGCGGCCGTCCGGTCGTCGACCCGTCTGCCCGCGTCGACGCTGCCACCACCTGGGGCGTCGACTCCCTGCCCGAGTCCGTGGGTCGCGACGCCGACGCGATCGTCGCCGCGCTGGTCGCCGGCGAGCTCGGCGGACTGGTCATCGGTGGCGTCGACCCCGACGACACCACGGACCCCGCGGCGACCCGGGCCGCGATCGAGGCTGCGTCCTTCGTCGTCGCCCTCGAGCTGCGCGAGACCGACGTGACCCGCGCCGCCGACGTGGTCTTCCCCGTCGCCCCGGCCAGTGACAAGGCGGGCATGTTCGTCAACTGGGAGGGGCGCCCGCGCCCCTTCGAGGCGGTCTTCTCCTCTCCGGCCTCGCTGCCCGACCTGCGCATCCTCGCCGGGATCGCCGAGGAGCTCGCCGAGCTCGGCCAGGGGAGCCCGCTCGGCTTCCGCACCGTCGCCGAGGCCCGGGCCGAGTTCGAGGAGATGGGCCCTTGGGACGGCGAGCGCGCGAGCGCTCCCGCCCCCGACCCGGCCGAGCAGGCTCGTCGTACGACGGGCGACGGCCTCGTCCTCGCGACCTGGAAGCAGATGCTCGACAACGGCTCGATGCAGGACGGCGAGGAGCACCTGCGGGCGACTGCCCGCACGCCTGTCGCCCGCGTGGGCCGGAGCGTCTTCGACGCCGTCGGCCCCGTGGTCGTGCTCACCGGTGACCGTGGCTCGATGACGCTGCCGGCCGAGGTCTGCGACATCGTCGACGGCGTGGTCTGGGTGCCGGCCAACTCCGTCGGCAACGGCGTTCTCACCGACCTGGCCTCGCCGGGCAGCACCGTGACCGTGAAGGCGGCGGACCTGTGATCTCGACAAGCTCTCTCGACCCGATGATCGTCCACGACCTCGGCGCGTTCGGCCGGGACCCGTGGTGGCTGATCCTGGTCAAGACCGTGCTGATCTTCCTGGTGCTGGTCCTGCTGACGCTCTTCAACATCTGGTTCGAGCGCCGGGTGGTGGCCCGGATGCAGCACCGCATCGGCCCCAACGTCAACGGCCCCTTCGGCCTGCTGCAGTCGCTCGCCGACGGCGTGAAGCTGGCGCTGAAGGAGGACATCATCCCCAAGGCCGCCGACAAGGTGGTCTTCCTGATCGCGCCGGTGATCGCGGTCGTCCCGGCGTTCGTGACGTTCGCGGTGATCCCGTTCGGGCCGGTCGTCGACGTCCCGTTCAGCGACCGGACCACGCCGCTGCAGCTCACCGACATGCCGGTCGCGGTGCTCTTCGTGATGGCGATCGCCTCGGTCGGCATCTACGGCATCGTGCTGGGCGGCTGGTCCAGCGGCTCGACGTACTCCCTGCTGGGCGGTCTGCGCTCGAGCGCCCAGATGATCTCCTACGAGGTCGCCATGGGGCTCGCCCTCGTCGCGGTCTTCCTGTACGCCGGCTCGATGTCGACGTCCGAGATCGTCGCGGCCCAGGACAAGTTCTGGTTCGGGCTGATCCTCGTGCCGTCGTTCGTGATCTACACGATCTCGATGGTGGGCGAGACCAACCGCGCGCCCTTCGACCTCCCCGAGGCCGAGGGCGAGCTGGTCGGCGGCTTCCACACGGAGTACTCGTCGCTGAAGTTCGCGCTGTTCTTCCTGGCCGAGTACATCAACATGGCCACGGTCTCCGCGCTCGCGACGACGCTCTTCCTGGGCGGCTGGCACGCGCCGTGGGGGATCGTGCACCTGTGGCCCGGCGCCAACGAGGGCTACTGGCCGCTGCTGTGGTTCTTCGGCAAGGTGATGTCGTTCATCTTCGTCTTCATCTGGCTGCGCGGCTCGCTGCCCCGGCTGCGCTACGACCAGTTCATGGCGTTCGGGTGGAAACGGCTGATCCCGATCTCGTTGGTGTGGATCATCGCGGTGGCGACGATCCGGACCATCTCGCTCGACGGCGGGATCGACCGCCAGTACCTCCTGATCGGCGTCGGCATCCTCGCCGTCCTGTTCCTGGTGCTCTTCTTCGTCGGCGAGACGCAGGACGAGGAGTCGCCCGCCGAGGCACCCGCCGGTCACCCGGGCGGGTTCCCGGTGCCGCCCATGCCGGCCGGAGGTGCCGTCCGCGGCGCCGCCCGTCCGCTCACGTTCGAGTCGCGTTCCACGGTCCCCGCCGGGGAGGAGAGCTGATGGCTGAGTCCAAGGGCGTGAAGGAGCAGTTCTGGGACCCGATCGCGGGTTTCGGAGTCACCTTCCGCACCATGTTCAAGAAGGTCGTCACCGAGCAGTACCCCTTCGAGAAGCTGCCGACCGCACCGCGGTTCCACGGCCGGCACCAGCTCAACCGCTGGCCCGACGGCCTGGAGAAGTGCATCGGCTGCGAGCTGTGTGCCTGGGCCTGCCCGGCCGACGCGATCTACGTCGAGGGTGCCTCGAACACCGAGGACGAGCGCTTCAGTCCCGGCGAGCGCTACGGCCGCGTCTACCAGATCAACTACCTGCGCTGCATCCTGTGCGGCCTGTGCATCGAGGCCTGCCCGACCCGCGCGCTCACGATGACCAACGAGTACGAGCTGGCCGACGACAACCGGGCGGACCTCATCTACGAGAAGTCCGACCTGCTCGCCCCGCTGCTGCCCGGCATGGAGCAGCCGCCGCACCCGATGCGGCTCGGCGACGACGAGGGTGACTACTACCGCGGCACCTGGTCGGTCCCGGAGCCGAAGGAGACACACCGGTGATCGCGTTCTGGATCCTGGCGCCCGTCATGGTGATCGCCGCGCTGGGGCTGCTGTTCGTCCGCAAGGCCGTGCATGCGGCGCTGCTGCTCGCGGTCGTGATGATGAGCCTCGCCGTGCTGTACGCCGCGCTGGACGCGCCGTTCCTCTTCGCGGTGCAGATCATCGTCTACACCGGCGCCATCTTGATGCTCTTCCTGTTCGTGCTGATGCTCGTGGGCGTCGACGCCTCCGACTCCGTGGTCGAGACGATCCGGGGCCAGCGCGTCCTCGCGATCGTGGCCGGGCTCCTGCTCGGCACCGTGCTGGTCCTGGGGGTGGGCCAGCTCTCGCTCGGCGGCGCCGTCGGTCTCGGCAGGGCCAACGCTCCCGGCAACATCGAGGCGCTGGCCGACATCCTGTTCTCCCGCTACGTCTTCGCGTTCGAGACGACCAGCGCCCTGCTCATCACGGCGGCGGTCGGCGCGATGGTGCTCGCCCATCGCGAGCGGCTCGTGCCCAAGCCCACCCAGCAGTCACTGGCCGCCCAGCGGGTGCGCGACTACGCCGAGAAGGGCACCCACCTCGGGCCGCTGCCCACGCCCGGAGTCTTCGCCCGCCACAACGCGGTCGACACCCCTGCGCTGCTGCCCGACGGCACGGCCTCCGAGGCGTCGATCTCGCGGGTGCTGGCCGCCCGCGGGACGGTCCGCTCGGCCCCGGCCCTCGCCGAGGACATCGAGCAGATGCAGCGCTCGATCGGCGGCGCCCGACAGGCCGGCCGGGACAGCGCCGTGCCCGCTTCGACCGAGGAGGAGACGCCGGCATGAGCATCACGCCGTACATCGTGCTGTCCGCGATCCTGTTCACCATCGGCTGCGTGGGCGTGCTCACCCGCCGCAACGCGATCGTGGTCTTCATGTGCGTCGAGCTGATGCTCAACGCCTCGAACCTCGCGCTCGCCGCGTTCTCGAAGCAGCACGGCAACCTCGACGGTCAGGTGGCCGCCTTCTTCGTGATGGTGGTCGCCGCGGCCGAGGTCGTGGTCGGGCTCGCGATCATCATGACCATCTTCCGGACCCGTCGCTCGGCCTCGGTCGACGACGCGAGCCTGCTGAAGTACTGAGGTGCACTGGCCCATGACCCCATCACTGACCGTTGCCCTCAACGGGGCGGAGCACGCCATCCCGGTGGTCCACCCCGGTTCGGCGGACGGTGTCCTCTCCCTGATCTGGCTGGTCATCGCACTGCCCCTCGCGGGCGCGCTGATCCTGCTCGTCGGCGGCCGGCTGACCGACAAGTGGGGACACCTGCTCGGCGCGGCCCTGCCGATCGGCTCGTTCGCCGTCAGCCTCGCCATGTTCGTGGCGCTGCTCGGCCGAGACGACTCGCAGCGCCAGGTCGGTCAAAACGTCTACACGTGGTTCGAGGTCGGTCACCTCGACGTCGGCATGGACCTGCTCTACGACCCGCTGTCCGCGCTGTTCCTGCTGCTGATCACCGGCGTGGGCTCGCTGATCCACGTCTACTCCATCGGCTACATGGAGCACGACCCGCGCCGCCGCCGCTTCTTCGGGTACCTCAACCTCTTCGTCGCCTCGATGCTGATGCTGGTGCTGGCCGAGAACTACCTCGGGCTGTTCCTCGGCTGGGAGGGCGTCGGCCTCGCGTCGTACCTCCTGATCGGCTTCTGGCAGCACAAGCCCTCCGCGGCCGCCGCGGCCAAGAAGGCTTTCGTCATCAACCGCGTCGGTGACCTCGGCATGTCGCTCGCGATCATGCTGATGTTCGTCACGTTCGGGACGACCAGCTTCTCCGGGATCAGCGCCGTCGCGGGCGAGGCGTCGGGCTTCACCCTCAACGCGCTCGGCCTGCTGCTGCTGCTCGGTGCCTGCGGCAAGTCGGCCCAGGTGCCGCTGCAGTCCTGGCTGCTCGACGCGATGGAAGGCCCGACCCCCGTCTCGGCGCTCATCCACGCCGCGACCATGGTGACCGCCGGTGTCTACCTGATCACCCGGTCGAACTTCATCTTCGAGCTCGCCCCGACTGCCCAGACCGCCGTCGTGGTCGTCGCCGTGGTCACGCTCCTGTGGGGTGCTGTGATCGGGTGCGCGAAGGACGACATCAAGAAGGCGCTGGCCGGTTCGACGATGAGCCAGATCGGCTACATGATGCTCGGCGCGGGCCTGGGCGTCGGCGGCTACGCCTTCGCGATCTTCCACCTGCTCACGCACGGCTTCTTCAAGGCCAACATGTTCCTCGGTGCCGGCTCGGTCATGCACGGCATGGACGACGAGGTCGACATGCGCCGCTACGGCGCGGTCCGCCAGGCGATGCCGGTCACCTTCCTGACCTTCGCGATGGGCTACCTCGCGATCATCGGCTTCCCCGGGTTCTCCGGGTTCTGGTCGAAGGACAAGATCATCGAGGTCGCGCTCGCCGACAGCTGGCTGGTCGGCCTCTGCGCGCTGCTCGGCGCCGGCGTCACCGGCTTCTACATGACGCGCCTGATGCTGATGACCTTCTTCACCGACAAGCGGTGGGACAAGAAGGCGCACCCGCACGAGTCGCCGAAGGTGATGACCGTGCCCCTCATCGTGCTGGCCGCGCTCTCCGCGCTCGGCGGGCTGATGCTCGCCGGCGGCTGGATCACCGACTTCCTGGCCCCCGTGGTCGGGGTCGCGCCCGAGCACGAGCCGCCGCTGCCCCCGATCGTGATCACCCTGCTGGCCGTCCTCGTGGTCGCCCTCGGTGTGGCCACCGCCTGGTTCGTGGTCGGCCGCCGCCCGGTGCCGCGGACCGCGCCGCAGAAGGTCTCGTTCGTGACCCGCGCGGCCCGGGCCGACCTCTACGGTGACGCCATCAACGACGGCCTCGTGGTCAACCCCGGCAGGCGCGTCGTCAGCGGCCTGCTCGGGATCGACCGGTACGGCGTCGACGGAGCGCTGACCGGCGGTCCGGTCGCGGTCGGCGCCCTGGCCGGCCAGCTGCGGCGCGTCCAGAACGG
>DASTUX010000028.1:0-10733 GCA_035759395.1 Nocardioides sp.
TGGGTGTCTCCACCGACGACATCGCGCGGCTCTTCCTGGTCAGCACGCCCACCATGGCGGCCCGGCTCACGCGGTCACGCAAGCGGCTTGTCGGCGAGCGGTTCACGGTGCCGAGCGGCGCCGAGCTCGAGGAGCGGGTGGCGGTGGTGGCCGACGTGGCCTACCTGGCCTTCACCACGGGCTACGCCCCCGTGTCCGGTGCCGACGTGCTCCGCGGGGATGTGGCCGCCGAGGCGATCCGCCTGGTCCGGGTGCTGCGCGAGGTGCTGCCCGACGACTTCGCGGCGAGCTCCGAGCTCGACGCCCTGCTCGCCCTGATGCTGCTGCAGCACTCCCGCCGCCACGCCCGCGAGCAGGGCGGCGAGGTCGTCCTGCTCGCGGACCAGGACCGCACGCTGTGGCACCACGACGAGATCGACGAGGCGGTCGGGCTGCTCACCCCCCTGACGGACGCCCCGGCCGCGCCGTACCTCCTCCAGGCGCTGATCGCCGCCGAGCACGCCATCGCCCGCACCGCCGCGGTGACCGACTGGCCCCGGATCGCGAGCCGCTACGCCGAGCTCGAGGAGCTGACCGGCTCACCGGTCGTCCGCCTCAACCGGGCAGTCGCCGTCGCCGAGGCCGACGGCCCGCTGGCGGGGCTGCGACTGCTCGACGGCCTGTCGCTGCCGGGGCACAGGCTCCCGGCCGCCCGCGCCGAGCTCCTCGCCCGGGCCGCACGGCTCGACGAGGCGAGGACGTCGTACGACGAGGCGATCGGCCGCTGCACGAACCTCGCCGAGCGCGCCCACCTGATCCAGCGCCGCGGGGAGCTCTGACAACTGAGTGCTCGTACCCATGCGCGCGGATGGGTGCAGCCCCACACTGGCGACATGAGCCTCGACACCCCGACCCGACCGGCCTCGCCGGCGCAGCTGGACTGGCTCGGCAGGGAGCTGACGCTGTGGCAGGCCGAGGGCCTGCTCGCCGACGACCAGGCCGCCGCCATCCGTGGCCGCTACCACGCCAGCCGCCGGTTCTCCCTCGGCCGCCTGCTGCTCACCCTCGGCGCCCTGTTCATCGGCGTCGGCCTGATCTGGCTGGTCGCCGCCAACCTCGACGCACTGCCGCCCCTCGCCCGGTTCCTCGTCGTCTGCTTCTTCTGGCTCGTCTTCCTCGTCGTCGGTGAGCTCCTCGCGGGCCGACGCGCGGAACACGCCGGGATCCCTTCCCCCCTGGTCGGGTCGGTGCGCCTGCTCGCCGCCCTCACCTTCGGGGCGGTCGTCTTCCAGGCGGCGCAGAGCCTGCAGGTCCCGGCCTACGAGCCGTTCCTCGTCGGCATCTGGTCGGCCGGGGCGCTCGTGCACGCGTACGGCGTGCGTGCGACGGCGCCGCTCGCGGTCGGCATCGTCACCGGCGTCACCTGGTTCGTCTGGCAGGTGCTCGACCAGGAGCCGAGCGGACTGGCCGGCGTCCTCGCCGTGACCGCGGCAGCCGTGCTCCTCGTGTGCGTCGGCACGCTCCACGAGCACCGGCTCGCCGACTTCGCCCCCCTGTGGCGGGAGACCGGCTGGCTGCTCGCGCTCGGTGGTCTCTTCGTCGCCGCGCTGCCGTTCGTCTCCGCCGACGACTTCGCGTGGAGCCCTGTCCTGGTGGTCTCGGTGGTGGCCGCCGCCCTGGCGCTCGGTGCGGCGACGGCCCTGCCCGCGGGAACGGCCCGGCTCGAGCCGCTCGGGACCCTCGTCGTCCTGGTCGCGTCGGTCGGCCTGGTGATGTGGGAGGCCGGCAACGAGTCGTCCGGGCCGTTGCACGTCGACGATGTCGCGCACGCGCTGATCAGCGTTGGCCTCTACGTGCTGGTCGCCGTTGGGGTGGCCGTGCTCGGCACCCTGCGTGACAGTTGGCGGCTGACCGCCCTGTCGACCCTCGGCCTCGTGGTCTTCACGACGTTCCAGAGCTTCGCCGTCTTCGCCCGGATCGTCGAGGGCGCCTGGCTCTTCGTCATCCTCGGCGCCGTCTTCCTCGGCACCGGGTTCCTGTTCGACCGGGCTCGCCGCGAGCTCGCCGCCGACATCGAAGGAGCGGACCGATGAACCGCAGCCTGGTCACCCGTCTGGGCATCGTGGCCCTGGTCCAGCTCGCGCTCGTGGGGGTCGCCGTGGCTCCGCGCCTGTCGGCCTACCTGTCCGGCGACGAGTACCGCCTCGAGATCGCCGCCCTCGACCCGATCGACCCGTTCCGTGGCGCGTACGTCACGCTCGGCTACCCCGGGCTGACCCCGGATCGGAGCGGGGAGGAGATCGACGTCGACGTCGAGGACCCGCCGCCCGGGCACCTCTTCGTGCCGCTGCGGAAGGACGGGGACCTGTGGGTCGCGGACCGCTACGTGACCGACCGCCCGGACCACGCGCCGTACCTCTCCTGCGAGAGCGACGGGTGGCGGGTCCGGTGCGGGATCGAGAGCTGGTTCACCGGCCAGGCCGAGGCGGCCCGTCTGGGTGAGCAGCTGGCCGACGGCAGCGGTGTGGCCACCGTGCGGATCGACGGTCGCGGCCACGCCGTGCTGGTGGACGTGGACGCAGGCTGAGCTGCGTGAGGTCAGCCCCCGGCGACCGCGGGGATGACCGAGATCTGGGTGCCGTCCGGGGTGGCGGTGCCCAGGTTGTCGAGGAAGCGCACGTCGTCGTTGCCGACGTAGACGTTGACGAAGCGGCGCAGGTCGCCGGCCTCGTCGAGGATCCGGCCCTTGATGCCGGCGTAGCTCGCGTCGAGGTTGTCGAGGACCTCGGACAGGGTCCCGCCCTCGGCGGTCACCTCGGACTCGCCGCCGGTGTAGGTGCGGAGGATGGTCGGGATCCGGACGGAAACGCTCATGGGTGCTGGTGCTCCTTCTCAGGCGATGCCGGTCGCGGTGAACGCGGCGTACGACGGGTCGATGGTGGCAGCGGCGCCCACCTGGTCCGAGATGGCGTCGAGGGTCTTCAGGCCCATGCCGGTGTTGATCACGACGGTCTCGAGCGTGGGGTCGAGCTGGCCGGTGTCGACGAGCTTCTTGAGCACGCCGACCGTGGTGCCGCCGGCGGTCTCGGTGAAGATGCCCTCGTTGCGGGCGAGCAGCAGGATGCCCTCGCGGACCTCGTCGTCGGAGATGTCCTCGACGGTGCCGCCGGTGCGCCGGCAGATGTCGAGAACGTAGACGCCGTCGGCGGGGTTGCCGATGGCCAGGCTCTTGGCGATCGTGTCCGGCTTCACCGGGCGGATCGCGTCGACGCCGGCCTTGAAGGCGACCGAGACCGGCGAGCAGCCGGTGGCCTGGGCGCCGTACACCTTGTAGGGCTTCTCCTCGACCAGGCCGAGCTTGATCAGCTCCTGGAAGGCCTTGTCGACCTTGGTCAGCTGGGAGCCGGACGCGACCGGGATGACGATCTGGTCGGGCAGCCGCCAGCCGAGCTGCTCGGCGATCTCGTAGCCGAGCGTCTTGGAGCCCTCGGCGTAGTAGGGCCGGACGTTGACGTTGACGAACGCCCAGCCGTCCTCCTCGCCCGCGATCTCGGAGGCGAGCCGGTTGACGTCGTCGTAGTTGCCGTTCACGGCGACCAGCGAGTCGGTGTAGACCGCGGAGTTGACCTGCTTGGGCTTCTCGAGGTTGGCCGGGATGAACACGACCGTCTTGATGCCGGCCCGGGCCCCGGCTGCGGCGACCGCGTTGGCGAGGTTGCCGGTGGAGGGGCAGGCGAAGACCTTCGAGTGGAACTCGGTCGCGGCGCTGAGCGCGCAGGCGACGACGCGGTCCTTGAACGAGTTGGTGGGGTTGGTCGAGTCGTCCTTGACCCACAGGTTGTCGATGCCGAGCTCGCGGCCGAGGTTGTGCGCCTTGAGCAACCGCGTGAAGCCGGGCTCCATGTTGGGGCTCTGCTCGATGTCGTCGGGCACCGGCAGGAGCGCCTTGTAGCGCCACATGTTGGCGGGGCCGGCCTCGATCTGCTCGCGGGTGAGGGCCGGGAAGTCGTAGGCGATCTCGAGAGGACCGAAGCACTCCGGACAGGCGTAGTGGGGGCCCAGCTCGATCTGGTGACCGCACTCGCGGCACGAGAGGCCGGTGGCGTTGCCGAAGGCCCCGGCGCGTACGCCGTTGCTCGGGGGGGTGGCTGCCTGCTCGGCGACGACGGTGCTCATGTGTCCTCCTTCTCATCTTCCCCGGGGCGTACCTCGCACCGGGCCGGAATTAGCACCGTTTCCGCGACCATCTCCTGACAGGCAGGAGACAGGGGGCACGCGGCGGTTGCCGGGACTTCACAGGGCCGTTCCCTCAGTCCCTCTCGATGAGCTGGTCCAACCCTAGGACAGCCGTCTCACGATGTGCACATCGAGTCCGCATGCTGGGCGGGACTCACACGCGGAGCTCGCGGGCGTCGGCGGTGAGCTGGCGGAGCAGCCCGAGGACCCCTTCGGGCCCCTTGACCACCACGTCGGCGAGGTCGATCAGCGTGCTCTCCTCGTCGGAGGCGGAGCACACCAGCAGGGTGGGCATCCCGCGCCGACCCAGCTCGGCCACTGCCTCGAACGCCTCCACGTCACCGAGGTCGTCGCCGGCGAACAGGAAGGCCCCGGCGCCGACCTCCTCGACCAGCGCCTCGACGACGTGCCCCTTGTGCATGCCCGGGGACCGGACCTCGATCACGTTGCGGCCGGGCTCGACCGCGAGGTCGTGGCCGGCGGCCAGCTCCCGCAGCGCGGGCAGCAGCCGCTCGAACGCGGCCGAGGGATCGGCGAGGCGGCGCGTGTGGACCGCGACGGCAAGCCCCTTGTCCTCCACGAACGCGTCGGCGGCGTCCGCGGCACGCAGGGTCCGTGCGAGGTCGCGCAGGAAGGAGGAGAGCCCGTGCGGCGGCCGGGGTGAGATCACCCGGCGGTGCGTGGAGGTCCAGCGCTCGTTGCCGTACTGGCCGAACAGGAACAGCTCGCGACCCGCCTCGGCGACGGCAGCGCCGACCTCGTCGAGCCCCCCGAGGGCGAGCGCCTGGCGGGCCGGGCGGCCGGTGATCACCGCGATCGCGGCCACCTCCCCGGCGAGGTCGACGAGGACGTCGGAGGCATCGGGGTGGATGTGCGCGGCCTCGGGGTCATCGACGATCGGCGACAGCGTCCCGTCGAAGTCGAGGCCCACGACAGCGGTGGCAGCGGCGCGCACCAGGGCGGCGTACCGCTGCTCCCCCTCGACAGAGGTGAACTCCATGCGTCCACCCAACCACGAACGGCCGGGACGGGCAGAAGGCCGGTCGGGCCTGCCTACCCGGCGTCGCCGGTGAGGATGATCGTGAGTCGGTCGAGGCGCATCGGGTCGACCGCGGGGGCGAGCCTGCGGATGCCGAGGTCGAGAGCGAGCACCTTGGCCTCGGCCTTGAGCCGCTTCGGGTAGTAGACCGTCGTGGCCGGGACCGTGCCGTACCAGTTGTCGGAGCCCACGACCTGCCAGCCGGCGTCGGAGGCCCGGCCGGCGACCCGCCCGGCCAGGCCGGTGATGCCGGAGTTGTTGTAGACCTCGACGTAGGTGCGGGCGCGCTTCACCGCGGGCTTGATCGGCTTCGGCTTGGCCGTCGGCAGGGCGGGCGTCGGGCTGGCGGACGCGGAGGGCTCGACCTCGCGGGAGACCGTCGTGACCTCACGCTCGGTCGGCTCGGCGCCGCGCGTGGCGACGTAGGCGACGCCAGCCATGGCGATCGCGATGATGCTGAGCATGACGACCGGGGAGGGGAAGACCACCCCACGCTGGTCGCGGCGGCGCTGACTCCTGCTCACGGCTTGCTCAGAGCTCGAAGCCGAGGCGGCGTGCGGAGCGCTGGCGCTGGCGGGCCGCGCGCAGGCGGCGCAGGCGGCGAACGAGAAGCGGGTCGACCTCGAGCGCGTCGGGACGGTCGATCAGCGCGTTGAGGACCTGGTAGTAACGGGTCGACGACATGTCGAACTTCTCGCGGACCGCGGACTCCTTGGCGCCGGCGTACTTCCACCACTGGCGCTCGAAGTCGAGGATCTCGCGGTCGCGGTCGCTGAGGCTCGTGGTGTCCTCGGCGTCGTGGCCGTGGAGTGCGTTCGCGGCGTCCATGCGCAGTCTCCCCGTGATGGTGGTGCGGTCGAGCCCCAACTGTAGGCGACGAACCACATCGATGTCATTCGCTCGCGGCGAGTCGCGCTCACGACTCGCCGACCGCCTCCGCGGGGACCGCGCATAGGGTCGCTCACCGAACCGAACGGCACGGGACGGAGCGAGGGAGAGGCCATGAACGACACCATCGGCTGGGGCATCCTGGCAACCGGACGCATCGCCCGCAGCTTCGCCGAGGACCTCCGGCTGGTGCCGGGCGCACGCCTCGCCGCGGTCGGGTCGCGCACGGCGGACACGGCGGAGGCGTTCGCCGGTGAGTACGGCGACCGCGACTGCCGCGCGCACGCGTCGTACGCCGCGCTGGTCGAGGACCCCTCCGTCGACGTGGTCTACATCGCCTCGCCCCACTCCCTGCACCTCGAGCACGCCCGGATGGCGTTCGCGGCGGGCAAGCACGTGCTGTGCGAGAAGCCGCTGACCATGAACACCGCCGAGGCCGAGGCGATGGTCGGGCTGGCGCACGAGCACGACCGCTTCCTGATGGAGGCGATGTGGATGGCCTGCCACCCCGTGATCCGCGCGCTGCGCGACCCCGAGCGCTTCGGGACCCCGCGGCAGGTGCACGCCGACATCGGGTTCGTCGTCGACACCCCGGAGACCGACCGGCTGCTCGACCCCGCCCTGGGCGCCGGGGCGCTGCTGGACATGGGGATCTACCCGCTCACGCTCGCCCACCTGCTGCTCGGCGAGGCGGTCGAGCTCCGGGCCGTGGCGAACCTGAGTGCGACTGGCATCGACCTCGACATCGCGATCGCGGGCCGTTACCCCGAGGGGGCAACCGCGGCCCTGACCGCCTCGATGACCTCGGTGGCGGCGCGCACGGCCAGCGTGGCCACCGACCGGGGCACGCTGACGCTCGCGCCGCCGTTCCACCACCCGGCCCACGCCGTGTGGACCCCGCTCGACGGGGAACCGGAGATCGTGGCCGGCGCGGAGCCCGTGATCGGCACCGGCCTCGGGAACGAGGCCGTGGAGGTGGGCCGCTGCCTGCGCGAGGGGCTGCGCGAGAGCCCGCTCGTGCCGCACGCCCAGACTCTGGCCCTGATGCGCCAGATGGACGACATCCGGCGCGACATCGGGGTCCGGTACGACGCCGACGGGGCCTGACTCCGGCCCACTAGGGTGGTCGCGTGCCCTCCCCAGCCTCGTCCGACCTCGTCATCGTCGCCAACAGGCTGCCCGTCGACCGGGTGACCCTCGGCGACGGGACCCCGGGGTGGCGCCGCTCACCCGGCGGCCTGGTGAGCGCGCTCGAGCCGGTGATGCGGGCCAACGACGGCACCTGGATCGGCTGGCCGGGCGGCACCGAGCAGGACCTCGAGCCGTTCGAGGACGGCGGCATGTCCCTGGTCCCGATGTCGATGACGCCCGAGGAGATCGAGCGCCACTACGAGGGCTTCGCCAACGGAACCCTGTGGCCGCTCTACCACGACCTCGTCGCCAAGCCGGAGTTCCACCGCGAGTGGTGGGACTCCTATCTCGCGGTCAACCGGCGCTTCGCGGAGAAGGCCGCCGAGCTCGCCTCGGAGGGGGCCACGGTCTGGGTGCACGACTACCAGATGCAGCTGGTGCCCCAGATGCTGCGCGAACTGCGCCCGGACCTGCGCATCGGCTTCTACCTGCACATCCCGTTCCCACCCGCCGAGCTGTTCCAGCAGCTGCCGTGGCGCCGCGAGCTGCTCGAGGGGCTGCTCGGCGCGGACGTGGTCGGCTTCCAGCTGTCCGGCGGTGCCCAGAACTTCGTGCGCCTGGTCCGCCAGCGCGTCGGCCACAAGACTCACCGCGACCTCGTCTACCTGCCCGACGGACGCACCGTGCGCGCGGGCGCCTTCCCGATCTCGATCGACTCCTCGGGCTTCGAGGAGCTCGCCCGCTCCGAGCCGGTCGCGGAGCGGGCAAAGACGATCCGCGAGGCCCTCGGCAACCCGCGCAAGATCTTCCTGGGCGTCGACCGCCTCGACTACACCAAGGGCATCTACGCGCGGCTGCGTGCGTTCAGCGAGCTGATCATCGACGGACACTTCGACGTCGAGGACGCCGTGTTCGTGCAGGTCGCGACGCCGTCACGCGAGCAGGTCGAGCAGTACCGCATCCTCCGCGACGACATCGACCGGCTGGTCGGCCACATCAACGGCGACCTGGGCAAGATCGGCAAGCCGGCCATCAGCTACCTGCACTCGTCGTACCCGCGTGAGGAGATGGCCGCGCTCTACCGCGCCGCCGACATCATGGTCGTGACGCCGTTCCGCGACGGCATGAACCTCGTCGCCAAGGAGTACGTCGCCTGCCGCTTCGAGAACGACGGCGCGCTCGTTCTCTCGGAGTTCGCGGGAGCGGCCGAGGAGCTGCGGCAGGCGTGGCTGGTCAACCCCTACGACATCAACGGCATGAAGTCAGCGCTCCTGGAGGCCTACAAGGCCGACGACCGGGAGCTCGGCCGGCGGATGAAGACGATGCGCAAGACGATCGTCCAGCACGACGTGGTGGCCTGGGCCGACAGCTTCCTCGAGGAGCTGGCCGCGGCGCGGCCCCAGCACGGCAAGACCGTCCGGCCCGCCAAGCGGTCCTGACCCGTGGTCACGGTCTCGACCGACCCCGGGCTGCTCGACGTCGACCTCCTGCACCGCTGGCTGTCGACCGATGCCTACTGGGCACTCGGCCGCAGCCGCGACGTCGTGGAGCGGGCGGTCGCGAACTCCCTGAACTTCGGGGCGTACGACGACGGCGAGCTGGTCGGCTACGCCCGGGTGGTCACGGACCACGCGACGTTCGCCTGGCTCTGCGACGTCTACGTCGAGCCGGGCCGGCGGGGCACCGGGGTCGGGACGACGCTGCTCGAGGCGGTCTCGACCGAGCTGGCGGCGCTCGAGGTGCGACGGGCGGTGCTGGCCACCGCCGACGCCCACGACGTCTACTCCCGCTTCGGGTTCACGCCGCTGCCGGACGCCGATCGCTGGATGGTCCGGACCTTCGAGGCGGGCTGAGCGAACGGCTGGGCGAACGGCTGGGCGAGGTCGTGACCGGGTCGATCTCGGGACTGTGGGAAGAATGACGCGGGACGCGGTCACCGCGGGCCGCCAAGTCCGGTAATTTTCACCCATGGATCTGATCCCGAAGCCCGATCAGGTCGTCTCCGCTGCCAGCAACGTCGCACACAAGATGTTGTACGGCGGCCTGGCCGATCTCCGCCCGATGCCTCGCACGCTCATCGACGACGGCACCCTGCGCGAGCTGTACCACTACCGACCGAGCGGCAAGGTCCAGGAGCAGGGCGACCCCGTCCTGCTCGTGACCCCGCTGGCCGCGCCGGCCCTCTGCTTCGACCTGCGCCGCGGCTGCTCGCTCGTGGAGCACTTCGTCGCCGCCGGGCGTCCGACGTACCTCGTGGAGTACGGCCAGGTCTCGTTCAAGGACCGGGCCCTGGGCATGGAGCACTGGATCGACGAGGTGGTCCCGCGTGCGATCCGCGAGGCCTCGGCGCACGCCGGCGGGCGCCCCGTGCACGTGATCGGCTGGAGCCTGGGCGGGATCTTCACGCTGCTCACCGCCGCCGACAGCCCCGACCTGCCGATCGCATCGGTCACGGCCGTGGGCTCGCCGTTCGACATCAAGCTGGTCCCGCTCGTCGCGCCGTTCCGGCCGCTGCTCAACTTCACGCCCGGTGGTGGCATCACGCGCGCCTATCAGGCGATGGGCGGGGCACCCAAGCCGCTCGTGCGCTGGGCCTTCCAGATGTCATCGGTCCAGAAGATCGTCACGAAGCCGCTGGCGATGGCGACGCACCTCGACGACGCGGACTACCTGGCCCAGATCGAGGCCGTCGACCGGTTCATGGCGAACATGATCGCCTACCCCGGGCGGACGTTCGGGCAGCTCTACCACCGGTTCGTGAAGGGCAATGCGCTCGTCACCGGCTCCATCGACTTCGGCGACCGCACCATCTCGGTCGCGAACATCAAGGCCCCGGTCCTCGTCTTCGGCGGCGCCACCGACGGCATCGCCCCGATCCCCGCGGTGAAGGCGGTCGTGCCGTTGCTGACCGGCGCCGAGGAGGTTCGGTTCGAGGTCGTCCCGGGCGGGCACCTCGGGATGCTGACCGGGCGTCGCGCCCGCGGCACCACCTGGCGGGTCATGGACGAGTGGATCGACCAGTGGTCCTCCGACGCCGACACTGCAGCCGAGCCGCCCGCCGCCACCCCGCGTCGTGCGGCGAAGGCAGCGAAGGCGCCGGCCAAGAAGGCGCCGGCCAAGAAGGCTGCTCCGGCCAAGGTGTCGGGGGCCAAGTCCGCCAAGGCTCCGACCAAGAAGGTCGCCGCGGCCAAGGCGCCGGCCCGGAAGGCGGCGGCCAAGAAGGTCGCCACCCGCGAAGCGATCGGCTCCAACCCGTCGCGCCGCTACGGCTCCGACGGCTCCCGGGCGCTCTCCCGCTGACCGTCGCCGCGGCTCAGCGACGAGTCGCGGTGCTCGCGAACTCCTCGACGGAGTCCAGCGTGTAGGTGCCGTGGTCGGTGCCGAGCCCCCGGGCGACCTGGGCCGCGGCGGCGCAGCCGAGCTCGGCGGCGCCCCTGAGGTCGCGCCCCAGCGCGAGCCC
>DASTUX010000029.1:0-5599 GCA_035759395.1 Nocardioides sp.
GTCGCGGACCGCGACGGCCACCTCAAGTCCGGCGACTTCTTCGACGCCGAGGTCAACCCCGAGATCACCTTCGTCTCCACCAAGGTCGAGCGCGACGGCGACGACTGGGTCGTCACCGGCGACCTGACCATCAAGGGCGTCTCCAAGCCGGTCACCATCGGCTTCGAGTCCACCGGCTCGGCCCGCGACCCCTTCGGCAACCTGCGCGTGGGCTTCGAGGGCTCGACCTCGATCAACCGCAAGGACTGGGGCCTGACCTGGAACGCCGCGCTCGAGACCGGCGGCGTCCTCGTCTCCGAGAAGATCAAGCTCGAGTTCGACGTCTCGGCGATCCGCAACGCCTGATCGAACCCGAACCACCCGAGCGGGGCCGCCGAGAATATTCGGCGGCCCCGTCGGGCATTTTTGCTTCGATGGACGCATGGACATTCCAGCCGGCCTCACCGCGCGCCCCCTCGAGTTCGCCGACGCGGCGGCCGTCACCGACGTGATCGCCGCCCAGGAGCTCCACGACGTCGGCGAGGTCATGATCGAGGAGGCCGACATCGTCGGCGACTGGCAGCGGCCGGGCTTCGACGTCGGTGCCAGCGACATCGGTGTCTTCGACGGCGACCGCCTCGTCGCCTACGCCGAGGTCGGTTACGCCGACCGCGGGGACGCCGCGGTGCACCCCGACTACCGCAATCGCGGGCTCGGCACCCAGCTCGCGATCTGGATGCAGGACAAGGCCCGCGAGAAGGGCAAGCCGGTGATCAGCATGCCGGTGCTCCAGGGCTCGCCCGGGGACCAGCTCCTTGAGTCGCTGGGCTACCGGGTCCGCTGGACCAGCTGGGCGCTCCAGCTGCCCGCGGGCGCGACCGTTCCGGAGCGCCCGCTGCCGGACGGGTACGCCGTCCGCGCCGCCACCGAGAGCGATTACGAGGCCTGCTGGACCGTCCAGGAGGACGCCTTCCTCGAGTGGTCCGAGCGCGAGCGCGACACCTTCGAGGAGTGGCGGGCCACCACGGTGCTGCGGCCGGGCTTCGAGCCCTGGAACCTGCGCGTCGTCACGGATCCCTCGGGCCAGGTCGTCGCCATGGCGCTGATCCAGTTCGGGCTGGGGGCGGGCTTCATCGCCCGCCTTGCCACTCGCAAGGACCAGCGCGGCCGTGGCCTGGCCCAGGCCCTGCTCGTCGACTCGTTCCGGGAGTCGACCGCGCACGGCGCGACGCGGTCCGAGCTCTCGACCGACACCCGCACGGGTGCGCTCGGCCTCTACGAGAAGGTCGGGATGCAGGTCAGCTCTACCTGGCTGAACCGGGCGATCGACGTCTGAGCCCCGCGGCACTCCTCTCCTCGACCGTGCTCACGACCGTCGTGACCGACGGCCGCCGCGGGGTCGAGGAGAACCCGAAGCCGCACGGCGGGTCGACCGGGGCCAGCGTCCCGAGCGGAACCCCGTCGAACGATCCGGCGGCCGAGGTGATCGCCCGGGTGTCGGTGGCGCCGTACCACTCCCGGCGCCCGCCGTTCGCCGTCCCGCGGGTGCGGACACCGCGCAGCAACACGCGGGCCACCGGGTCGGTGAGCGCGCACCAGGCGGGGCTCTCCGCGAGCCGCCGCGGCACCGCGCGGAGCAGCCGGCCCAGCGGCGTACGACGCCCGACGTGCAGCGTGAGCCGCAGCGACGGCGTCCGGACCTCCCACGCCCCGTCCGCAACCGAGACCGAGACCGGCTCGACCCGCACCTCGTCGAAGACGTACGTCGCCTCGACGAACTCCGCCACCTCCGGACTGGGAGCCAGCAGCACCCGGTGCCCGTCGGCGGTCTCCACCATCGCGTCGGCGAACGGCCCGAACGGCGACGTCGGCCAGTGGCCGACCACGACCCGCACGCCGCTGGTGCTGCCCACGCCGGCGATCGATCCGCGGAAGCGCTGCCGCTCGCCCCGACTCACGGTCGCGTCCGCCGGAACGGCAGCGGCGGCTGTTGCAGCGGGTTGGCGCCGGCGACCTCGTACATCGAGTCGAGGATGTTGCGCAGGTTGATCATCAGGCCGCCGTACACCGGCCAGAGCCGGGAGATCGGCGACTGCTCGTTGATCAGGTCGGCCAGCTCGTCGAGCCGGGCGCGGGCCGTCCGGATCCCTGCCGTCTCGGCGCGGACGATGCCGGCCCCGCCCTCGTGGAGGACCGCGATGTACCCCTGGCGGAACTCCGCGTCCCAGGACTGCTCGGCAGCGAGGGCGTGGGCCAGCGTCCGCGCCATGCTCCTCGTCTCGGCGAGCGCCTGCTCCATGCGGCGCAGCAGGTCCATCCACTGCTGCGGGTCCTTCAGCTCGCCCGCAGACCGCCGCGGGTTCATCCGCGCGCTCTCCCGCGCCTGCCGGACGTACGACCAGGCGTCGTCGAGGTCCTCGTCCAGGGAACGGCTGCGGTCGACCCATTCCTCCACGTCCTGCGCCGAGTAGCCCCGCGCCAGCCCGTCGCCCATGTCGATGAGGAGCTGCCCGATCTTGTCGTCCAGCGCGTCCATCGCGGAGATCGCGGTCCGGCGCCGGAGCGGCGGCCAGACCGTGAAGTTGACCAGCAGCCCGACGACGATCCCGATCCCGGTGTCGGCCAGCCGCGAGAGCAGCACGAAGTCGTTGTCGGAGAACCCTGTCGTCAGCACGATGAGGGCCGTCGCGGCGATGGTGGTCGCCTCGTCCCCGAACCACCGGACCGAACCGACCACGAGCCCGAGCGTGAGCGCCACGGCGACCGCCATCGGATCGAGGCCCAGCGTGTTGCCGACCGCCCACGCGACCAGGACGCCGACCACCGCGGCACCCACCTGACGGGCCCCCTGGGAGAACGTCCGGTAGACCGTGCTGTGCACCACCAGCAGGGCGGACCAGGGCGCGAGGAAGGACTGCGGCAGGTCCAGGACGGTGGTCGCGAGGATCCACGCGATCACCGCGGCCGCGACGGTCTTCACCAGCTGGATGACGTCGGTCCAGAAGACCGGGTCCCTCGACTTGTCGCGCACCCGGGGGTGCAGTGGCGCGCCCGACATCGGCGTTTCCCTCCCTGTTGTTCGGTCGATCAGCGGATCGGCGCGCCCGAGATCGAGCGCGCGATGACCAGGCGCTGGATCTCGGACGTGCCCTCGAAGATCGTGTAGATCTTGGCGTCGCGCGCCATGCGCTCGACGGGGTAGTCGCGGGTGAAGCCGTTGCCCCCGAGGATCTGCATGGCCCGCTCGGTCACCTTCACGGCCGTCTCCCCCGCGAACAACTTCGACATCGAGCCCTCGGCCTGGTCGAACCGCTTGCCCTGACGGGCCATCCACGCCGCCCGCCACACCAGCAGCCGCGACGCCTCGATCGACGTGGCCATGTCGGCGAGCATGAACGCGATGCCCTGGTTCTCGATGATCGGCTTGCCGAACTGCTCGCGCGTCCGGGCATAGTCGAGCGCCACCTCGTACGCCGCCCGGGCGATGCCGATCGCCTGCGCGCCGACCGCGGGCCGAGTCCGCTCGAAGGTCGCCATGGACGGCTGACCGCCCGCCCGGCCACCCTCACGGGCCTTGGCGAGCCGGGCGTCGAGCTTCTCCTTGCCGCCCAGCAGGCAGCGGCCCGGGACCCGGCACCGGTCGAGCACGACCTCGGCGGTGTGCGAGGCGCGGATGCCGTGCTTGGCGAACTTCTGGCCCTGGCTGAGCCCCCTGGTCCCGGGCGGAACCACGAAGCTGGCCTGTCCGCGGGCCCGCAGAGCGGGGTCCACCACGGCGGTGATCACGTGGACGTCGGCGAGCCCGCCGTTGGTCGCCCAGGTCTTGGTGCCGTTGAGGACCCACTCGTCGGTCGCCGCGTCGTACGTCGCGCGCGTGCGCATCGCGCCCACGTCGGAGCCGGCGTCCGGCTCGGAGGAGCAGAACGCGGCCAGCTTCAGGTCACCGGGACTCCCGAACATCTGCGGCGCCCACTCGCCGACCTGCTCGTCGGTGCCGTTCGCGCGGAGCCCGGCGGCGGCCAGCGCGCTGCCGACGATCGAGAGCCCGATGCCGGCGTCGCCCCAGAACAGCTCCTCCATCGTGATGGGTACGCCGAGACCGGTGGGGTCGAAGCTCTGGGTGGCGAAGAAGTCGAGCGAGTAGAGCCCGATCTTCGCCGCCTCCTCCAGCACGGGCCACGGGAACTCCTCCCGCTCGTCCCACTCCGCGGCAACCGGCCGGACCACCTCCCTGGCGAACTCGTGCACCCAGGACCGCAGGTCGAGGTGGTCCTGGTCGAGCTCGAAGGAGGGTGTTGTCACGCCGCGAGAGTAGCGGGGGTCGAGATCAGCCCGGCCCCCGCCGGGTCGGGCTCGCACCGCTCACGCGCGCACCGACGGGAGCGCGTCGAGGTCCGGGTCGACCCCCTCGTCGCCGGTGTCCGCGGTGTAGTCGTCCGGCCGCGTGGAGTCGACGCCCTCGTCGACCTTCATCGCCCGGAACACGACGGTCAGCACGATCGTCACGAGCAGGTTGGCCAGAAACGCGATCAGCGCGATGTACACCTTGGTCTCGGTGCCGGGGAAGTTCACCAGCGGACCGCCGAAGTGGCTGCCGGGATCGCCGACCACTGGGACGCCGTACGCCAGCCAGGTGCCGTAGGCGAACCCGACGGCCCAACCGGCGAACACCGCCCACCGGTGCAACCAGCGCGTGTAGAGGCCGATCACGATCGCCGGCAGCGTCTGCAGGATCCAGACCCCGCCGAGCAGCTGAAGGTTGATCGCGAACTGGTTGGGCAGGGTCAGCACGAACACAAGGGCCCCGAACTTCACCAGCAGCGAGACGACCTTGCTCTGCGTCGCCTCCTCCTTCGACGTCGCGCCCGGCTTGATGAACGCCTTGTAGACGTTGCGGGTCCACAGGTTGGCCGCCGCGATCGACATGATCGCCGCGGGCACGAGCGCCCCGATCACGATCGCCGCGAAGCCGACGCCGGCGAACCACGGCGGGAACTCCTGCTCGAACAGCTGCGGCACGGACAGCTGGGCGTTCTCCACCTCGACGCCCGCCGCGATCGCGACGAAGCCGAGCAGGGCGAGCAGCCCGAGCAGGAAGGAGTACGCCGGCAGCAGCGCGGCGTTGCGGCGGATCACCGTGCGGCTGCGGGTGGAAAGCACGCCGGTGATCGAGTGCGGGTACATGAACAGCGCCAGCGCCGAACCGAGGGCCAGCGAGGCGTAGGCCCAGTGCGCCGCGGCTGGCGGGATCATGCCCTTCGGGGTGGCCGTCCCGGCCGCGATCGCGTCGGCGTTCTCGGTGTTGAACGTGTCGAAGCTGTCGCTGGCCGCGGAGAAGATGTTGTCCCAGCCGCCGACCTTCGAGGGCAGGTAGAGCACCGCGACGATGATGACGAGGTAGATCAGCGTGTCCTTGACGAACGCGATCAGCGCCGGCGCGCGCAGGCCGGAGGAGTAGGTGTACGCCGCGAGCACGGCGAACGCGATGAACAGCGGCAGGTCCTGGATGAACCAGTTCTCGTTCTCCCCGCCGATGCCCATCACCTCGAGCACCACCTGCATGCCGACCAGCTGCAGCGCGATGTACGGCATCGTCGCGAGGATGCCGGTGATCGCGACC
>DASTUX010000030.1:0-8462 GCA_035759395.1 Nocardioides sp.
GTGGAAGGCCAGCGTCTCGAAGACGTGGCGGGTCAGCGACCCGAGGTAGTCGCCGCCGAGGAGGACGTACTGCTGCCCCTCGGGCTCACCCGTGTGGACGCAGTAGGGACGGCCCGACACGTCGACGACGGCCTGCACGAGAGCCTCGTCGAGCGGGACCGTGGCGTCACCGAAGCGGCGGATGCCGGCCTTGTCGCCGAGCGCCTCGCGCAGTGCCTCGCCCAGCACGATCGCGGTGTCCTCGACCGTGTGGTGGGCGTCGATGTGGGTGTCGCCCTCGGTCTGGACGGTGAGGTCGACGAGCGCGTGCCGCGCGAAGGAGTGCAGCATGTGGTCGTAGAACCCCACACCGGTGGAGATGTCCGCGCGTCCGGTGCCGTCGAGGTCGAGCTCGACGAGGACCTTCGACTCCTTGGTCTGCCGCTCGATGCGCGCTGTCCTGCTCATGGGGTTCCCTCTTCCATCACCTGGGTGAGTGCTTGCCTGAACGCCGTCATCTCGTCCGCCGTGCCGATCGACACCCGCAGCCAACCGTCGGGCCCGACCTCGCGGATCAGGACACCCCGGTCGAGCAGGCCCTGCCAGACAGCATGACGGTCGGGGTAGGTCCCGAACAACGCGAAGTTCGCATCGCTGTCCGCCACCCGCAGCCCCTGCTCGCGCAGCCAGGCGACGGTGGCGTCCCGCTCGGTCCGCAGCTCGTCGACCCGGCCGAGCAGCTCAGGGGCGTGGCGCAGCGCCGCCAGCGCTACCGCCTGGGTCACCGCCGACAGGTGGTAGGGCAGCCGGACGACCCGGATCGCGTCGCAGATCTCGGGCGCCGCGGCCAGGTAGCCCAGCCGGGCACCGGCGAGCGCGAACGCCTTGCTCATGGTGCGGGTGACGACCAGGTTGCGGTGGCTCGGCAGCAGCTCCAGTGCGCTGGGCGTGCCGGTGCGCCGGAACTCGCCGTACGCCTCGTCGACGACGACCACCGCGTCGCCGGCCGCCTGGCACAGGGACGAGACGGCCTCGGGCGGCAGCGCCGTCCCGGTCGGGTTGTTCGGCGAGGGCAGCAGCACGACGCTCGGGCGGTGCTCCCGGATGAACGCGCGCGCCCGGTCGAGGTCGAGGGAGAAGTCGTCCTCCCGGTGGCCCTGCACCCACTCCGTCATCGTGTCGCGGGCGTACTCGGGGTACATCGAGTACGTCGGGGCGAAGCTCAGCGCCACGCGGCCCGGGCCACCGAAGGCCTGGAGCAGCTGGAGCATGACCTCGTTCGAGCCGTTGGCCGCCCACACCTGGTCGGGGGTGACGCCGTGGGGCGTGTCCCGGGACAGGTACGCCGCGAGGGCGCCGCGGAGCTCGACGAACTCACGGTCGGGATAGCGGTTCAGCGTCGCCGTGGCCTCGGCCACCGCGGTCGCAACGTCGGCGACGACGACCGGCGAGGGCCCGTAGGGGTTCTCGTTGACGTTGAGCTGGACGGGTACGTCGAGCTGCGGGGCGCCGTAGGGCTGCAGGCCGCGCAGCTCCTCGCGCAGAGGAGGGAAGGTCACGCCGGCCTCAGTCCGTCGTCTCGAACCGCACACGGACCGCCGCGCCGTGTCCGGGCAGGTCCTCGGCCTCGGCGAGCGTGACCACGTGGTCGGCCACCTCGGCCAGCGCCTCGCGGGTGTAGTCGACGACGTGGACAGCCTTGAGGAACGCGCGCACCGACAGGCCCGAGGAGTGGCAGGCGCACCCGCCCGTGGGCAGGACGTGGTTGGAGCCCGCGCAGTAGTCACCCAGGGACACCGGCGCGAACGAGCCGACGAAGATCGCACCGGCGTTGCGGACCCGGGCGGCCAGCGCGGACGCGTCGCGGGTGTGGATCTCGAGGTGCTCGGCGGCGTAGGCGTTGACGACCTCGAGGCCCTGCTCGAGGTCGTCGACCAGCACGATGCCGGACTGCCGACCGCCGAGCGAGGTGCGGATCCGCTCGACGTGGCGGGTCACCGAGACCTGCTTGTCGAGCTCCGCCTCCACTTCGGCCGCGAGGGTCTCCGACGGGGTGACGAGCACGCTCGCCGCGAGCGGGTCGTGCTCGGCCTGGCTGATCAGGTCGGCGGCGACGGACGCCGCGTCGGCGGTGTCGTCGGCGAGGACGGCGATCTCGGTCGGGCCGGCCTCGGAGTCGATGCCGACGACGCCCTTGAGCAGACGCTTGGCGGTGACCGTGTAGATGTTGCCCGGTCCGGTGACCAGGTCGACCCGGCGGCAGGGGCCGGCGCCGTGGGCGAACATCGCGATCGCCTGGGCGCCTCCGACGGCGTACACCTCCTCGATGCCCAGCAGCGCGCACGCGGCCAGGATCGTGGGGTGCGGCAGGCCGGCCCCGAAGCGGTCGAACGGCTCCTTGCGCGGCGATGAGGTCAGGGCGATCGACTCGACGCCGGCCACCTGGGCCGGGACGACGTTCATGATCACGCTCGACACCAGCGGCGCCAGGCCGCCGGGGACGTACAGGCCGACCCGCTCGACGGGAACCATCCGGTGGGTGACCCGCGCACCCGGGCCGAGGTCGGTGACGACGTCGTGCTCGAGCTCCGCCTCGCAGGTGGCGCGCAGCCGGCGGATCGACTCCTCCAGGCCCGCGCGCACGGCCGGGTCGAGCTGGTCGAGGGCGAGCGCAAGTGCCTCGGGGGGCACCGCGATGTCGGTCTGCTCGACGCCGTCGAAGGTGCGCGAGAACTCGGTGATCGCCTCGACCCCGCGCTCCCGGACCGCGTCACAGATGGGACGGACGACATGGATCGCGGCCTCGACGTCGAACTCGGCGCGCGGTACGGCGGCGCGGTAGTCGAGGGGCCCAGCGCTGTCGGCTGCGGCCCCGCGGAGGTCGATGCGGCGGATCATGGCACCGATTCTAGGTGCCGGGTGGCACGACACCGCCGCGGTGCCCACGAGCGAGAACCGGGCGGGCTAGGTTGGGCGCGTGAGCGACACCCTGCCGATGTTCCCGCTGAACGCGGTGCTGTTCCCCGGTGTGAGCGTGCCGCTGACGGTCTTCGAGGACCGCTACCGGGCGATGGTCCACCACCTGCTGAGGGTGAGCGACCCGGCGGACCGGGTGTTCGGTTCGGTCGGGATCCGGGAGGGCTACGAGGTCGGCGACCACGGCGCCCAGTCGCTGTTCCGGGTCGGGTGCCGGGTGCAGCTCACCGAGGTCGAGTCGCACCCGGACGGGACCTTCGACATCGTCGCTGTCGGGCTGGAGCGCATCGAGCTCGAACGGCTCGACACGACCGGCACCTTCCCCGTCGGGCACGTCGTGGACCGCCCGGAGGTCGAGCAGGTCGTGCCCGAGGAGATCCTCGAGCGCGCCCGGGCGACGTTCTCGGCGTACCGGATGGCGTTGACCGACATCCGCAGCGACCCCTACTCCGGCAACCTGCCGCGGGACGCGACGTACCTCTCCTGGACCCTGGCCGCGGTGGCACCGCTGCCGATGCAGGAACGGCAGGCGCTGCTCGAGGCGGAGGACGCCGCCCTGCGGTTGTCGATGGTCACCGAGCTGCTTCGCGAGGAGCTGCGCGCGATGAACGTCATCCCGTCGCTGCCGGCCACCGAGGTCGCCCGGACCCGCTGGTCGCCCAACTAGGGCCGTGGCGAAGAAGAAGCCTGCCGGAGCAACCCCGGCCACGGTCGCGCTGGCGCGGGCCGGAATCGAGTTCACGCTGCACGAGTACGAGCACGACCCGCGTGCGGCGTCGTACGGCCTGGAGGCCGCCGAGGCGCTCGGCCTCGACCCGGCCCGGGTGTTCAAGACGCTCATGGCGACGGTCGACGGCACCCTGGCGGTCGCGATCGTGCCGGTGTCGGGACAGCTCGACCTGAAGGCGCTCGCCCGCGCGGTCGGAGGCAGCCGGGCGGCGATGGCGGACCGGGCCGAGGCCGAGCGCGTGACCGGCTACGTCGCCGGCGGGATCTCCCCCGTCGGGCAGAAGAAGCTGCTCCCGACCGTGCTGGACAGCTCGGCGCTCGACCACCCGACGGTCTTCGTGTCCGCCGGCAGACGGGGGCTCGACCTCGAGATCGCACCGGCCGACCTGGTCCGGATCACCGGGGCGATCACGGACCGGGTCGGCCGGTAGCGGTCCTCAGTCGGTGGTGAGCCGCAACAGGGCGTGCGCGGCCTCGTCCTCCTGCCACACGCTGATCCCGAAGCCCCCGAGCGGCTCGAGGTTCTCCTCGACCGTCGGGTCGCCCCCGGCGAGGTCGGCCAGCCACCCGTCCCCCGCGTCGAAGTTGACGAAGAAGATCGCGCTGGCCCGCTCGGCCTCGCGGACGACGTCCTGGAAGACGCTCGAGTCGCCGAGCGTGCCCTCCTCGAGGATCTGCGTGCGGTAGTCAGGGTTGGGACCGATCGCGATCATGTCGCCGTCGCTCGTCGTCTCGAGGAAGGTGCCGACACCGGGACCCAGCCGACCGCGCACCTTGTCCAGGACCGCGTCGATGGCGTCGGGGTCACCCTTCACCTTCATGCCGATCGGCACCTCGCTGCCGTCGGAGGAGTTCATCAGCGTCTCCGGGTCGAAGTCGCTCCCGAGCGAGAGCGCCACCGACTCGCCGGCGAGCGTCTCGGCGTCGTCCGGGAGGTCGAGCCCGGATCCGTTCGCGAGCTCGCTCATCAGCTCGTCGGCGCTCATCTCGCCACCGGAGGAGGCGGCCATCTGGTCGACCATCGCCGTGAACCAGCCGTCCTCGAACCCGCCGCCGAAGGCTGCTGCGGTGTCGTCGGGCAGCGTCGCGAGGACGTCGTCGCCCCCGTCGGTGTCGTAGAGGGTCTTCCCGCCCATGCCGGGGTCCCCCGCCACCTCGAGCTCGACGGCGCCGTTGTCGAAGCGGATCGTCGCCGCCATGCCCTGGAAGTCCTCGAGGGCGTCGATCGTGCCGCTCGGCACCATGTACGAAGTCCCGGACTCCTCGGTGCAGGTCTGCGGCCCGTCAAAGGAGGCTTCGCACGAGCCGGAGGACCCGGCGCCGAACGGGAGCCCCATGCCGCCGAGGTTGTCGGCGAGGAACTGCCCCGCAGCGGGAGCGGCGTAGAGGTTCACGATGCCGGCGTCGCCGACCTCGCCCGTCCACTGCTGGTAGTCCGCATCGTCGGCCAGCGACGACGAGGCTGCGTCATCGACGATCCCCTGCGCGATCGTGTCGCTCTCGGCGATCACGGCCCACTCGCCGTCGATGGCCCAGCCCCCGCTCGGCGCGTCGTCCTGGGTCGCGGCGCAGTCCTGGAGCTTGCCGAGTCCCTCGTCGGCCAAGCCCTCGTCCGTGACCTGCACGACGAGGACCGGGGCCGGCACGTCCTTGCCCGTGTCCACCGCGGCGATGGCCGCGCGCGCACCGATCCACGGCTCGATGTCGTCGGCGTAGTCGGTGCCCTCGCAGTCACCGGCCTGCAGGATCTCCTCGAAGATCTTCTTGCGGATGTCGTCGTCGGTGTCGAGGCCGATGCGGTCCTTGAACGCCGGGAACTTCCGCAGCATCGACACGGCCTCGATCTTCTGGGCGCCGCTCGGGTCGAGGTCGATGCTGGCGTAGCCGAGGGTCGAGGCGGGAAGCGCCTCCGCGGGCTGCGGCCCGGTGGCGACGAAGGCCGTCCAGGCCCAGACACCGCCGCCCACGAGCAGCGCGACCACGGCCACGGCCGCAATCAGGACGGTCTTCCGGCCCCGGGCTGCCTTCGGTGTCGCCTCGTGTCCGAGCGGCGAGCCGGAACCCTGCTCGAGGTACTCAGGCCCCTGCGGACCCTCGGGCGGAAGATTGCTGGACACACGGACCCCCTGCTGGTGACGGCGGGCAGGTGCACCCGCCCAGGGTCCGAGCCTACCTGCGGAGCCGGACGTTCATTCGCCAGTTGGGCGACGTCGTGAGAGCCCCAGGAAGACGACGACGAGTCCAACGAGGGCGCCGCTCGGGAAGGCCACGAACGGGCTGCGCCCGTGCACCGTGAGCTTGCCAGGGAGATGGGCGCCCTCCTCGGCGGTGCGGGCCAGCACCCGCGGGTCGGGGGGGTCGACGGCGAGGCCGACGCGATACATCAGCCAGCCCGCCACCACGCTGCCGACGACCACGGCGACCAGCGTGACCAGCTCCGCCCGGTCGAAGAGGAGCGCGACGAGCGCCCCGACCAGCACGCCGGCAACTGCGGCGACGGCGATGTAGGTGCCGGTGCCGGCGAAGTCGTCGCGCAGTCCCGCCTCGTCCAGCAGCCAGCGATGGTCCTGCACCACGCCCACGGGCGGGGTCCACAGCCACTCCCAGACCAGCCCGGCGAGGGCACCGGCCGCGATCGTCACGGCGAGCACGACCAGGAGCTGACGAAGCATCCGTCCCCGGTCGGTGCGGGTCAGCTCAGGCATCCGGGTCCGAGCAGGGCCTTCAGGTCGGCGAAGAGCGCGCCGCTCGGGGTGACCCGGAGCCGGTCGTCGAGCTTCATCACCGTGGTCGAGTTGCGGGTCAGCAGGCGCAGCTGCACCTCGGTCATCCCGGGGTGGGTGCCCAGCACCTCGCGCAGCTGCTCCACCACCGGCGCAGTGCAGCGGGTCGACGGCAGGCTGATCACCACCGGGCCGGACGGTCCGTCGGAGAGGTCGGGGACCGACACCTCCTGGCCATGCAGCTCGGGCTGGTCCTTGCTGCGCGAGAGCCGGCCCTTGACGGTGAGGATCGCGTCCTCGACCAGGTAGGTGCTCGCGAGCTGGTAGGAGCTCGGGAAGAGGAGTACGTCGATGGCACCGTCGAGGTCCTCGAGCGTGACCATCGCCCACGCGTCGCCGCGCTTGGTGATCTTGCGCTGGACCGAGGTGACCAGGCCGCTGATCGTGATCGTGGAGCCGTCGGCGCGCTCCTCGTCGAGCATCAGCTGGCCGATCGTGCAGTCGCTGGCGTTGGAGAGCACGTGCTCGAGGCCGAGCAGCGGGTGGTCGGAGACGTAGAGGCCGAGCATCTCGCGCTCGTGGCCGAGCAGCGTCATCTTGTCCCACTCGTCGATCTCGGGGATCTGAACGGCCATGTTGAAGACCGCCTCCGAGGTGTCGCCCAACCCGTCGAACAGGGAGTCCTGGCCGCCGCCCGAGTCCTTCTTCATCGTGGCGTAGCGGTCCACCGCCTCCTCGTGGATCGCCACGAGCGCCCGGCGGCGGTGCTTCATCTCGTCGAACGCGCCGGCCTTGGCCAGCGACTCGATGACCCGCTTGTTGCAGACCAGCGGGTCGACCTTCTCCATGAAGTCGTTGAAGTGCTCGTAGCGGCCCTTCTCGGTGCGGGCAGCGACGATCTTCTCCACGACGTTCGCACCGACGTTGCGCACGGCGGTGAGCCCGAAGCGGACGTCGTTGCCGACCGGCGTGAAGTTCGACGAGGACTCGTTGACGTCGGGCGGGAGCACCTGGATCTTCATCCGGCGGCACTCGTTGAGGTAGATCGCCGACTTGTCCTTGTCGTCCTTGACCGACGTCAGCAGCGCCGCCATGTATTCGGCCGGGTAGTTGGCCTTCAGGTAGGCGGTCCAGTAGGAGACCATGCCGTACGCCGCGGAGTGCGCCTTGTTGAAGGCGTAGTCGGAGAACGGCAGCAGGGTGTCCCAGAGTGCCTTGATGGACCCCGGCGAGAATCCGCGATCACGCATGCCCGCGGAGAAGGTCTCGAACTGCTTGTCGAGCTCCTCCTTCTTCTTCTTGCCCATCGCCCGGCGCAGCAGGTCGGCCTGACCGAGCGTGTAGCCCGCCAGCTGCTGGGCGATCGCCATCACCTGCTCCTGGTAGACGATCAGGCCGTACGTCTCCCCCAGGACCTCCTCGAGCGCGTCGGCCAGCTCCGGGTGCAGCGCCTCGACGGGCTCGCGACCGGTCTTGCGGCGGGCGTACTTGTTGTGCGAGTCGGCACCCATCGGGCCCGGGCGGTAGAGCGCGCCCACGGCCGAGATGTCCTCGAAGCAGTCGGGCCGCATCGAGCGCAGCAGTGCCCGCATCGGGCCGCCGTCGAGCTGGAAGACGCCGAGGGTGTCGCCACGCTGGAGCAGCTTGTACGTCGCCTCGTCGTCGAGGGTGAGCTCCTCGAGCACCACGGTCTCGCCGCGGTTGGCCTCGATGTTCTTGACCGCGTCGTCCATGACCGTGAGGTTGCGCAACCCCAGGAAGTCCATCTTGATCAGGCCGAGGGCCTCGCAGGTCGGGTAGTCGAACTGCGTGATCATCGCGCCGTCGGCGGGGCGCTTGAGCATCGGGATGATGTCGAGCAGCGGTTCGCTCGACATGATCACACCGGCCGCGTGGACGCCCCACTGGCGCTTAAGGCCCTCGATGCCGATCGCGGTGTCGACGACCTTCTTGACGTCGGCGTCGCTGTCGTAGAGCGTCCGGAACTCGCCGCCCTCGCCGAAGCGCTTGTGGGCCGGGTCGAAGATCTCCTTGAGCGGGACGTCCTTGCCCATC
>DASTUX010000031.1:0-15367 GCA_035759395.1 Nocardioides sp.
CACCCGCGTCAGCCCTTCGCCGAGCAGGCGCTCCAGGGACGTGAGGAGCCCGCTGACGGCAGCGGACCGCCGACCGCCGACGACGAGCGACAGCGGATCACCGTCGGCCTGGGCCCCGCGCACCAGGTAGTGGATGAGCGCGGTGGATCGCTCGTCCGACCACTGGAAGTCATCGATCGTGATGAGGAGTGCGTCGCGGACGCCGGCGGCGCGATGGGCCGCTTCGAACACGGACGTCCAGTCGGGCTGCGGGCCGCCGGGTCCCGGCGCGATGATCGGGTCCAGGATCTGCCCGGCTGCGTGCGACGAGCGCGCGAGCGCGCGGGTCAGGTCGTGGCCGAGGGAGAAGGGCAGGGTCATCTCCGGCTCGTACGCCGACACCGCGACCCGGTCGACCCGGACGTTCCTCAACGCCTCGTCGATCAGCCTGGTCTTGCCGACCCCGGGTTCACCGTCCACGATGACCGCGGTCAGGCGCCGCGCGCCCGGCGCTGGAGCAACCGCAGCGCGAACCAGCTCGAGCTCATGCCTGCGTCCGAAGAAGCCGGTCACTCCCGCCACCTCACGGGTGAAGCACGTTCCCCCTGGATCTGAGGGAGATCCCTCATGATACGTCCCGTCGCCTTCTCTACCGTCGTGCTCAGGGATGCGGAAGTCGCATCGATCGGTCACACATCGGAAGGAGGAGCCATGCGTGGATTCCACTGTGTCGATCCGTCGCACGACAGGATCGAGTTCACCGGCGCGGATGACGAGGACCTGTTCCGGAACGTCAAGACGCACACCGCCCAGGCCCACCCGCAGCTCACCGACAGCCAGGTCAGGGAGATGTTGGCGGGCGCGGACTGGTGGAAGGAAGTGGCAACATCCGGGGTCAACGCTGGATCGTCGCCGTCCGCCTACGACAAGTAGCGCGATCGGCGTCTTCGACAACCGCCCTTCACCGGCCACCTTGCCGGGTGAGGGGCGGTTCTGCTTTCCCAGGAGTCAGTCCCCGGTGACCTCGACCCGCCGGAGCACGCGGGCCTCCCACGGGGCCAGCACGCCGTCGGCGGGCTGCTCCTCGCCGGGCAGCAGGTTGCTCAGCAACGACTCTGCGCCCACCCACGCCTCGGCGTCCGGCAGCTCCACGGTCGCGGGCGTCGCACCCATGTTGACCAGCACCAGCAGCCGCCGCTCGCCCAGGGCGCGGGTGAACGCGTAGACCTGCGGGTGCTCGGGCAGCACCATCGTGAAGTCGCCGTGCGCGACCGCGGGCTCGTCGTGCCGCAGCTCGACCAGGCGCCGGTAGTGGTGGAACACCGAGTCCGGGTCGGCCACGGCCGCCTCGGCGTTGATCTCGACGTGGTTCGGGTTCGCCGGGATCCACGGCGTGCCGGTGGTGAAGCCGGCGTGCTCCGAGGCGTCCCACTGCATCGGTGTCCGTGCGTTGTCCCGGCCGATCCGGCGCAGCGGGACGAGCAGCTCCTCGGGGTCCGCGCCCAGGCCGGTCGCGTCGGCGAAGTGGTTGAGGCTCTCGATGTCGCGGAAGTCGTCGATCGAGGCGAACGGGACGTTGGTCATGCCCAGCTCCTCGCCCTGGTAGACGTACGGCGTCCCGCGGTGCAGGTGCAGCAGCGTGCCGAGCGCCTTCGCCGACCGCACCCGGAACTCACCGTCGTCGCCGAAGCGCGACACGGCGCGCGGCTGGTCGTGGTTGTTCCAGTAGAGGCTGTTCCAGCCGGACTCCGCGAGCCCCTCCTGCCACCGGCCCAGTGACCGCTTGAGGTCCCGCAGCTCCAGCGGACGCAGGTCCCACTTGGTGGCTCCCTGGTCCAGCGAGACGTGCTCGAACTGGAAGACCATGTCCACCTCCGAGCGCGCGGGGTCGGTGAACAGCTGCGCCTCCTCGACCGTGACGCCCGGCATCTCGCCCACGGTCAGGAAGCTGCCCTCGCGGCCCGCGAACACCGCGGCGTGCATCTCCGCGAGGAACTCGTGGATGCGTGGCCCGCAGAGGTAGTACGGCGATCCGTCGCCGACCTCCGCGCCCTCCGGGACGACGCCGTCACGCAGCGGGAGCTCCTTGGAGATCATGTTGATGACATCCATCCGGAAGCCGTCGACTCCGCGGTCCAGCCACCAGCGCATCATCGAGTGGACCGCCTCCCGGACCTCGGGGTTCTCCCAGTTGAGGTCGGGCTGCTTGCGGCTGAACAGGTGGAGGTAGTACTCGCCGGACGCCTCGTCGTACTCCCACGCGGGGCCGGAGAAGAACGATCCCCAGTTGGTCGGCTCCGCCCCCTGCTCCCCGCCCGTGAAGCCGGGTCGCGGTGGCTGCCACCAGTACCAGTCACGCTTGGGGGAGTCGACCGAGGAGCGCGACTCCTCGAACCACGCGTGCTCGTCGGAGGTGTGGTTGACCACGAGGTCCATGACCAGCTTCATGCCGCGGGAGTGCAGGTCCTGGACCAGCAGGTCGAACTCCGCCAGCGACCCGAAGACCGGGTCGATGTCCTGGTAGTCGCTGATGTCGTAGCCGTTGTCGTCCTGCGGGGAGGGGTAGACCGGCGACAGCCACAGCACGTCGACGCCGAGCAGCTCGAGGTGGTCGAGTCGTGACCGGATGCCACCGAGGTCGCCCACGCCGTCCCCGTCGGAGTCCGCGAAGCTGCGCGGGTAGATCTGGTAGACCACCGCGCTCCGCCACCACGGCGCGTTGAGTTCGGTACGACGGGACTCGAGGTCCATTGCCAGCTCCTTGGGCAGGTCTGTCGGGCAGGTCACGACAGTCTCGCGAACCCGGGGCCGCCGGGCGAGTGCGCGACCAGTCGGCGGTCGCTGTGCGAGCATCGCCTCCATGTGGGAGGCGGCGTTCTGGGGCTTCGTCGGTGGGTTCGCGTTGCTGTTGGGCGCCGTCGCCGGGATCTGGCTCCCTACCAGTCGGAGGTTCGTCGGCCTGGTCATGGCCTTCGGCACCGGGGTGCTGTTCAGCGCGGTGGCGTTCGAGCTGACGACCGAGGCCTACGACAGCTCCGGCGCCGACGCGGTCGTCTTCGGGCTGCTCGGCGGATCGCTCGTCTTCTTCGCGGGTGACTGGCTCATCGACCGACACGGCGGCCACCGGCGCAAGAGCCCGAAGGGCTCGCCCGCGGACGCCGGCCCGATGGCGCTGGTCCTCGGGGCGCTGCTCGACGGGATCCCCGAGTCGGCCGCGATCGGGGTCAGCCTGGTCGGTGGCGGCGGGGTGGGCGTGGCGGTCGTCGCCGCGGTCTTCCTGTCCAACATCCCGGAGTCGCTCTCGGCGTCCGCGGGCATGCGCAGTGACGGCCGCTCGTCGCGGTACATCCTCGGCCTCTGGTCTGCCGTGCTCGTCGCCTCGACGGTCGCCGCTGCCCTCGGCTTCGGCCTGCTCGGCTCCGCGCCGCTGATCGTGGTCGCGGTGACCCAGGCCTTCGCGGCCGGCGCGATCCTGACCATGCTCGCCGACACGATGGTCCCCGAGGCGGTCGAGCACGCGGGAGCGCTGGTCGGGCTGGTCACCGCGCTCGGGTTCACCTGCGCGTTCCTGCTCTCGATGACCGCCTGAGCCTCACACCGTCCGGGAGGAGACGATCCGCTCGACCTCGATCCGGATGGCGACGCGGGCCGGGTTCACCCGCGGCGTGCGGTAGCGGCCGGCGTACATCTCGACCGCCCGGGCCACGGACGCCTCGTCGGTGACCACCCGGCCGATCCCCTCCAGCGTCGACCAGCGGGCACCGTCCACCTGGCAGGCCGCGACCGGGCCGGGGGAGTCGAGGTTGCGCGCCTTGCGCGAGGAGCCGGACGTGATCACCCACGCGCACTGCAGCTCGACGTCCAGCGTGACGCCGACGGGCACGACGTGCGGCCGGCCGTCGGCGCGCAGCGTGGTCAGTGTGCAGAGATGCCGCTCGCTCCAGAACGCCAGCAGGTCCGCGGGGACCTCGTCCCACCCGGGACGCCAGGTGGCCACGTCAGATCCACCGCTCGAACCAGATCCGGTCCAGCCACTCCGAGTGCGTGAGCAGCCCGTCGGTCCAGATCGGCCAGAACCACGCGAAGTTCACCAGCACCAGCATGAAGAACGAGCCAGCGACGACCACCCCCGTCGTACGCCGCGGGCCGGGCAGGCGCGACTGGCCGATCAGGTGGCCCATCGCCAGCGTGAGGGAGAGGACGACGAAGGGCAGCGTGATCACGGCGTAGAAGATGAAGATCGGCCGGTCGTCGTTGAGCAGCCAGGGCAGCCAGGTCGACGCCGTCCCCACGATCGCGAGCCCGTGCCGCCAGTCCCGCGCGCCGAGCCACATCACCGCCGAGAGCAGCAGTGCCACGATCCCGCCCCACCACAGCACCGGCGTGCCGAGGAGGACCACCTGGCGCAGGCAGTCACTGCCCTCGGGCGCCTGGCAGCCCTGGGTGCCGGGCTTGATGTCGACGTCCGCCTCCACGCCCACCGGGCGGTTCAGCAGCAGCCACCCCGACGGCTTCGACGCGTACGTGTGGGAGCTGTCGTCGAGGAAGTGGGTGTGGAACACGTAGACGTCGTGGTGGTAGTGCCACAGCGAGCGCAGCGACTGGGTGACCTCGCCCAGCCCCTCGGCGTCCTTCTCGTTGCGCGTCGACCAGTCCTTGGCGCCGTTGTAGTGCGTGTACTGCGTCGCGGAGAGGTGGGTCTCGTACTCCTGGGCGTGGATGAGCCACCCGGTCCAGCTCGCCACGTAGACCACGAACCCGACGAGCACGAGGTACGCGAACGCCGGGATGCCGTCGACGACGGCCGACTTGAGCATCGGCCAGCGGACGCCGAACGAGCGCCGCGCGCCCGCGCTCCACGCGTAGGTGAGGAGCCCGAACGCCGCCAGCGGGTACGCCGCCTCCCACTTGCTGCCCACGGCCAGCCCCCAGCAGATCCCGCCGACCAGCAGCCAGGGCCGCCAGAGCATCGCCCGGACCGGACCCCAGGCCCGCGAGCCGGTGACCGGCTCGGGCAGGAGGCGGGCCAGCCGCGCCCGCGACCAGTCCCGGTCGAGCACCTGGCAGCTGACCGCGCAGAGCATGAAGAACGCGACGAAGATGTCGAGCAGGGCCAGCCGGGAGAGCACGAGCTGCAGTCCGTCGAGGCTCAGCAGCAGGCCGGCGACGCAGCCGAGGGCCGTGGAACCGGTGAGGCGCCGGACCAGCCGGCACATGACCAGCACCATCAGCGTCCCCGCGATCGCCGCCGAGATCCGCCACCCGAAGGGGTCCATCCCGAAGGCCTTCTCGCCGAGCGCGATCAGCCACTTGCCCACCTCGGGGTGGACGATCATCGACGGGTTGTCCTTCCAGATGCCCGTCGTGGTGCCGTCGAGGATCTTCTCGTTGGCCTTGCTGACGTACTCGTGCACGTAGCCGAAGTGCAGGAGCGACCACGCGTCCTTCGCGTAGTAGGTCTCGTCGAACTCGAACGTGCGTGGTGTCCCGAGGTGCCACAGCCGCAGGACCAGCGCGAACAGCGTGACCCCGATGCTCGCCGCCCAGCTGACGACGGGGTCCTCGAGCCGCACGCGCGACGCGGCACGCACCCGCGCAGGGGGTACGACGTGCCCGGCCGCGGTGCGCGACAGGCCCTCCACGGGTCCCGTCGTCGTGTCGGCGGCGGCGGGGGTCGTCACGGTCGGCAACTCTACGTCGCGACACCGCCGCTCCGGCCCGTCGTGGCCCGCCTGCCATGATCGGGCCATGACCCAGCCCGGCGTGCTCGTCCTCGCCGCGACGCCGATCGGGCGCGTCGCGGATGCCCCGCCCCGGCTGGCCGAGGAGCTCGGGACGGCAGACGTCGTGGCCGCCGAGGACACCCGCCGGCTCAAGCGGCTCACCAACGACCTCGGCGTGACCGTCACCGGGCGGATCGTGTCCTACTTCGAGGGCAACGAGACCGCCCGCACCCCGATCCTGCTCGAGGCCCTGCTCGCCGGCGAGCGGGTGCTGCTGGTGACCGACGCCGGGATGCCGAGCGTCTCCGACCCCGGCTATCGCCTCGTCGCGGCAGCCGTCGAGGCCGACGTCCTGGTCACCGCCGTACCCGGCCCGTCGGCGGTCCTCACCGCCCTCGCTGTCTCGGGACTGCCCGTCGACCGGTTCTGCTTCGAGGGGTTCCTGCCGCGCAAGGCCGGCGAGCGTTCGCGGCGCCTCGGCTCGCTGGCGGCGGAGGAGCGCACCATGGTCTTCTTCGAGGCGCCGCACCGCACCGAGGTCGCTCTCGCCGCGATGGCCGAGGCGTTCGGCGCGGACCGGCCCGCTGCGGTCTGCCGCGAGCTGACCAAGACCCACGAGGAGGTACGCCGCGGCCCGCTCGCCGACCTCGTCACCTGGGCGGCCGAGGGCATCCGGGGCGAGGTGACCATCGTGGTCGCCGGTGCGCCCGGTGGTCCCGACCTGGCCACCGACCCCGACACCCTGCTCGCCGCCGTCGCTGCGCTGGAGGCCGACGGCACCAGCCGCAAGGAAGCGATCGTGGAGATCGCCAAGCGGGCCGGCGTTCCGAAGCGGGACGTCTACAACCTGGTCCACGGGAGCTGACCTTGACCGAACGCATCACGTCGTACACCCACGACGGCCTCACCTTCGACGTCCTCGACGAGGGACCTCTCGACGGCGTACCGGCTGTCCTGCTCCACGGCTTCCCCGAGCGCGGCACGACCTGGCGCCACGTCGCGCCGATCCTGCACGCGCAGGGGATCCGCACCTTCGCCCCCGACCAGCGCGGTTACTCGCCCGGCGCCCGACCCCGCCGGCGCCGCGACTACACGCTGCCGCTGCTGGCTGCGGACGTCGCCGCGCTCGTCGACCGGATCGGCCGGCCGGTCCACCTCGTCGGCCACGACTGGGGCGCCGCGGTCGGCTACCTGCTCGCCGCGGACCGGCCCGAGCTCGTGCGCACGCTGACCGTTGCCGCGGTCCCGCACAACTCGGCCTTCGCCCGCGCCATGGCGACCACGCGGCAGGGCCTCGCGTCCTGGTACATGTTCATGTTCCAGCTGCCCCGCGTCCCCGAGCTCCTGGCGCGCAAGCCCGGTGGCCGCATGGAGCGCGGCTTCGCCTCGAGCGGCATGAGCGACGACGACCTGGTCCGCTTCCGCCGCGAGATCGTGGAGTACGGCGCCCTGCCCGGCGCCCTGGCCTGGTACCGCGCGATGCCGTTCACCAAGCCCGGCGAGGTCGCCCGCCGTGTGCCCGTCCCGACGACCCTCGCGTGGGGGGACGCGGACGCGGCGGTCCTGCGCGCCACCGCCCTGCGCACCGAGGAATGGATCGACGCCGACTACCGCTTCGTCGAGCTCCCCGGCGTCAGCCACTGGATCCCGACCCAGGCGCCGGAGGCGTTCGCGCGGGTGGTCCTCGACAGGATCGCGCCGTGACCAAGGGACCCACTCGCGCCCGCGCCGCGACCGACGAGAAGTCCGGCAGCCGACGCGACCGCGAGCGGCCCCCGGCGCCCGAGCCGCTGCCGCACCCGGTCGTCGACAACCACTGCCACCTCGACATCGCCGACGGTGACGACTGGTTCGCCACCGACGACGCGCTGGCCGCGGCCGCCGAGGTCGGCGTCACCCGGATCGTCCAGATCGGCTGCGACCTGCCCGGCGCGCGCTGGGCGGTCGAGGCCGCCGCGTCGTACGACGCCCTCGTGGCCGGGGTCGCCCTGCACCCCAACGAGGCGCCGCGACAGGCCGCCGCCGGGACCCTCGACGAGGCGATGGCCGAGATCGAGGCGCTGGCACAGGCGCACGACAAGGTCCGCGCGGTGGGGGAGACCGGGCTCGACCACTTCCGCACCGGTGAGGACGGCCGGGCCGCCCAGGTCGAGTCGTTCCGGCGCCACATCGACCTGGCCAAGCGGCTCGACAAGACGCTGGTCATCCACGACCGCGACGCCCACGACGAGGTGCTCGCGGTGCTCGACGAGGAGGGTGTGCCCGAGCGGTGGGTGATGCACTGCTTCTCCGGCGACGCCGACTTCGCGCGCCGCTGCCTGGACCGCGGGGCGCACCTCTCCTTCGCCGGCACGGTGACGTTCAAGAACGCCCAGCCGTTGCGCGACGCCCTCGCGATCACCCCGCAGGACCGGGTCCTGGTCGAGACCGACGCCCCGTTCCTGACGCCCGCGCCCTACCGCGGGCGGCCCAACGCGTCGTACCTCGTCCCGCACACGATGCGGCTGATGGCCGAGGTCCGCGGGGAGGACCTGGCCGGGCTCTGCGCGGCCGTCGACGCCAACACCGAGGCCGCCTTCGGGGGCTCCTGGTAGCTCCCGGCCGGTTCCGCGAGGGCGAGCGGTGGCCGGAAATCGTGCGCCGGAAGGGGCGAGATCCGCGCTTTTTGCCGTCGAGATGCTGGTCACGTTGTCCCCAGATGGGGCACCGAGGGTTTGGCGAGCCTCTGGGGCGTCGTTATCGTCTTGTTACTGATGGCCGGGATCGGGATCGATCTGACCAGTGCAGGTGGCCGCCCCACAGATGTGGTGGCCCCGCGAGAACCCCCCGCTAAGCACCGCAACCGCTCACGAGGCGGAGACGTGCGCGCGGCGCGCTGGCACCCGAGAACCGGGGAGTACGACGTTCGGAGAATCGTGCCCAGCAATGTGCACTCCATGCTTGCCCGACTGACCAAGAGCCGTTCCCTGATGGTCGCCCTCGCGACCGTCGTGGTCCTGGCCGTGGCCGGTACCACCTATGGCTACGCCGCTCTCAGCAAGTCCGTGACGATCTCCGTCGACGGCAAGGCAGAGCAGGTCTCCGCAATGGGCCAGACCGTCGGCGACGTCCTCGACTCCGAGGGCATCGACGTCGGCGACCACGACGTGGTCGCCCCGAGCCTCGACGAGAAGGTCACCGACGGGAGCCGGATCACCGTCCGCTTCGGTCGCCCCCTCGAGCTCGCGGTCGACGGCGACTCCCACACCTACTGGGTCACGGCGACCACGGTCGCGGGCGCCCTCGGCGAGATCGGCCGCTCCTTCGCCGACGCCGAGCTCTCCACCAGCCGTGGTGGCAGCATCGACCGCGAGGGCCTCAAGCTCGAGGTCGTCACGCCGAAGACGCTGACCGTGAAGATCGGTGCCAAGAAGCCGGTCAAGCGTGAGGTCACCGCGCTCACCGTCGAGGACGCCCTCGACGAGCTGGGCGTCAAGGTCTCCAAGCTCGACCAGACCAAGCCGGCCCGCGAGCACGAGCTCGAGGACGGCGACAAGCTGGTCTTCACCGACATCCGCGTCGTGCGCAAGCACGTCGAGGGCGAGGCGATCGACTTCTCCACGATCGAGCGCGACGACTCCTCGATGACCGTGGGCGAGTCGACCGTGGTCCGCTCCGGCCGCGACGGTCTGCGCGACGTCACCTACAAGCTGACCTTCCGCAACGGCGAGCTCGCTGTGACGAAGGTGCTCAGCCAGGACGTGCTCCGCGACCCGATCGCCGAGATCCTCCGCGTCGGCACGAAGCCCGCTGCCCCGGCCGCGAACTACGCGTCCGGCAGCTCGGCCTGGGACCGGATCGCCGAGTGCGAGTCGGGCGGCAACTGGGCCGCGAACACGGGCAACGGCTACTACGGCGGCCTGCAGTTCAGCCTGGGCACGTGGCAGTCGTACGGCGGCGAGAGCCGGCCTGACCTGATGAGCCGCGAGTACCAGATCATGATCGCCGAGCGGGTCCGTGCGGCCGAGGGTGGCTACGGCGCCTGGCCGGTCTGCGGCGCGCAGGCTTGACGCACAGCGCCCGCAGCCCGGGTGCTGCGGGACGCACCCTAGGCTCGTCCCTGTGACGAGCAGTGCTTCCCCCTCCGCCGGTCCGAGGCTTCTCGGGCCGGCGGAGGTGCGTCAGCTGGCGGCCGTCCTCGACCTGCACCCCACCAAGCAGCGTGGGCAGAACTTCGTCATCGACGCCAACACGGTCCGCCGGATCGTCCGCGAGTCGGGCATCACCCCCGACGACGTCGTGGTGGAGATCGGCCCCGGCCTCGGTTCGCTGACGCTGGCCCTCCTCGAGGTGGCCGGCCGGGTCGTCGCGATCGAGATCGACGAGAAGCTCGCGACGCTGCTGCCGGACACGATCGCGTCGTACGCCCCCGCACAGGCGGCCGGCTTCGAGGTCGTCCTCGGCGACGCGATGCGCATCGACGCGGTCCCCGGCCCGCCGCCGACGGCGTTGGTCGCCAACCTGCCCTACAACGTCTCGGTGCCGGTGCTGCTGCACATGCTCACGCTGCTGCCCTCGCTGGAGCACGGTCTGGTCATGGTCCAGGCCGAGGTCGCCGACCGGCTGGCCGCATCCCCCGGCTCCAAGGTGTACGGCGTCCCGTCGGTCAAGGCCGCCTGGTTCGCCGACGTACGCCGGGCCGGCTCGGTCGGCCGCAACGTCTTCTGGCCCGCGCCCAACGTCGACTCCGGGCTCGTCGCCTGGAGCCGTCGTGAACCCCCGGCCACGACGGCCACCCGCCAGCAGGTCTTCGCGGTCGTCGACGCCGCATTCGCCCAGCGCCGCAAGGCCCTGCGCGGAGCCCTGCGTGGCCTCGCCGGGTCGTCCGAGGCGGCCACCGCCGCGCTCGAGCACGCCGGCGTCAGCCCGATGGCGCGCGGCGAGTCGCTCGTCGTCACCGAGTTCGCCCGGATCGCCGAGGGCCTGGTCGGCGTCGAGGCGCCCGGGCTGGCCGAGGGGATGAACCGGTGACCGCCGGCCTGCCGCGCTCGACGTTCTCCGCGACCGTCCGCGCCCCCGCCAAGATCAACCTGCACCTCGGGGTCGGCGCGCCGCGCCCCGACGGCTTCCACCCGCTGGTCACCGTCTACCAGGCGATCGGCATCTACGACGACGTCACCGCGAGCGACGCCGACACCTGGTGGCTCGGCGTGAGCGTCGCCGACCACATCCCGTCGGGCAGCGTGCCGCAGGACGGGCAGAACATCGTGGACCGGGCGGCCGACCTGCTCGCCGCGCACCACGGCATCGCCCGGCTCGCGGACGTGATGATCACCAAGTCGATCCCGGTCGCCGGCGGCATGGCCGGCGGGTCCGCGGATGCCGCGGCAGCGCTCGTCGCGCTGGACCGGCTCTGGGGGGCCGAGACGTCCGACGAGGACCTGCTCGCCCTCGCCGCCCAGCTCGGCAGCGACGTACCGTTCGCGCTCGTCGGCGGCACCGCGCTCGGCACCGGGCGGGGCGAGGTCGTCACCCCGGTCGCGGACGAGGGCACCTGGTGGTGGGTCGTCGTACCCTCCGCGGCCGGCCTGTCGACCCCGGAGGTCTACCGCCACTTCGACAAGCTCTTCCCGGACGCCGCCGCCACCCCGCCGCCCGCCGACCAGCTGCTCGAGGCACTTGCGTCCTGCGACCCCCGGCAGCTCGCCCCGCTGCTGCACAACGACCTCCAGGCACCCGCGCTCGACCTGCGCCCGGACCTCGCCCGACTGCTCGAGCGCGGCGAGGCGGCGGGTGCGCTGCGCGGGATGCTCTCCGGGTCCGGACCGACCTGCCTGTTCCTGTGCGAGACCGGTGACCACGCCCGCGAGGTCGCGGGCGCCCTGTCCGCACCCCCAGAAGACCGATCGGACGAGCACGCGCGCCGCGTCGTGCTCGTCGCCAACGGCCCCGTCGCCGGCGCCCATGTTGTGGAGTACATCTAGATGGCCAACCTGCTGAACCTCGAACGAGTCTCCAAGTCGTACGGCGTCCGCCCGCTGCTCACCGACGTCTCCCTCGGGATCGCGGCCGGCAACCGGATCGGCATCGTCGGTCGCAACGGTGACGGCAAGACCACGCTGCTCGAGGTGATGACCGGCCTGGAGGAGCCCGACTCCGGTCGGGTGTCGCAGACCCGCGGCCTGCACATCGGCTACCTCCACCAGGGCGACGAGCTGGTCGACACCCACAGCGTCCGCGAGGCCGTGCTCGGCGGCATGGACGACCACGAGTGGGCCGCGGACTACCGCACCCGCGAGGTGGTCGAGGTGCTGCTCGCCGGTGTCTCCCTCGACCGTCCCGTGATCGGACTGTCCGGCGGCGAGCGCCGCCGCTGCTCGCTGGCCGCGCTGCTCCTCGGCGATCACGACCTGATCGTGCTCGACGAGCCCACCAACCACCTCGACGTCGAGGCGGTCGCCTGGCTGGCGGCCCACCTGGTGAAGCGGACCTCAGCGATGGTCGTGGTGACCCACGACCGGTGGTTCCTCGACGAGGTCTGCCAGTGGACCTGGGAGGTCCACGACGGGGTGGTGGACGCCTACGAGGGCGGGTACGCCGCGTTCGTGCTCGCCAAGGCCGAGCGCACCCGCCAGGCCTCGGCCTCCGAGTCGCGGCGGCAGAACCTCGCCAAGAAGGAGCTCGCCTGGCTGCGCCGGGGCGCGCCGGCGAGGACCGCGAAGCCCAAGTTCCGGATCGAGGCCGCCAACGCCCTGATCGAGGACGTCCCGCCGCCGCGGGACCGGCTGGAGCTGCAGAAGTTCGCGACCCAGCGCCTCGGCAAGCAGGTGCTCGACGTCGAGGACGTCGACCTCGCCCGCGGGGAGAAGTCGCTCCTGAAGCACGCCACCTGGCGGCTCGGCCCCGGCGACCGGGTCGGCCTGGTCGGCGTGAACGGCGCCGGCAAGACCTCGGTGCTCTCGCTGCTGTCCGGTGACCTGGCCCCGTCCGCCGGCCGGGTGAAGCACGGCAGGACGATCTCGATGAGGCACCTGACCCAGCAGCTCGACGACCTCGACCCCAACGGTCGGGTGCTGCCGATGGTGGAGTCCTTCCGCCGGGTCGTGAAGACCGATGGCGGCGAGATCAGTGCCACCTCGATGCTGGAGCGGTTCGGCTTCACCGGCGACAAGCTGACCGCCCGGATCGGGGAGCTGTCCGGTGGCGAGCGACGCCGCTTCCAGCTGCTGATGCTGCTGCTCGAGGAGCCGAACGTGCTGCTCCTCGACGAGCCGACCAACGACCTCGACATCGACACCCTGAACGTGCTCGAGGACTTCCTCGACGCCTGGCCCGGCACCCTGATCGTGGTGTCCCACGACCGCTACTTCCTCGAGCGGGTCACCGACTCGATCTGGGCGCTGCTCGGCGACGGCCAGATCTCGATGCTGCCCCGCGGCGTGGACGAGTACCTCGAGCGTCGCCTCGCCTCCCTCGCCGACGGCGACCCGGCACTTGGGGGCACTCCCAACCCGCCGAGCGGGCAGGCGGGGGCACTCTCAGGCGGTCGAGCGGCCGATCCGGGGCAGAACGCACCCGTCGGCCGAGGCCTGAAGGCGAAGGCCGGAAGCGCCGAGGAGCGCGCCGCCCGCAAGAACGTGGCCCGGATCGACAAGCGCCTCGCGAAGATCGCCGAGCGGGAGGCGGTCCTGAACGCCGACATCCTCGAGCACGCCGAGGACTACGAGAAGCTGGCCATCATCAGCGCCGAGCTCAACGACCTGAGCGCCGAGCGCGACGGGCTGGAGCTGGAGTGGCTCGAGGCGGCCGACGAGCTGGAGTGATCACCTGTCCGGTGGTCGAGTAGCCCGCGAGGAACGAGCGGGCGTATCGAGACCCGTCAGGCGAAGGGGGCGAGCAGGGTGCGCAGCAGCCCGGCGAGCTTGGTGCGCTCGCGGGGGGGCAAGCCGGCCAGGAAGGTGGCCTCGGCCGCGAGCAGCGCCTCGAACGCGCCGTCCACGGCGGTCTTGCCCTCGGCGGTGAGCCGCACGATGACACCGCGCCGGTCGTCCGGGTCGGGGTAGCGCTCCACGAACCCGCGCGCGGCCAGCCGGTCCACCCGGTTGGTCATGGTGCCGCTGGTCACGAGGGTCTCGCGCAGCAGCCGGCCGGGGGAGAGCTCGTACGGCGCTCCCGCGCGACGCAGCGCGGCGAGCACGTCGAACTCCCAGGACTCGATCTCGTGGGCGGTGAACGCCGCGCGACGGGCCAGGTCGAGGTGCCGGGCCAGCCGTGAGATCCGGCTGAAGACTGCGACGGGGGCGAGGTCGAGGTCGGAGCGCTCGCGCGCCCACGCCTCCACCAGCTCGTCGACCTCGTCCCTCATGGCGTCATCCTAGACACACCAGTCGAGAATCTTGACATGAAGAGATGTGCGGCGCAGGATGAAAGTGTCTTGATGTCAAGACACTTGCTGCCGACAGGCTCGACCGGCGAAAGGGATACGACATGGCCCACACCTGGGACCCCGACCGCTACCTGGCCTACGCCGATGAGCGTGGCCGCCCGTTCGTCGAGCTCCTCGCCCGCGTCGGAGCCGAGGACCCGGGGGTGGTCGTGGACCTCGGGTGCGGACCCGGCACCCTGACCGGCCTGCTTGCGGACCGCTGGGCCGGCGCGACGGTCGTCGGGCTCGACAGCAGTCCCGAGATGATCGCGAAGGCGAGCGCCACCGACGAGCGGATCTCCTTCGAGGTGGGCGACCTGAGGGAGTGGGTCTCGACCGGCCCAACCGTCGACGTCCTCGTCTCCAACGCGACCCTGCAGTGGGTTCCTGGCCACCTCGACCTGCTCCCCGCCCTGGCCTCGCGGGTCCGACCGGGCGGCTGGCTGGCCTTCCAGGTCCCCGGCAACTTCGACGAGCCCAGCCACACGATCCGCCGCGACCTGGCCGACGAGGCGCCGTACGCCGCGCACACCCGCGACCTCGCCACTCCGGCCAGCCACGACCCCGGGACCTACCTGGCCGCGCTGGCGGCGCTCGGCTGCAGGGTCGACGCGTGGGAGACGACGTACCTCCATGTCCTGACCGGCGAGGACCCGGTCTTCACCTGGGTCTCCGGGACCGGCGCGCGGCCCACGCTGCAGGCGCTGCCCGACGACCTGCGCCCCGACTTCGAGGCCGAGTTCAAGCGCCGCCTCCGCGCGGCCTACCCATCCACGCCGCACGGCGTGGTCCTGCCCTTCCGGCGGGTCTTCGTCGTCGCGCAGGTCTCGAACGAAGGAGCAGCATGAGGATCCACCACGTCCAGGTCGCCTGCCCGCGCGGCAGCGAGGACGACGCGCGCCGGTTCTACGCCGACGGGCTCGGGATGACCGAGGTCGAGAAGCCCGCCGAGCTCGCGAAGCGCGGCGGCGCGTGGTTCCGGTCGTACGACGACGCCGGCGACGTGACCAGCGAGATCCACGTCGGGGTCGAGGACCCGTTCGCGCCGGCACGCAAGGCGCACCCGGCGTTCGTGCTCGACGGCGTGGCCGAGCTCGAGGCGGTCGGTGGCCGGCTCGCTGATGCCGGCTTCGAGGTCGACTGGAGCCAGCGCGACGGCTTCCCGGGCCACGCGCGGTTCCACACCTTCGACGGGCACGGCAACCGGGTGGAGCTGCTCGCCCCGAGGTGACCGATCGCGCACCGGTGGACGTGCGCCCGC
>DASTUX010000032.1:0-21680 GCA_035759395.1 Nocardioides sp.
GCCTCGCCGTCGGCCAGCAGTCCGTAGAGCCGGCGTCGGGTCTCGACCAGGATCTCGACCGCGTCGCGGCGCTGCTGCTCGGTGCCGGTCGTGACGATCTGCCACACGGCGCCCATCACCTGGCCGATCTCGGGCTTCAGCCCCGCGAACTCGCTGTCCTGCGCGCGCCGACGCGACTCGAAGGGCGCCCACACGGCGGCCAGCTCGTCGGCGTTCTCGGCCACGTACGCCTCCCCCTCGGCGGTGAGCCGCAGCGTGCGCCGGCCCCGCTCGTCGTCGGCCTCGACCAGGCCTTCGTCGAGGAGCTGCTGGATGGTCGGGTAGACCGAGCCCGGGCTCGGGCGCCACTCGCCGTTGCTCCGCTCGGAGATCTCCTGGATGACCTGGTAGCCGTTGATCGGCTCACCGTTGGCGCCGGGGTCGGCGGCGAGCACGTCGAGGATCGCGGCGCGCACGTCACCCCGGCGCACCCGCGGCCCGCGCTGCTGCTCACCCTGGGCCAGGCCGAAGAGGCCGGCCACCCACGGCGGCGGACCGCCGTGGCCCGGGCGACCCCAGCTGCCCGACCACTGTCCCCAGCCCCCGGCGCCCGGTCGGTGCTGGCACCACTGCTCCTCGGCGTGGCGTGACCACTGCCGGTTGAATCCCTTGTGTCCCATCGTCCGAACCCTCCCGGTCCGCAAGTCGCGGGCGACGTTCTCAGACTGTCGCCGACAGTTCGCGATATATCGCCATCGTAGCGACACGGCCGAATCACACAAGGGGGCCGCGGAGATGCGAGAAGATCCGCGGGTGATCGAGCCACCATCGCGAGTGCCGGCCGCGGCCTGGGGGCTGGCGTGGGCCTGCCTGGTCGGGCAGCTCCTGCTCCTCGGCGAGCGCGGCGCCCAGTCATCCGACGCCGTGCCGTTGTCCATGCTGCTCGGCGCGATCCTCGTTGCCTGGGTGTCCCACGGCGTCCTCACCGGGCGCACGGTGCGGTTGGTGCTGGTCTCGGTGCTGTTCGCGGTGACGGCGATCTTCGACCTCGTCGCGCTCATGGACGCGGGCATCGCGGGTGTGAGCGGGTGGCCGTTCGTCGGGCTTGCCGCCTCACTGGTGCAGCTGGCCGCTCTGGTCGCATTCACGAGGACCGAGTACTTCGCCTGGCAGCGTTCTCGCCCCCGAGTTCCGGGCCCGCCCCTGGGTTCGCTGATCGCAGTCGCCGTCGTGGTGGGGATCCTGGGCGGCGTCACCGGCTCGGCCTCGGACGCCCCGACGCAGATCAGCGTCAACCTGTAGCCGGGCCACCGGGAGGGGCGAGGGAGGCGCGGCGGCGGGCGAGGTAGGCGCGCTCGGCGTCGTTGCCGGTGGTCTCGATCGCCTTGTCGTACGCCGCCCGCGCCTCGGCGCTGCGACCGAGCCGGCGCAGCAGGTCGGCCCGGGTTGCGTGCAGGGCGTGGTACGCCGCCAGGCCGGGCGATCCCTCCGCGATCCGGTCCACCTCGGCCAGCGCCACCTCAGGTCCGTCGAGCTCGGCGATGGCGACCGCCCGGTTCAGGGCGACGACCGGGCTCGGCGCCACCGCCTGGAGCTGGGCGTAGAGCGTGGCGATCTGGCCCCAGTCGGTGTCGGCGGCAGCGGGTGCGCTGGTGTGCACGGCGTTGACCGCGGCCATCAGCTGGTAGTGCCCGGGCCGGTTGCGGGCCAGGCACTCGCGCACCAGTGCGTGGCCCTCGGCGATGAGGGTGCGGTCCCAGCCGCCGCGGTCCTGCTCGTGCAGCGGCACCAGCTCCCCGCCGGCGAACCTGGCTGCCCGGCGCGCCTCGGTGAGCAGCATCAGTGCCAGCAGGCCGGCGACCTCGGGGTCATCAGGCAGCAGTTCGCGCAGCACCCGCCCGAGCCGGATCGCCTCCCCCGTCAGCTCCTCGCGGACCGGGGCGTCGCCCGAGCTGGCGAGGTAGCCCTCGTTGAAGACCAGGTAGACCACGGCGAGGACACCGTCGAGACGTCGGGCGAGGTCGTCCGGGCCGGGAACCCGGTAGGGGATCCTCGCCTCCCGGATCTTGCGCTTGGCGCGGGTCAGCCGCTGGGCCATCGTTGTCTCGGGGACCAGGAACGCCGCGGCGATCTCCCCGACGCCGAGGCCACCGAGCAGCTTGAGCGTGAGGGCCACCCTCGCCTCGGGAGCGAGCGCGGGGTGGCAGCACGTGAAGATCAGCCGGAGCCGGTCGTCGCTGACCGGGCCGGTGGGGTCACGCGGGTCGGTGTCGTCGATCATCAGGGCCTGCTGGTGCTTGTCGGCCCGCCGCGACTCGCGGCGGATCCGGTCGATGGCCCGGTTGCCGGCGGTGACGGTGAGCCACCCGCCCGGGTTGGGCGGGATGCCGTCGGTGGGCCACTTCTCCACGGCGGCGAGCAGTGCCTCGCCGGCCGCCTCCTCGGCGAGGTCGATGTCGCCGAAGCGGCGAACCAGCGAGGCCACGACCCGGCCGTACTCCGCGCGGTAGACCTGCTCGATCGAGCTCGACCAGCGCGCGGCCCCGTCGTCGCTCACTCGCCGCTCACTCGGACTGGAACGGCCGGACCTCGACCTTGGCCGCGCAGGCCCTCGACCCCTCGGTCGCCCAGGCCAGCGCGGCGTCGAGGTCGGCCGCCTCGATCACCCAGAAGCCACCCAGCCACTCCTTCGACTCGGAGAACGGGCCGTCGGTGACGATCGGCTCGGCGCCTCGCCCGTCGACGGTGGTCGCGGACTCGATCGGGTGGAGACCGCCGGCGAACACCCAGGCCCCCTCGGCCTGGAGCTTCTCGTTGAACCGGTCGACGGCGTCGATGACCGGCTGCATCTCCTCGAGCGGCGGCATCTCCTCGCCCTCGCGGTGGATCACGGACAGCAGGTACTGGGTCATGGTGGTTCCTCCTGTGCTGGGGCCCCTCGTGGACCCGCCTCACCCACTCCACGAACGGGACGGCAGGGATACGACAGCTCTCAGGGAAGAGTTTCTACCCTGTCCCCATGAGCCTCTCGTTCCGACTCTCCTCCACCGTCCTCGGCACGCCTGACCCGCGCGGGTTGGGTGCGTTCTACCGCGACCTCCTGGGCTGGGAGGTCCGCGAGGCCGAGGACGAGTGGGTGGTGGTCAAGCCGGCCGGTAGCACCACCGGACTCGCCTTCCAGCTGGAGACCGAGCACGTGCGACCGGTCTGGCCGTCAGGCCCGGGCGACCAGCAGATGCAGGCCCACCTCGACATCGGGGTGAGCGACCTCGACGCCGGAGTCGCGCGAGCCCGGGAGCTCGGCGCCACGATGGCGACGTACCAGCCGCAGGACGACGTCCGGGTGATGCTCGACCCCGCCGGTCATCCGTTCTGCCTGTTCCCCAGCGCCTGAGCGCCGGCCCTCAACAGCTCAGTCGGTCGCGAGCCTGCCGAGCGCCTCGGCCAGGCCCTCCTCGGCCCGGTCGCCGAGACGGGTGAGCGCGGGTCGGAGCAGCGGTGCGAGGAACCTCGCCGCACCCTTGAACTCGAAGTCCGCGGTGTAGGTCACCAGCGTCCCGGCGTCCATCGCCGCGATCTCCATCGTGTCGTGGGCGAGCACCGTGGCGTTCTCACCGCGCAGCGCGAAACGCGTGGGCGAGACGTGCTCGACCACGGTGTAGGTCAGCTCCGTCTCGCGGCCCAGGAACCTCGAGACGTTGCGGTACGTCGTCCCGACGCCTCCGTCCCCGGAGAGCAGGTCGGTGACGACGGTGCCCGGGTCCCACTCGCCCGTCGTCGTGAAGTCGCTGAGGAAGTCGAAGACCCGCTGGGGATCGGCCGGGGTGAGCACCTGTCGCTGCAGCTTCATTGCTCCAACGTAGATGGTGGACCCCGGCCGGCCCCCGATCAGCGGGCGTTCTCCCGCAGGGTCGAGCCGCGGGCGCCACGGACGGTCAGCCCGGCACTGGCGAGCGCGACGGTCCCGAACAGCAGCGCGGTCAGCGACGCCAGCAGCAGCAGCCGCTGCCAGTCGACCGCGGCGATCAGCGCCGGCGTGCTGAGGTCCTCGACGTAGCCGAGCGTGACGGTGCGCAGCACGACGTACTGCGCGAGCGTGCCGGCCGCGAGCCCCGCCACAGCGGTGCCGCCGAGGACGAACGCGAACTCCCGCACGACGGCCGACATCACCGAACGGCGCGGGACACCGACCACCCGGAGCGAGGCCGCGTCGCGCCGTCGCGCCGGGAGCTGGACAGCGGTGCTCACGAAGAGACCCGCGAGCGCCATCAGGAGCACGAGCACCGCGACCACGGCGTACAGCCGCAAGGTCAGCGCGTACGCACCCTGGTCGAGCGTGTGCCGGACTCCGTCGAACGTGGTCGTGACCGACGCCCCGTGGTCCTGCAGCTTCTCCGTCACCGACGCCGGGGCGTCCGCACGGGCCAGGACGTAGACCGTGGACTTCTGCTCGTAGACGCTGCGGTCGGTCGTGAGCATGGCGTAGTCGATGAGCAGGCCACCGGGACCAAGGAACGGCACGCTGTTCGCGGTGATGACGGGATCGACGGGGAACTCGGTCGCGCTCGTCGCCGAGAAGCTGCCTGCAGCAGGCGTGAGGTCGGCGTCGACACCCTTGACGACGGGCAACGCCGCGGGGAGTGCGCCGGTCGAGAGCTGGGCGATGACGTCCTCGCCGTCCGAGTCGAGCGAGACGAGGAGCTCGTCGCCGTCCGTCTCGACCGCACCGATGGCGCCGGCCGCGGACGCCTCCGGCGAGCGCACCCACCCGGCGCCGTCGACGGCACCGGCCACCGGTTGGCCGTCGACGACCAGGTCGCTGATCCGCAGGTCGCCGATCATCTGCATCCGCAGCGCCGCCGGCCCGCCGATCGTGATCGCCTGGAGCTCGCAGCCGGCCCGGCAGTACGGCGTGGCGGCGGTGACCGTGCTCGTCCCCGGAGCGAACGGACCGAGGTAGGCGTAGTGCTCCCGGTCGCCGGACACGTCGAGGAGCAGCCGCATGTAGAGGTCCGAGTCGGACTCGACGTCGTTGTCGACGGTGAGCCCGACCTCGGTCCCGGTGACGACGGGTACGGCGGCCTGCAGGGTCAGCGCCTCGGTGATCTCGGCCGTACCGACGCCGGGCGTCCACTGGTCCGGCCAGGAAGCAACCCGGCCCAGGCGCGGGACGTCGGCGACGGTGAACGTCGGGCCGAGCGTGCTCAGCCGGCTCGTCGCCATCAGCCACTTGCCGTCGGGGTCGATCTCGTGGGTGAGCGCGACGGTGCGGTTCATCGGCAGCGGCGAGGTCCACACGACCGGCGCCGGGGCCGCGGTCGCCGCGACGCTGGCGCGCCACTGGGCGGCGGAGCCGTAGACCCCGGCCCCGAAGACGCACACCGCGATCGCGGCGGTGACCGGCAGGATCACCAGCGTGCCCTCCTGGCGACGGCTGATCGCCCGCGCGGCCACGAAGCCGGGCAGCGAACGCGTCGTACGACGGTGCCGCGTCCACCAGCCCGCGGCAGCGCTGGTGAGGCGGGTGGCGGCGACGCCGGCCACGACCGCGAGCAGCACGGGCAGGATCAGGTCGGTCATGTCGGGATCGCCCGGCGTTCCGGACGACAGCTTGCTGGTCAGGACGGCGACGGCTCCGGCGACGAGGACCAGCTGGACGATGAGTCCGGTCCGCGACGTCTCCCGGGGTCGACGGACGCCGGTGAGCTGTTCGGAGAGCGAGACCCGCAGCACCAGGCCGACGGCGAGCACGGCAACCCCGACCGCGGCCGCGGCAACGGTCAGGCCCGCCGCCGCAGCGGTCCACGGGACCGGGAGCGGGAGGCCGGGCACCAGCCACCACCGGACCAGGCCCAGGGCGAGCCCGAGGCCGATGACGGCGCCGGTGGGTACCGACAGGGCGAGCAGGACGAGGGGCTCGGAGAGCCCGAGCGACCACATCTGCCGGCGGGACAGTCCGCGCAGCGAGGCGAGCGCCAGCTCGGGGAGCCGCAGGTCCGCGGCGGCCATCAGCAGGCGCATCAGCAGGGCGAGCGCCACCAGCACGAGCGAGATCACGGCCGGCGCGATCGACGAGCGTGCCGTCTCCTGCTGGGCGCGCGCCTCGGCGGCGATGCTGGCGATGTCGTTGAGGGACTCACCCACCAACCGGCCACCCGCGGCCGGGACCGCCGGCCCGTCCGCGGCCCGGGCGGTGCGCTGGGCCTGCTCGATGTCGGCCACGGTCAGGTCCGCGGGCACGTCGAGTCGCCGGTCGACGCGCACGGTCCAGACCGACGGCGGGAGGGTCTCGAAGGTTGCGGGAGCGGTGACGAAGGGGGCGGGCTGGTACGGCGTGACGGTGCCGGTGCGCTCGTCGGTGCGCCGCGGCGTGCTCGCGAAGCGCTGGAGGTCGAACCAGTAGTCGGTCTCGGCGGCCGGAACCCGGTAGCTGCCCACGACCGTGACCTCGCCGATCGGACCGTCGATCCGGATCGTGTCGCCGACCGCGTGGCCGGTGTCGTCGAGGTCGCCCGCCAGGAGCAGCACCTCGCCGGGCTGGTCGGGGCAGTCGCCCGCGACCTCGAGGTGCGCGCAGGCACCGCCGCCGGCGGGATCCTTGGCCAGCAGCATCGCGATGCCACCCAGCGCACCGAGCCTGCGGGTCTCGAGCACGGTCTGGGCCGGGGCGAAGAGCCGCTCGTCCCCGGAGGTCGCGTCCTGTGCGGCGTCAGCGGCCCCGCGGACGGCCACGTCCGGCTTGCCCGACATGTCGCCGCCGGGGTGGAAGCGCCAGGTCAACCCGGTGAGCTGGTTGGGCGCCTCGTCGAGCCGGGTGACGAGGTAGGAGTTCGTCACGGCGACCTGGAAGATCGGACCGAGCACCGCCGAGCCGATCGCGAGCGCGGTCAGCAGCACCGAGCCGGCGGACAGCAGCGCCCGGGAGCGCAACCCCCGGAACACGGTGGCGAGCAGGGTCGACGGGGTCTTCATGCGGTGCCTTCCTCGCGCAGGATCGCCGGCCGGCTGAGCTCGGAACGGACCGCGAGGCCGCGGCCCGTCACGAGGACCACGACCGCGGCGACGGCGGCAGCGGTCAGCAGCACGGGCCAGAGCGCGACCTCGGTGCGCAGCGGCACCGAGTGCAGGGGGGTGGTGACCAGGGACAGGTGGCCGAGCAGGAGGCGTACGGCGAGGACCGCCCCGACCGCGCTCGCCAGGACGGTGGCGGTGGTCAGCCAGAGGACCTCGACCCGACCGGCCCGTCGGCAACGCTCCTGGGACACCCCGATCACCCGGAGCGCGGCGACCTGGCGGAGCCAGGCGGCGCGCTGCCGGGACACGGCCGCGCCCACGACGAGCAGGCCGACGACGAGGCAGAAGATCGCCATCAGGGAGTAGACCCGGGCCTGGACGGCGCCGGTCTCCTCGGCGGTCGAGTCCGCGAACCCGGCCAGGGTCCGGGGCTCGTGACCGGCGGCGTCCGTGAGCGCGGACAGGATCGCGTCGGGAGTGTTGCTGCGGGCGAGCACCATGACGTCGGCCGCCGGGACGGTCGGCGGTGCACCGGTGATCGCACTCGACAGGTCGGCCAGAACGCCGTCGGCCTCCACCAGGGGGAGGGCCGGCAGTCGGCCGACCACCTCGGCGATCCGTTCGTCTCCTCCGGTGGAGTCGACCATGGGTCGCTCCTCCCAGGTCGCAGAGTCCGTGGCGAGCAGTCGCAGCACGGACACAGCCTGATCGGCGAGCGCGGTGACCGGCCTGTCGGCCACCGGGACGAGCAGGCCCTCGTCGACCCGCTCGACGGCAACCGGTAGCGCCCCGGCGGTCCGCAGGGGCACGAAGTTCCACCGCCGGGAAACGACTTCGCGGCCGCCGAAGTCCAGCGACGTCAGCACCCAGGGCCTGGGGGCGTCGCCCGGGCTTCGGCCCAGGGTCAAGCCGGTGAGGGTGCAGCCCCGCGAGCATCGGGAGAGGCGTCCACGGATCTCGACCGCACCGCCGTCGAGCAGCAGGCGTCCGGCCAGCCGCACCTCCGCGATCTGCCCACTCGCGTCGCGGTAGGTGACGGTGATCCGCGGTCTCAGCTTGCCGTCGAGGCGGGAACTGACGCCGGCCACCCGCGCGATCACGCTGTCACCGGTCGTCAGACCGGACTCCTCCCCGCCGAGACCCGAGACCAGGTCGCTGACCCGTGCGGCGGCGGTTCCGCCGTAGAAGTCGCCGACAACGGCTTCGTATCTCGTGGTGTCGAGGAACGCACGCCGCGCAGGGATACTGCCCTCACCGGGCACGAGGACGGCCGCCATCAGCCAGCGGCCCTCGGGGTCGAGGTCGCGGGTCAGGCCGAGCACCCCGGGGGCGTCGGTGTCGACCGCGACCTGGAGCGGTGCGCCGGCACGGAGCCGGGCGGTCTCGTCGGTCCAGTCGTTGACCTGGCCGGACCCGGTCAGGGCGAGGCCGGCCACCACGGCGGCCGCGACGAGGATCCGGACCGGGCTGGCTGCGTCGGCGACGCGGGCCAGGCGGCGCGCGGCCAGGAAGCCGGGCAGCGCACCCTGGGCGGTCAGGACCAGAGCCGCGCGGGCGGCCAGCCGGATCAGCCAGAGCACGAGCTGCCCGACGGCGAGCCCGACCAGGGCCGGTCCGGCGAGGACGACGAGGTCGGGGTCGCCGGTCGAACCGGTCCCGCGGTACACGGCGACGACGGCGGCCACGATCACGAGCACGCTGGCGAAGGCGGCTGCGGTCGAGGCGGCGCGTGGCCGGGAGGCGATGCTGACCTGCTCCGAGAGCGGTTCGCCCAGGGCGCGGGTCATCCCGCTCAGGACCGCGACCAGCCCGACGACCACGATCGCGACCCCGGCGAGCACGGCGCTGAGGCCCGGCAGTCCGCCGGCCGAGTCGGTCCAGAGGCGGCCGGCCAGCCAGGTCCCGGCCCCACCGAGCACGACGCCGAGCGCCGCACCCAGGAGGAGCACGACCAGGGGCTCGACCAGGAGCAGGGCCGCGAGCTGTCCGCCGTGGAGGCCGCGCAGCCGGGCAAGGGCGATCTCCCCGCGCCGAGCTGCCGCCAGCTCACGCCCGGTGGCGGGCAGGGCGACGGCGCCGAGCAGGAGGAGAGGTACGGCGAGCATCGGCGAGGTGCCCGCGCTGTCGGCGAAGCCGAGCACGGTCACTGCGCCGGCCACGACCACGACGGTCAGGAAGAGCAGGGGCAGCAGCGTCCCTCGCCGGGACCAGGCGCCCCGGATCGTGCGCTTCATGCAGGGTCGCTCGAGTTCTCGTCGCTCCCCGGGCGCCGGAAGGCAGCGAGGGCGTCGGCCGCGGGTACCTCGACCAACGGGTGGTCGTCGTCCACCGGTCCGGCCGGGCTCGGCTCGTCGTCGAAGTGCGGTGGGGCCGCCTCCTCGATGACCCGGCGCTCGGGTCGGGCGAACTGCTTGAGGTCGACGGCGGCGACGTGGTCGGTCAGCCGGCCCTCGTCGAGGACGTAGTGCCGGTCGCAGGCGTCGACCACGGCCGGGTCGTGGGTGGCGACCACGACGACGGCGCCGCGCTCCGCCTCCTTGCGCAGCTCGGCGAGGACCAGGCCGCGGTTGCCCTCGTCGAGCTCGCTGGTCGGCTCGTCGGCGAGCAGCACGGAGGCCCCGACGACCATCGCGCGGGCACAGGCCACGCGCTGCATCTGGCCACCGGAGAGCTCCTCGACCTGGCGGTCACCGAGGTCGGCGATGTGGAAGCGGGCGAGGGCTGCCTCGGCGAGCTCGTCGGCCTCGGCCGGCTTCACGCCACGGGCGCGCAGCGCCACCGAGACGTTCTCGCGCGCGGACAGGATCGGGACCAGGCCGTAGACCTGGAGCACGAACGCGACCTCGGGACGCGGGTCCCCGGTGCCACGCCACATCGGCTGGCCGTCGTACGACGCCGTGCCCGACGTGGGCGCGACCAGGCCGCCGGCGATCGAGAGCAGGGTGGTCTTGCCGGAGCCGCTCGGCCCGGACAGCGCGGTCAGCTCGCCGGCCCTGAACTCGAGGTCGATGCCGTCGAGCAGCGTGCGGGAGACGACGTAGGTGACGTCGGACAGCTGGAGGTTGCTCATGCCTGGTCCTCGCTCGTGCCCTGCGGGTCCCGGTCGGAGGGCCGGGAGACGACCAGACGATCGTGCTCCTCCGGCTCGATCCGGACGAGGGTCCCCTGCGGCCACTCGGCCGCCAGGTGGGTGGGCAGGTGCACGACGCCCTCGGCGCCGATCACGACGTACTCCGCACCGTCGCGACCCTCGGCGCCGACCCGGCCGCCCTTCATCGTGACCGTGCGCGGGAAGGTCGCGGCGACCTCGGGCTGGTGGGTGACGACGACGATGGTGGTCCCGAGCTCGTCGCCGAGCTCGTGGATCAGCTCGATGACGTGGTCGCGGTCCTCGTGGCTGAGCTGGCTGGTTGGCTCGTCGGCGAGCAGCAGCTGCGGGCCGGTCGACACGGCGCAGGCGAGCGCGAGGCGCTGGCGCTGGCCGCCCGACATGGTCGAGACGACCTGGTCCAGGACGTGCTCGAGCCCGACCCGGCGCAGCAGATCGACGTCGGCGACGGCCTCGCGTCGCTCCGCGGAGGACATCGCGAGACGCGCGAAGGCGATGTTCTGGCGGGCGGTGGCGTAGGCCAGCAGGTTGCGGGTCGAGCCCTGCAGCATCGTGCTGACCCGCCGGGAGCGGATCCGCGCCAGGTAGCGCTCGCCCATCCGGGAGATCTCCTCGTCGCCGAGGAAGATCCGGCCGGCGCTGGGCTTCTGGATGCCGCCGAGCAGCGTCAGGAGCGTGGACTTGCCGGAACCGCTGGGGCCGAGGAACGCGACCCGCTCACCGGGCGCGATCGTGAGGTCGACGCCCTGGAGCGCGACCACGTCGTGGCCCTCGAAGGTGCGGTAGAGGTGCACCAGCCCCTGGCAGCGAATGCCCACGCCGCCCGGTCGGCCCAGCTCCCCCAGGTCCACGGCCTGTTCAGCCCTGATGTCCATCGTCGTCAACGCCTTACCCTCCCCTGTCCGATGCACAGGACACCGTATGTCTTGACGTCAAGGCAATTAGCGACACGATTTTGTTAGGGGGTTGTGACTCGGCGCGGGACATCGTCCCGGCGTGGAGGTGGCTCAGCAGCCGCGTCGCTCGAAGGCCCGGGTGCCGGTGTAGCGCCCACGGGGCAGGTAGTCGCCCATCACGGTCCGCTCGGTCCCCGGCCTGGTCACGCGCTGCACGGCGTGGGCGAACGTCGGGGTCGCGAGCTGGTTGCGCATCACCAGCGCGGCGGTGGGCCGGGCACCGAAGGGCAGCCAGGTGACCCCGCACCGGACCCGCGCATTGGCCGGCCGGTCCCCGGGCGTGCTGACGACCAGGGTGTACCAGCCGTCCCGGTCGGTCGCGAGGTGCGCGTCGTTGACGCAGCCGATCGTGTCGGTGACGCCGTACGGCTGCATCGAGGCACTGCACATCGACCAGTAGCGCAGTTGCGCGGAGTCGAAGCGGCGCTCCCCGTCGTACGTCGCCGGCACGTGCGGCACCCGGCCACGCAGCACGAGCACGTCGCCGTGGCTGCGCGCGATGAACGAGTAGACGTAGGCGTTGTTGCCGTCGCTGAAGAAGCCGCCGCGCTGCTCCGCGCCGTAGCCGTCGGCCAGGGTCTGGGAGAACTGCCGCAGCATCGTGCGCGGCACGTTGAAGAAGCGCTCCCAGGCGGGGTGCGCCTTCGCGGTCGTGTAGTTGGGGATCGTCGGTCCGCCCGAGCGCTGGTCGGTCTCGGTCACCCCGGTCGAGGGCAGGTCGGTCAGCGCCGTGCACGCGGCGGGCTGTTCCACCTCGCTCCCGTCGGGCATCCGCAGGGCGACCTCGGGCAGGCCCGTGCCGCCGAACTGGTCGCGGCCCCGGTCGGGCAGGTAGACGCGGTACACGAGGGAGCCGGAGAACCGGGGGCCGCGCTCGTCCCCGAGGTAGACCGTGTTCGGCGCCCGGCGGACGGGCGGCGCCTCGGCCACGACCCGCACCGTGTAGTCGCGCCGCGGGAGGTCGCGCCGGTGGCCGACGACGAAGGGGTTGGTGGACCCAGTCTCGGCCGCGATGTCGCGGTCGGCCAGCGCGTCGGTCGGCTGGAACTCCTCGTCGTAGACGTTGAAGCTGGTGTAGCGCGAGTGCGGGAACCGGCCGCTGACCAGGAGCTCACCCCCGGGCGGGAGGGCGACCCGGCCGAGGTAGTAGTTCACGCCGGTGTCCGGGTAGAAGAGGTTGGCGTTCTCCTCGTCGAAGACGCTGGTCCAGAAGCAGTCCTGCGCCTCGTCGGCGCCGGACGCGCCGGACGAGGGAAGCGCGAGCAGCGCGCCCCCCAGCGCGAGCAGCAGGAGCAGGACCGGACGTCGAAGGTTCCTCATGAGGGCCCAACGAGACCAGCTGGCCCGGGTTATCCGGTCTTACTGCAGTAATCCAGTGATCTAAGTCCCATTCACGACGGCGACGGGTGGCACAGCCCGGCGACCGCGTAGGTTCACGACTCGTGCAGGGGATCAGGGGACTCGTCGCGGACACCCGCCCGCTGCGCAACGACCACTTCCGCCGCCTCTGGCTGGCCAACATCGTCACCGTCGTCGGCGCCCAGCTGACCGTGGTCGCGGTCCCGGCGCAGATCTACGCCGAGACCGGCTCGTCGGCGTACGTCGGGCTGACCGGGCTCTTCGGCCTGGTCCCGCTGGTCGTGTTCGGCCTGTGGGGTGGCGCGCTCGCCGACGTGATGGACCGGCGCACGCTGCTGATCTGCACGACAGCCGGGCTGATCGTGACGAGCTCCCTGTTCTGGCTGCAGGCCGCGCTGGGTGGGGCGAACGTCTGGCTGCTGCTCGGCCTGTTCTCCGTGCAGCAGGCGTTCTTCGCGGTGAACCAGCCGACGCGCAGCGCCATCCTCCCCAAGTTGCTTCCGCTTGAGCTGCTGCCCGCCGCCAACTCACTGAACATGACGGTCCTCCAGGCGGGCGCGATCGCCGGCCCGCTCGTGGGCGGCGTACTGATCCCCGTCGTCGGCTTCTCGTGGCTCTACCTGATCGACACGATCACGCTGTTCGCGACGCTGGGCGCGGTGGTCCGGCTGCCGCGGCTCCCGGTGGTGGACGCGCTGCGGGGTACGCCGGGACTGCGGGCGGTCATCGACGGGCTGTCCTACCTGCGCGGCCACCCGGTGCTGCTGATGTCGTTCGTCGTCGACATCATCGCGATGGTGTTCGGCATGCCGCGGGCGCTCTTCCCTGAGATCGCCCACGTCGACTTCCACGGGCCCGGCGAGGGTGGTCTGGCGTTCGCGCTGCTCTTCGCGGCCATCCCGGCCGGTGCCGTGGTGGGCGGGATCTTCTCGGGCTGGGTCTCCGGCATCGACCGGCAGGGACGTGCCGTCGTCATCTGCATCCTGCTGTGGGGCCTGGCAATGACCGGCTTCGGCGTCGCCGTGGGCCTGGCCGACCGCTGGCAGACGCCGATGCTCGTCGTCGCCGTGGCGATGCTGGTGCTCGGCGGTGCCGCCGACATGGCGTCGGCGGCGTTCCGGATGAGCATGCTCCAGGCCGCGGCCACCGACGCGGTCCGCGGCCGGCTGCAGGGCGTCTTCATCGTGGTCGTGGCCGGTGGGCCGCGCATCGCCGACGTCGCCCACGGCGCCAGCGCCGCGATGGTCGGCACCGCCGTCACGGCGGCCGGCGGCGGGCTGCTGGTCGTGGTCGGCACGGTCGTCGCGGCGATCGCCGTCCCGTCGTTCGTGCGCTACCGGATCACCCGGCAGCTCGCCGATCCCGCCTAGCGCACCTCTTGCCGCACCCGCGGACCCCGTGCCAGCATCTCTGATCTCGGACTCGGTAGGGGGAGACGGCCATGAGGGCTCGGATTGCGGCTGCTCTGGTGACGATGTTGGTGGCGGTCCTCGCCCCCGTCGCGACCGGACCGATGGTGGCCCCGGCCGACGCCGGCTACCAGAAGTGGACCAAGTGGAAGAGATACGTCGACCTCTCGGGCCAGAAGAAGATCGCGGACCACTACTGCGTCGAGTGGCACGTGAAGGGCTACCTGAAGTTCGGGGTCAAGGACTACGGCAAGGAGGGGACCCTCTACTACCGGACCCCACGCCTGGTCGACCCGACCGTCACCATCTACGCCTACGACCGGTGCGTCGAGCACTACTACGACTTCCGTGAGAACCGCTCGTTCTACGGCGCCGACCTTGCCGCCGTGGTCTACGGCTCGAACGAGGAGACCTGCGACTGGAACGCGTCGTACGGCGCGGGCTTCCCCTGGGGCGTCAGCGTCGCCGTCACCCCGGAGTGCGACGAGACCAGGCGGGGCAGGGACTTCAAGGCACGGATCGAGCCGGGCCGGAAGGTGCACCACGCCTCCATGAACGTCGTGGGCGTGGCCGGGCAGTGGGACTCGAGCGGCCGCACCCGCTCGATCGAGGACCAGGGCTACTACCACCCGCTCTGCTACGCGTTCCAGGTCACGTTCACGATCTACCGCAGGTCGGGCGACGGCGCGAGTGGCACCACCGCGTCGGGCAGGCGCGCCAGCTCGTGCGTGAACATCTGGGACGGCGCCTCGTTCAGCTGAGCGTCCACCCGGGGCGGCGCCGAAGCGACCCGATCGACGCTCGGCGCCTACCCTTCTTCGGTGACACCGAACGAAACTCCCGCTGAGCTGGCGCAGGCGGCCGGGATCGACCCCGAGGACCTCGAGACCACGGTCCGGGTCCTGACCCAGCTGCACCTGCTGCCCGACGACCACGCCGACATCCGCACGGTCAAGCACGCGGCCTCGCACATGTACAAGGCGCTCAAGCGCGAGCGGCGTACCCGCAAGCGCGAGGCCGAGCTCGCCGCGGACCGCGCCGTCACCGAGCGCACCGCGACCGGCTCGCCGATGCGCATCGACGACGAGACCCAGGGCATCCCGCTGGTCTCGTCGGTCAAGGGAGCCTTCGCGGGCGAGCTGATCAACCCGCGCGGCTGCTACATCTGCAAGGACGACTACACGCTCGTCGACGCGTTCTACCACTGGCTGTGCCCGCGCTGCGCCGCGAAGTCGCACGCCAAGCGGGACCAGAGCACGGACCTGTCCGGCCGCCGAGCGCTGCTCACCGGCGGGCGCGCCAAGATCGGGATGTACATCGCGCTGCGGCTGCTCCGCGACGGCGCCCACACCACGATCACGACCCGCTTCCCGAAGGACGCCGTACGCCGGTTCGCGGCGCTCGAGGACAGCGCCGACTGGATCCACCGGCTCAAGATCGTCGGCATCGACCTGCGCGACCCGACGCAGGTGGTGAGCCTCGCCGACGAGGTCGCCGCGGCCGGACCGCTCGACATCCTGATCAACAACGCCGCCCAGACCGTGCGCCGCTCACCGGGCGCCTACAGCCAGCTGGTCGAGATGGAGTCGGCGCCACTGCCCGAGCACGCCGAGCTGCCGGAGATGGTGACCTTCGACCGGATCAGCGACGCCCACCCCGCGGCGATCGCGGGCACCCTGAAGCGGGACGCGGTCGCCCACCACGACGGCGAGGACCGCGAGTCCGCGCTCGCGGCCCACAACGCGGCCACGATGACCGCGCTCGCGCTGAAGGCCGGCAACGCCAGCCTCGAGGCGCACCTGGCCGGGACCGCGGTCGACGCGGGCGGCCTGCTGCCCGACCTGCAGACCGAGAACTCGTGGACCCAGAAGGTCGAGGACGTCGACCCGCTGGAGCTGCTCGAGGTGCAGCTCTGCAACGCGACCGCGCCGTTCATCCTGATCTCCCGGCTGCGCCCCGCGATGCGCGCGGCCCGGCAGGCCGGCGTCCGGCGTGCCTATGTCGTCAACGTGTCGGCGATGGAGGGCCAGTTCTCCCGCGCCTACAAGGGCCCCGGCCACCCGCACACCAACATGGCCAAGGCCGCGCTCAACATGCTGACCCGCACCAGCGCGGGCGAGATGTTCGAGACCGACGGCATCCTGATGACGGCCGTCGACACCGGCTGGATCACCGACGAGCGGCCGCACCAGGAGAAGCTGCGGATCGCGGCCGAGGGCTGGCACGCACCGCTCGACCTGGTCGACGGAGCGGCCCGGGTCTACGACCCGATCGTGCGCGGCGAGGCCGGCGAGGACCTGTACGGCCACTTCCTGAAGGACTTCGAACCCAGCCCCTGGTGAGTCTCAGGCTCCCAGCAGGCCGCGGACGTACGCCGCCTGGCCCATGTGCTGTGCGTCGTCGTTGACCACGCTGACCAGCCGGACCCCCAGCGTGACCGGCGGGTCCCAGTAGTCGTCGACGACGCGGTCGAGGTCGTCGGGCGTGATCGTCGCGAGGAAGGCGAGCGTCCGCTCGTGCACGGCGGTGAGGTACGACGCGAGCAGGCCGGCGCTCGCCCGGAACTGCCCGACCTGCTGGCTGGTCTGCCCGAAGCCGATGTCCTCGGTGTCGAACGGGAGCCCGAACCGCGCCTCGAAGCCCTGCTCCGTCCACACCTGCTCGAGGCCGGCGACCTCCGCCACGTGGTCGTCCTGCACCCGCGCGAGGTGCCAGACCAGCCACCCGATCGGGTTGGCGTCGGGACCAGGACGCCAGGTCAGCTGGTCCTCGTCGAGACCGTGGACCACGTCACGGCCGCCCTCCACGATCCGCTCGAAGGCATCGGTCAGCAGCTCTGCAGGAGTCACCCTCCGACAGTAGGGCGGTCGGTCCTCGCCGACGACCCTCAGGTTGGGGAGTCGCCCCCGGGACCGTTCGTCGCCGCAGCGACCTTGCGGTCGGTGAGCACGATCCACACGGCCAGCGCGACGCCCGCCAGCACCGCGAACGAGAACAGCACCATCGCGAGCGCCGGGTAGCCGAGGATCCGGTGCTCGGTGGGCACCCGCATCATCATCGCCGCGCCCAGCACCGTCGCCGCGATGACGATCCCGAGCGTCACCCGGTTGGCCACCCGCTGCAGGACCGTGTGCAGCCGCTCCTCGTCGATCGCGCGCACCCGCATCGTGAACTCGCCCTCGGCCAGGCTGTCGAGGATCCGGTTGCCGCGCTTGGGCAGCATCGAGGTGAACTCCTTGGCCTCGATCGCCGCGGCCATGATCCCGCCGGCACTGACCTTGAGGCCGCTGGTGAGCAGCTCGGTCACGTTCGACCGGATCGCCTCTGCCGGGTCGAAGTCGGGGTCGAGGTGCAGGGTGGCCTGGTCGAGGTTGAGCAGCGCCTTGCCGATCATCGACATCTCCGCCGGCGGGCGCAGGCCGTGCACTCCGGAGAGGCGGCTCAGCTCCACGAGCACCGTGCCCGCCTGGAGCTCCGGGCCCGCAGCTGCGGCCTCGGAGACGAGGTGGGCGACGTCGGAGCGGAACGACGCGGCGTCGTAGTCGTCGAGTGGATGGCCCATGCCGGCCAGGACTCCCGCGACCTCCTCGCCGTCCCCGTCACCGATCGCGAGCAGGAGCTTGACGACCTTGTCCTGCAGCCGCGGCGGGACCGCGGCGACCATGCCGAGGTCGAGCAGCGCGAGCCGACCGTCGTCGGTGAGCATCAGGTTGCCCGGGTGCGGGTCCGCGTGCAGCACGCCGTGGTCGAGCATCAGCTTGAGGTAGCAGCTGAAGAGCTGCTCCACGATCGGGGTGGCGTCGACGTCCAGCAGCCCGAGCGGGCCCACGTCGGTGACCTTGCGGCCCTCGATCCGGTCCATGGTGAGCACCCGCGACGAGGAGTGGTCGGGCACGGGCTGGGGCACCACGAGCAGGTCGTACGGTGCGGTCAGCTCCGCGAACTTCTGCAGATTGCGCGCCTCGCGGCGGTAGTCCAGCTCACCGGCCAGCGAGCGCCGGAACTGCCTCAGCAGCTTCTCGAAGCCGTAGCGCTTGCCCGCCTCGGTGTGCTTGTCCGCGAGGCCGGCCAGCCGGGCCAGGGTCTCCATGTCCTCCCGGGCGACCTCGCGTGCCTCGGGCCGCTGCACCTTGACGACGACCTCGCGGCCGCTGGGCAGGGTGGCCCGGTGGACCTGGCCGAGCGAGGCCGCGGCCAGCGGCTCGCGCTCGAAGTCGGCGAACAGGTGGCGGATCTGCCCGCCGAGCTCGGCCTCCACGATCTCCTCGACGACCTCGTAGGCGAACGGCTCGGCGTCGTCCTGCAGCCGGGCGAGCGCCGCGGTGTACGCCGGCGGCAGCAGGTCGAAGCGCGTGGAGAGCAGCTGCCCGAGCTTGATGTACGTCGGGCCGAGCTGCTCGAGGTCCCGGGCGAACGCCTCCGCCTTCTCCTCGTCGCCCATCGGCGGGTCCTCGTCGAACGAGAAGTCGTCGAGCCCGGCCCCGGCGACGAGGTCCGAGCGGCCGTGCCGGACCAGCAGCCGTGCCAGTGCGGCGTACCGCCCGACGTTGTGGGGAGAGAGTGACGACATGGGGGACAGCATGCCCTGCCGTACCCACTCCCACCGACGGCGATCAGCCTCAGGCCGCGGCGTACTCCCGCTCCGGCGTCGCGGCGGGAACCACGGGCGGCACGGGCTTGGTGAAGAGCTTGCGCACCTGGCGGAAGAAGTTGGACGGACGGGTCTCGGCCAGCCAGCCGTTCGGCAGCGACAGGCGCAGCACCTTGTGCCAGGCGCTTGCGACCTGCACGGGGAACGGCGCGGAGTGGTAGGTCAGGCCGTAGCGCTGGAAGAGGTCCTCGACGCGGGGCGCGATCTCGGAGTACCGGTTGCTCGGCAGGTCGGGGAAGAGGTGGTGCTCGATCTGGTGCGAGAGGTTGCCCGACATCAGGTGCATCGCCTTGCTGCCGGAGATGTTGGCGGAGCCGAGCATCTGGCGCAGGTACCACTGGGCGCGGGTCTCGTTCTCGTCGAGCTCGGGCTGCTCGAACGTCTCCACTCCCTCGGGGAAGTGGCCGCACATGATGATCGAGTGGCTCCACACGTTGCGGATCAGGTTGGCGGTGGCGTTGGCCGCCAGGGTCGTCAGGAACGAACCCGTGGGGATCGAGAGCAGCGGGTGGACGGCGTAGTCCTTGGTGACCTGCTTGCGGACCTTGTGCAGCGTCTTCTTGATGTTCTTCTTCATCTCCGGCGAGAACTTCCGCTTCTCCCGCAGCGTGTCGCCGAGGTCGAGGTCGTAGGCCGCGATGCCCCACTCGAAGAAGCAGGCGTTGAAGAAGTTCCAGATGGGCTGCGCGAGGTAGCGCGGCTGCCAGGGCTGGTCCTCGTCGACCCGCATGATGCCGTAGCCGAGGTCGTTGTCCTGGCCGACGATGTTGGTGAAGGTGTGGTGGGTCTCGTTGTGCGCGCGCTTCCACTGCTCCGGCGGGGACGCGTGGTCCCAGTCCCAGGTGGTCGAGTGGATCTTCGGGTCGCGCATCCAGTCCCACTGGCCGTGGAGGACGTTGTGGCCGATCTCCATGTTGTCCAGGATCTTGGCGGCGGAGAGACCGAGCGTGCCGACGACCCAGGCCGGCGGGAAGGCCGAGAACAGCAGGACGGCGCGGCTGCCCAGCTCGAGCTTGCGCTGCACGTCGATGACCCGGCGGATGTACGCCGCGTCCTTGGCGCCGCGGCTGTCCATGACGTCCTGGCGGATCGCGTCCAGCTCGGCACCGATCTGCTCGATGTCCTCACGGGTGAGGTGGGCGACCTGGTTGCCGGGCTTCTTCTGCAGGACGGTCATGGGGCTCCTTGTCCGATCGCGAGAGGTTGAGTCGTCGTTCCGCTCGAGTTCCCCTCGTTCCCGTCGGGGACGGCGGTCAATCCCCAGGGCACCTGTTCTTACCACCCTGCTGTGCGAAGCCCGCAAATGCATGACCTGAGGGGTCAAATCTGATTCGGTTGATTGTTCGGAGATGACAACTTCTTCGCAGGCCAGCGCCGCTGCCCCTGCGCGGGCGCCCAGGGCGCCCCGCCTGCTGAGCGGTCTGCGTGGGTAAAATCGAAGAAAGTTTCCCAAAGCGTCTGATTCTGGCCGGTTTCAGGCTCGGACTGTCGGTGGTGGCTGGAACGCTTGTCCCATGACCGCAAGCGTCTGGCAGCCGCTACGGCGACACCCCGTCGCCGCGGTCGTCGAGCGCCTGCACGCCGAGCTCGACCAGCACCTCGACTCCACGGTCTGGTCGATGAGCCACGGGGAGTTCGTCGACACCCTGGCCTCGGCCACCCGGCTGGTCGCCCGGATGCGCGAGCTCGAGCTGCGCGTCGCGGCCGGCGCCGAGCGCCGCGACATCGGCGCCCACGTCGGCGCCACCTCCACCGCGACCTGGTGGGCTCACACCAGCCACACCACCCGTGCTGCCGCCCACCGCTCGATCCGGCTGGCCCGCGACCTCGACACCCTCCACGAGCGGGTCCGCGACGCGATGGCCGCCGGCGACGTGCTCGAGGACCAGGCCAGCGTCATCATCAACGCCGTCGATGCCCTGCCGGCCGACCTGCTCGACCCCGAGATCATCGACCGGGCCGAGGCACACCTCATCGGCCTGGCCCGCGAGCACGACGCCAAGACCCTCAAGACCCTCGGCCGCACGATCCTCGAGACCCTTGCCCCCGACATCGCCCAGGCCCATGAGCAACGCGTCCTCGACGAGGAAGAAGCCAGGGCCCACCAGACCGCCCGGCTCACCCTCACCGACGACGGGCACGGGCGCACCCACGGCCGGTTCACCATCCCCACCGCCCAGGCCGAGATCTTCCGCAAGCACCTGCTCGCCATCGCCGCCCCCAAGCACCAGGCCGCCACCGGCAACCCCGCCGGGAGCTTCGCCGCCGAGGCCACCGGCGGGCTCGCCCCGGGCGAGCGCCTCCCCCTGCCCCAGCGCCTCGGCCACGCCTTCATGGAGTACGTCGAGCGCTACCCGACCGACCAGATCCCCGACGCCGGCGGGGTCTCCGCGAGCATGGTCATCACGATGCCGCTCGACACCCTGATGGGTGGGCTCAAGGCCGCCCACCTCGACACCGGCGCCACCATCACCGCCGCCCAGGCCCGCCGCATGGCGTGTGAGGCGGGGATCATCCCCGCCGTCCTCGGCGGCAAGTCCCAGATCCTCGACTTGGGCCGCACCAAGCGCTTCCACAACAAGGCCCAACGGATCAGCCTCGCCCACCGCGACAAGGGCTGCACCGCCGAGGGCTGCGACTGGCCTCCCGGCCTGTGCCACGCCCACCACGACCCGCCGTGGGCCATCGGCAACGGCACCAACATCAAGGACGCGCGGCTCCTGTGCCCACAGCACCACACCCTGGCCCACGACCCGGCGTACGAGATGAGCCGACTCCCCAGCGGCAAGGTCGCCTTCGCCAGGCGCACGTAGGCCGACGTCCGAGCGCCCGCGATCCTCAGGAAGCCGAGCCGTCGATCAGCTCGACGACCTCCGACGTGGGGCGCACGTCACCGAACGTCCGGTAGATCGTGTGCAGCGTGGCGTTGTGGACCCGGTCGTGCGGCGCCGCGTTGGCGTCCGCCACGAAGATCACGCGATAACCGAGCGTACTCGCATCGCGCGCCGACGACTCGCAGCAGACGTTCGTGACCGTCCCGGTGACGATCACGGTGTCGATGCCACGCGACTCCAGCGTCCCGGGCAGCGAGGAGGACCCGGGGAAGAAGGCACTGGCTGCCGTCTTCTCGACCAGCAGGTCGTCCGCCTGCCTGTCGAGCCCCGACCACAGCCGGTCCGCCATCGGCCCATCGCCGCCCGATC
>DASTUX010000033.1:0-9020 GCA_035759395.1 Nocardioides sp.
GTTGTCGTAGCGGCCCCGCGAGTGCAGGAGCCGGCCCGGCGTCATGCCACCCATTCCTTGAGCTGCGCGATGGTGGCGGCCGGGTCCTCGGAGGCGGGGGAGACCTGCAGGTTGGTGACGCCGGCCTCCTTGAAGGCCGCAATCCGCTCCTTGACGTACGACGCGGGGCCGACCAGGTTGCCGGCCTCGAGCCACTCGAGGGGGACCAGCGCCTCGGCGTCGCGCTTGTTGCCGCCGAGGTAGAGGTCCTGGATCTCCTTGGCTTCCTTCTCGTAGCCGTACTGGCAGGCGAGCTGGTTGTAGAAGTTCTTGCCGCGCGCGCCCATGCCGCCCACGTAGAGGGCGTACATCGGCCGCATGAAGTCGAGCATCCCCTTGACGTCCTCGCCGATGGCGACCATGCCGCCGGCGGAGATCTCCAGCGGTGCCAGGTCGGGGGAGCGCTTGGCGGCACCGGCGGCCAGGGACTCGCCCCAGACCGACTGCGCCTTCTCGGGGTGGAAGAGGAACGGCAGCCAGCCGTCGGCGACCTCGGCAGTCATCTGGACGTTCTTGTCGCCGAGGGCAGCGACCCAGAGCGGGATCGACGTGCGCTCGGGCTTGTTGAGGAGCTTGAGCGGCTTGCCCAGGCCGAGGCCCTGGTCTGCCGGGAGCGGGAGCTTGAAGATCCCGTCGCTGACCAGCGCCTCGCGGCGCAGGCCCATCCGGATGATGTCGATGATCTCGCGGGTGCGGCCGAGCGGCTTGTCGTAGGGGAGGCCGTGGAAGCCCTCGATCACCTGCGGGCCGGAGGCGCCCAGACCGATCACGGCGCGACCGCCGGACACGTTGTCCAGGCCCGCGGCGGTCTGCAGCAGGGCGCCCGGGGTGCGCGAGTAGACGTTGAGGATGCCCGCGCCGATCTCGACCGTCTCGGTCTTCGCGGCCAGGTAGCCCATCAGCGTCGGCGCATCGAAGCCGTACGGCTCCGCGACCCAGATCGTGTCGAGCCCCGCCTTCTCCAGGCCGGCCACGTGGTCGGCGGCCTCGCGCGGGTTCCCCGCGTAGATGAGCGGCATCGAGAGCTTCATGGTTCCCCTTGTGACGCTGGGCCTTTTCGGCTGGGCTGACGGGCCTCACAACTGTGACAGAACCACTGTCACGATGGCAAGGACGTCCGTCCGGGTGCCAGAACGTGGGCAGACGGGGTGTCGTCCCGCTGCGGTGGCATCATCACGGCGTGACCAACCATCGCATCGCTGTCATCGGCGGCACCGGCCCCCAGGGCAAGGGGCTCGGCTACCGCTTCGCCAGGCACGGACACACGGTCGTGCTCGGCTCCCGTGCCGCCGAGAAGGCCGAAGCAGTGGCCGCCGAGGTCGGGCAGCGGCTCGAGGGGGTCGACGGTGCGGGCCCGGTCAGCGGTGCGAGCAACGCGGATGCCTGTGCGGACGCCGACGTGGTCCTGCTCGCGGTGCCGTACGACGGCCACGACGAGCTGGTCGCGACCCTGCCGCTCGAGGGTCGGACCGTGATCTCGTGCGTGAACCCGCTGGCCTTCGACAAGCGCGGTGCGCACGGGCTCGTCATCGACGGCGGCGAGGGATCGGCCGCCGAGTCCGCCCAGCGGCTCGCGCCCGGGGCCGAGGTGGTCGGGGCGTTCCACCACGTCTCGGCGGTCAACCTGTGGGGCGACGACGAGTTCCTCGACCACGAGGACGTCCTGGTGGTCGGCGACTCCGTCGACGCCAAGGCGGTCGCGATCGAGCTGGCCCGCTGCGTGACCGGTCGCGACGGCATCGACTCCGGCAAGCTGCGCCTGGCACGCCAGCTCGAGCCGCTCACCGCCGTGCTCATCTCGATCAATCGGAAGTACAAGACCCAGTCGGGGATCCGCATCTCCGGCGTCTGAACGTTCCGGGGTTCGAGACGGTTGCTGGCGCAACCTCCTCAACCAGCGATCGGCGGGGCGATGACCACCTCGTAGCAATGAGCAGAGGGTCACACGTGTGACCCTCTCCCCATTGCCGGCCCCTCCCTCGAAACCCCGGACGGGAATGCAGGGCTGTGCTTCGCTGGGACCGTGGCGACGACAGCTGTGCGCGGTTGGGTCCGGTCCCTCATCTACCTGGGCGCGGTGGTGGTGGGGGCGATCGTGGCGTTCCCCCTCGGCGTGCAGAACTTCGAGCGCCGGGAGTGCAGCGCCCCCGACTTCGACGGCGAGTGCGACGTCGCCGGCCTCGAAGGGTTGGCGTGGTCGGTCGCCGCGATCGTGGTGGTCCTCGTGGCGATCGTCATCGCCGAGATTGCCCTCCGTCGGCGCCGAGGTCACGGCGTCTGACCCTCCGGGGTTTCGAGACGGGGGCGGTGCGTCCTCCTCAACCGCCGGAGGGCGCTGCGTCCCCGAGGCTGCACCTCAACCGGCGGTGGCGCTAGCCCTTGCCGTTCCAGGAGTCCCAGAGGGCGGCGTAGGAGCCACCTGCCTCGACCAGCTCGTCGTGCGAGCCGAACTCGGTGATCCGGCCGTCCTCGCAGACGGCCACCCGGTCGGCGTCGTGAGCCGAGAACAGCCGGTGCGCGATCGCGATGACCGTCCGGCCGTGCAGCACCGCGGCCAGCGAGCGCTCGAGGTGCCGAGCGGCGCGCGGGTCGATCAGCGAGGTCGCCTCGTCGAGCACCAGCGTGTGCGGGTCGGCGAGCACCAGCCGGGCCAGCGCGATCTGCTGGGACTGGGCGGCCGTGACCGCACGACCACCCGAGCCCACGACCGTGTCCAGGCCCTCGGGGAGCGCGTCGACCCAGTCGAGGGCGTCGACGGCGGCGAGCGAGTTGCGGATCTCGGCGTCGCCGGCCCCGGGCGGAGCCGCGAGCGCGAGGTTCTCGCGCAGCGTGCCCACGAAGACGTGGTGCTCCTGGGTCACCAGCGCGACGTGGCCGCGCAGGTCGTCGAGCGGCAGCTCGACCAGCCCCACCCCGCCGACCGTCACCGAGCCGGTCCGCGGCGGGTGGATGCCCGCGAGCAGCCGGCCCAGCGTCGACTTGCCGGCACCGGACGGGCCGACCATCGCGATCCGCTCGCCGACGCCGACCGACAGGTCGACCCCGTGCAGGACGTCGCGCCCGTCGACGTACGAGAACCGGACGTCCTCGGCGTCGAGCTTCTCGCCGATCGGCTGCGCGCCGGTGACCTCGCGGTCGTCGGGCACCTGCGCGACGCCGAGGAGGCGGGCCAGCGAGGCCGCGCCCATCTGCAGCTCGTCGAGGATCGACACGATCCGGTCGACCGGGTCGATGAGCATCTGCACGTAGAGCACCGCGGCGGTGACCGCACCGAGCGACACCTCGCCCTGCGTGTAGAGCCAGCCGCCGAACAGCAGCGTCGCCACGGTCGGGATCAGGTAGGCGATCTCCATGTTCGGGAAGAACACCGTGCGCAGGAACAGCGTGTAGCGCTCGGCGGCGTACGACTCCTTGATGTCCTCGTCGATCGCGGCGATCCGCTCCTCGCCGAGCCCGAGCGCCTCGACGGTGCGGGCCCCCTCGACGGTCTCGGTGAGGGTCGCGTTGATCGCGGAGTACGACGCGCTCTCGCGCAGGTAGCCGTCCTTGGCGCGCGCGAGGTACCAGCGCAGCCCGATCACCAGCGGCGGCACGCCCAGCAGGCAGGGCAGGGCGACCCACCAGCCGACGCTCAGGGCGGCGCCGAAGGTCAGCACCGCGCTGACCACGGCGATCGTCCACTCCGGCAGCGCCCAGCGCACCGACCAGCCGAGCTGGTCGACGTCGCGGCTGGTCCGGGTCAGCAGGTCCCCGGAGCCCGCGGTCTCGACCACGCCGACGGGCAGCGCCAGCGCGTTGCCGACGAAGTCCTCGCGCAGCTCGGCGAGCACCTGCTCGCCCAGCACCTGGCTGACGTAGCGGGCGTAGCGGGTCAGCACGGTCTGCGCGACCAGGAACGCCGCGAGCACCAGCATGATCGTGTCGACGTGGCCGGCGGTGGTGCCGGCGTCGACGGCCTGCACCAGGTCGCCGAGGAGCCGGGGCGCGGCGAGCGCCGCGGTGGCGGCGAGCGCGTGCAGGGCCAGCGCACCCCACAGGAGACGGGGGTGCTTCCGCGCGATCACGCCCGCGTAGCGGCGTACGGCACGGGTGTCGGCGACGGGCAGCCGGCCGTCGGGCGTGGCGGTCATCGGAGCACCTCCACGGGCTCGGTCTCGCGGGTGACGACGGCCCGGTACGTCGGGTTGTCGTCGAGCAGCTCCCGGTGCCGGCCCACCGCGACGATGCGACCGCCGCGCAGGAACGCGACCTCGTCGACGGCGTCGAGCATCAGCGGGCTGCTGGTCGTGACGACCGTGGTCCGCCCGCTGCGGTGCTCGCGCAGCCGCGCGGCGATCCGGGCCTCGGTGTGGGCGTCGACCGCGGAGGTCGGCTCCACCAGCACCAGGATCTCGGGGTCGGTGGTGAGCGCCCTGGCCAGGACCAGGCGCTGGCGCTGGCCGCCGGAGAAGCTGCGCCCGCGCTCCGCGACCAGGCTGTCCAGCCCGTCGGGCAGCGCCTCGAGGATGTCGTCGGCCGAGGCGGTGTCGAGTGCCCGCCCGACCGCGCCCGCGCCGGTCACGTCGAGCCGGTCGGCGAGCCGCCCGGAGAAGAGGATGGCGCCGGTGTCGGACACCACGATCCGGCGCCGGATCTCGGCGCGCAGCAGCGATGTCAGGGGCACGTCGCCGAGGCGTACGTCGTCGTCGACCTCGGCGGCGCAGAGTCCCAGCCGGTCGGCGAGCGCGGCCGACTCGTCGGGCTGCTCGCTGACGATCGCGACCATCCGGCCGGCGTGGACGTGCAGCCCGGTCCGGACGTCGTGCAGGTCGGAGTCGGGCGGGGGCGACGGCGCCACGATCGCCGGGTCGGTGACCTCCGGGGTGAGGGACAGCACCCGGCACACCCGGCGTGCGGAGACGAGCGCCCGGATCACCTTGTTGGCGTACTCGGTGGCGGTCCGCAGCGGGATCATCAGGAACGCCGAGTAGCCGTAGAACGCGACCAGCTCACCGGCGGAGATGCGGCCGGCGACGGCATAGCGGGCACCGAGCCAGACCACGACCACGACGAAGACGCCGGGCAGGAAGATCTGGAGCGCGTCGAGCACCGACTGCAGCCGGGCGACCTGGACTCCGGCCTGCCGGGTGGTCTGCGACTCGCGGCGGTAGCGGTCGTGGAAGACCTGCTCGCCACCGATCCCGCGCAGCACGCGCAGCCCGCCGACGATGTCGCTGGCGGTGTTGGAGAGCGCACTCATCAGCTCGCGCTGGTGCATGCTGCGGCGCTGCAGCGGTGAGAGCAGCGGACCGACCAGCAGCATCAGCAGCGGGACGCCGATCAGCACGACCAGGCCGAGCGTGATGGAGGTCCGCAACAGGATCACCGAGACCAGGAGGAACGAGACGATCGCCCCGGCGAAGCGGGCGGTGACGTCCATGGCGTTGCCGAGGTGCGACAGGTCGCTGGTCCCGATCGCGACCACCTCGCCGGTCGAGACCTTGCGCGGCAGCGTGCCGCCGAGGTGCACGGCCTGGCGGCCGACCAGCTGCACCGTGCGATAGGCGGTGGTCAGCCAGTTGGTGACCGCGAAGCGGTGCCGCATGATGCCGGCAGCCGCCTGGACCAGCCCGATCAGGAGCATCACGAGCGCCCACTTCAGGAGCTCGCCGCTGTCCTTGGCGGCCACCCCGCGGTCGATCGCGATCCCGATCACCATCGGCATGAAGGCCTGGGTGCTCATCCAGATGATGCCGAAGCACATCCCGCCGAAGAGGGTGCGCCGCTGGCCCATCGCCAACCACCACAGGAAGCGGCCCGGCGACCGGTGGTCGGCGGTTCCGGGGTGGTCGAGGGGGAGAAGTCGCACTCCCTGAACGGTACGGACCCGGAGCCGCCGGAGCGACCGGTTTACGGTGCCGCGTCAGCCCGACAGGCCGCAGGAGTCCCGGGCGAACGCGATCGCCGCGGAGGCGCCGGCCGGGCTCATCCGGAGGACCAGCTGGCCGGGCCTGCCGTCGAGGTGGAGCCGGACCAGGAAGGCGGTCGCCCCGCCCGACTCCATGAAGACGTGGTCGTCGCACCGCGCGGGCTCGACCGGCAGCTCGATGCGTCGTACCGGGTCGTCACCGCGGACCGTGGCCCGGGGCGCCCACGAGGAGCTGCCGGCCGCGCTGAACAGCGGGGTGCCACCGACCGAGTCGATCCGCAGCACGTGTCCGGCCCGCCCGGTGGGGCTCACGACGAGGACCAGCCGGGCGGTGCTGCCCTCGCCCGAGCCGTCGGTGGGCACCTCGTCGGCGAACCGGAGGTCCGCCACCCGGTGCACGGCCAGCTCCAGGCAGCGGCTGTCGAGGTAGCGCCGCACGATGTCGTTGTCGTCGGTGACCTCGAGCTCGACCCGCTTCCCGTCGTGCTCGACGGTGAGCCGCCCGGTGCTGTCGCGGTCGGCACCGCAGGCGGGCCGGGCCGGCAAGGTCAGGGGGTAGCCGCGCTCGGAGCGCGTCGGGTCGGTGCGGAGCCGCTCGCCGGGGAGCGGTTGGCGGAACCGCGGGTCGGTGTAGCTGATCCGGGTCGGGGTCACGTCGTACGCCGTGTCGTTGCCGAGCCAGACCTCCATCCGGCCCAGCGCGGCGTCGCGTGACGACTGGCGCAGGTCGGCGAAGAGCTTGCCGCTGGGGGGACCCTTCGGCGGCAGCTGGATCGGCGAGAGCGTGGGGACGGTCGGCTCGGGCGAGCCGGACGCGTTCGAGGCGGGCCGGTCCGACGGTCCGCAGCCGACGAGCATCGCCACGAGCAGGATGCCGACCGCCGTGCGCACCGGTCAGAACTTCTCGTCGGACAGCCGGCTGGGCAGTAGAACGAGCGCGGTGACGAGGTAGGCGAGGACAGCGGCCGCGACGACGATGGCGATCGTCCGGTCCGTCACCACGTCGAAGATGAGCAGGGCCATGCCGGAGATCAGCGTGGAGACACCCAGGAGCACGAGGTGCACGAGCCGGTGCGCGGCGACGACGACCCGCTCCTTGACGTGCTCACCGGACAGGCGGCGGTGCACCGCGACCGGGGCCATGACCGTGGCGGTGGTGAGCGCTGCGACGAGGACCAGGAAGAGGTAGACGTCCTTCTGGAAGGCGTCCAGGCTGGCGAACTTCTGCTGGAAGGGCAGCGTCAGCAGGAAGCCGGCGGTCAGCTGCGCACCGGTCTGCATGACCCTGAGCTCCTGGAGCAGCTCGTTCCACTTGCGGTCGAGGCGTTCCTTGTCGGTCTCGTCGCTCATGGGCACAGTCTGGCCCAGCGGGGCGCACCGCGGCGTGGGTTCGGATGCCGAACGCACTGTCATGCCGAGATCCGTGCGCCGCGGGCGGTGCCTCAGCCACCCTTCCGGCGTTCGAGACCGTGGTAAATCCACCGCCGCCACGCACGCTCAGACGCCGAGCCCCTCGAGAACCTCCGCGCCGGGGAGTTCGGCGAGCAGGGCCCCGGGGAGCAGCAGCTTCGAGCGGCGAACGCCGGAGCCGACGATCGCGACGTCGATGTCGGTGACCCGCGCGTCCACCAGCAGGCGCCAGCCGGCGGGCAGGCCGAGCGGCGTGATCCCGCCGTACTCCATCGCGGACTCCTCCACCGCCCGGTCCATCGCGAGGAAGGACGCCTTGCGGACGTCCAGGGTCCGTTTCACGAGGTTGTTCACGTCGGCCCGGGTGTCGGCGCGTACGACGCAGGCCGCCACGCGCTCCTGGCCGTCGCGCCGCCCGGCGACCACCACGCAGTTGGCGCTGGCGGTGAGAGGCACGTCGTAGGCCTCGGTCATCGCGGCGGTGTCGGCCAGCTCGGGGTCGATCTCCACGACTGCGACCTCGGCGGCGCCGGACCAGCCGGCGAGGGCATCGGTGACGGCGGCGGCGACCAGCTCGGGGTGGTCGACGGCGGGCAGCGAGACGAGGTTGCCGAGTCGGGGGAGCTCCATCACCCCATCGTGACGTCCTCCGGCAGCAGGATCCAGGCGGCGACGTACGCCACGATGAACGACCCGAACCCGAAGACGGCGCCGAGCACGGTCACGAGGCGCACCAGCTTCACGTCGACGCCGAGGTAGGCGGCGACGCCGGAGCAGACGCCCGCCACCATCCGGTCGTCGGTACGGCGCACCAGCTTGCGGCTCTCGGCGGGCGGCGTCTGCGGGGTGGTCATCGGGTCTCCTCGGTGGTGTCGGTGTCGTCGGTGGTTTCGGTGATGTGGGTGTTGGAGGGGCCGGGCTGGACCCAGCCGGTCTCCCGGACGGCCCAGCGGTCCCGGCCGGACAGGGTCGTGGCCAGCAGGCCGGCGATCCCGGCCAGCACCCAGGGGACGGGGAGCAGCCAGCGGATGTCGGCGCCGTGGACGACGTCGCCCTGGACGAGCGCCCAGATCCCGACGAGCCCGACGAACGCCAGCCCCATCACGAGGTGGCCGATGTTGACGGGGTGGCGTCCCGAGATTCGCTCGCCGGTGGGGCTGGTCATGGTGTTCTCCTTCATCGGTAGTGCACCTCGATCGCGCCGAGGTCGAGCTCGGTGCGGATGTGCACGAGCGGGTTCTTGCCGAGGCCGCCCTCGGTGCGGCTCATCCGGATGTCGATGCCGCCGGACTCCTCGCCGAAGAGCTTGATCTCGCCGGGGCCGTTGATGTTCGCCGTCACCTCTGCGTCGAGTCCGTCGGGGAGGATGACCTCGATCCGGCCGACGTTCGTGTGGAGGTTGATCGCGCGGCCGTCGAGAGCGGCAACGTTGCCCACGTTGGTCAGATCCAGCACGAGCTCGCCGCTCGAGATCTCGTAGTCGGAGGCGACGACGGCCGCGGTGGTCGGGGTCTCGCGGACAGTGGTTCCCTCCCACTCGTCGGCCGCGGTCGTGCCGGCCAGGACGACCGTCGCGACCAGGCCGGCCAGGATCAGGCCGCCGGCGCGTCCGAAGAACGCACCGACCAGCAGCATCACGCCGATGATCGCGACCGCCAGGGCC
>DASTUX010000034.1:0-6029 GCA_035759395.1 Nocardioides sp.
GCCGGCGGCACCCGCGAGTACCTCGACCCGGTCCGCTACCTCGGCAACCGGTCGTCGGGCCTGCAGGGCTACGCCCTGGCCCGTGCCGCCGTCGCCCGCGGCGCCGAGGTCACCCTGGTCAGCGCGAACGTCGCGCTGCCCGACCCCGCCGGCGTCAAGGTCGTGCGCGTCGAGACCACCGCGCAGCTGCGCCAGGAGGTCGTCGCGGCCGCCGCGTCCGCCGACGCCGTCGTGATGGCCGCCGCCCCAGCCGACTTCCGGCCCGTCGAGGTCAGCGACAGCAAGATCAAGAAGTCCGCCGACGGCTCCGCGCCGCCGATCGCGCTGACCCAGAACCCCGACATCCTTCGCGAGATCAGCACCGACCGGTCCCGGCCGGGCTCGGTGATCGTCGGCTTCGCCGCCGAGACCGGCGACGACACGGGCTCCGTGCTCGAGCTCGCGCGTGCCAAGCTCGCCCGCAAGGGGTGCGACCTGATCGTCGTCAACGACGTCAGCGGGGGAGCCGTCTTCGGCAGCCCCGACAACGAGGCGGTGATCCTGCACGCCGACGGTGCGCGGGTCGACGTGCCCCGCGGCTCCAAGGGCGCGCTCGCCCACGTGATTTGGGACGAAGTGGTCTCCAGGCTGCAAGATTGAGATGTCGTCCCGGCATTCGGGACGACCGATATCGTGTGTGACACCACCAACGAGCGGGAGTGAGTACACCTGTGGCTGGACGTCTTTTCACATCGGAGTCGGTGACCGAGGGTCACCCGGACAAGATCGCTGACCAGATCAGCGACTCGGTCCTGGACGCGATGCTGGAGCAGGACCCGAACGCCCGCGTGGCGGTCGAGACACTCCTCACGACCGGCCTGGTGGTCGTGGCCGGTGAGGTCACGACGACGGGCTACGTCGACATCAAGCAGATCGTCCGCGACCGGATCCTCGAGATCGGCTACGACTCCTCGAAGAAGGGCTTCGACGGCGAGTCGTGCGGGGTCATGGTCGCGATCGGCGGCCAGTCCGGCGACATCGCCCAGGGCGTCGACACCGGCCACGAGAGCCGCACCGGCTCCGTGGACGCGATGGACAAGCAGGGCGCCGGCGACCAGGGCCTGATGTTCGGCTACGCCTGCGACGACACCGAAGTGCTGATGCCGCTGCCGATCGTGATCGCCCAGCGCCTCGCCGAGCGGCTCTCGGAGGTCCGCAAGGACAAGACCCTCGAGTACCTCCGCCCGGACGGCAAGACCCAGGTCACGATCGAGTACGACGCCGACAACAGGCCGGTCCGCGTCGACACCGTCGTCCTCTCCACGCAGCACTCCGAGGAGACCGAGCTCGGCACCCTCGAGAGCGACATCAAGAAGCACGTCATCGACCCGGTGCTCGACTCGTTCGACATCGTCTCCGAGGGCTACCGGCTCCTGGTCAACCCCACCGGCCGCTTCGTCGTGGGTGGCCCGATGGGTGACGCCGGCCTGACCGGTCGCAAGATCATCGTCGACACCTACGGCGGCATGGCCCGCCACGGCGGCGGCGCGTTCTCGGGCAAGGACCCGTCGAAGGTCGACCGTTCCGCGGCGTACGCCATGCGCTGGGTCGCGAAGAACATCGTCGCCGCGGGCCTGGCCCGCCGTTGCGAGGCCCAGGTCGCCTACGCCATCGGCAAGGCGCAGCCGGTCGGCGTGTTCATCGAGACCTTCGGCACGGGCACCGTCTCGGACGAGGTGATCCAGAAGGCGGTCCTCGAGGTCTTCGACCTGCGCCCCGCCGCGATCATCCGCGACCTGGACCTGCTCCGCCCGATCTACGCCAAGACCGCCGCCTACGGCCACTTCGGTCGCGAGCTCCCCGAGTTCACCTGGGAGCGCACCGACCGCGCGGACGCGCTCAAGGCCGCCGTCCACGCCTGACACGCGTCGCTGCAGGAGTCGCCGGTTCACCGGTGACTCCTGCAGTTTGCGGCCGTTGCAACGCCTGCAGAGTGCAGGAACTGCCCGGGAAGTACGCCGTGGAGCCAGGCGTCGGTGGCCGCTGGTAGACATCTGCCCATGACGCCGCCGACCAGCCAGCCCGAGGAGCAGCCCGAGCTGCTGCCCGGCATGGTCCGGGCGACCGTGAAGGCGTCCCAGGCCAAGGCCAGGGCGACCCGGGCGAAGAAGGCCGCCGAGGCCGAGATCGCGTCCACCGACCCGGTGGCCCGGGTGCTCGTCGACGTGCCGCTGGCCCACCTGGACCGGCCGTTCGACTACGCCGTGCCGGCCACGATGGCCGACACGGCTGTCCCGGGTGCGCGGGTGAAGGTCCGCTTCGCGGGCCAGGACGTCGACGGCTACCTCATCGAGCGCGCCTCGACCACCGAGCACCAGGGACAGCTCGTGCCGCTGCGGCGCGTGGTCAGCGCCGAGCCGGTGCTGACCCCCGCGATCGCCCAGCTGACCGCCGACATCGCCGAGCGCTACGCCGGAACCCGCTCCGACGTGCTCCGCCTCGCCGTACCCTCCCGCCACGCAACGACCGAGAAGGAGCCCTCCGTGCCCGCGCCGGTGGCCCGGCCCTTCGACCTGGCAGTCGCCGAGGAGGCGTGGCGCGGGCACGAGCCCGGCGGCGCCTTCCTGCGACATCTCGCCGACGGAGGTTCCCCCCGGGCGGTCTGGGGCGCCGCCCCCGGCACCGACTGGCCGAGTCTGGTCGCCCACGCCGCCGCCGCGACGTACGCCGCCGGCCGCGGGGTCCTGGTCTGCGTGCCGGACGGCAAGGACGTCACCCGGGTCGACCGCGCGCTCACCGAGGTGCTGGGGGAGGGGCACCACGTCACGCTGACCGCCGACGCCGGGCCCGCGGCGCGCTACCGCGACTTCCTCGCCGTCAGCCGGGGAGCGCGCAGGGTCGTCGTCGGGACGCGGGCGGTCAGCTTCGCGCCGGTGCACGAGCTGGGGCTGGTGGTTCTCTGGGACGACGGCGACGACCTCCACACCGAGCCACGCGCGCCCTACCCGCACACCCGCGAGACCCTCCTCCTGCGCGCCGAGCGCGAGGAGACGGCCGTGCTGGTCGGGGGATTTGCCCGCACGGTCGAGGCCGAGTACCTCCTGCGCACCGGGTGGGCGCGCGAGCTCTCCGCCCCCCGCGACGTGCTGCGCGAACGCCTGACCGTGACGATCGCCGGCGCCACCGAGCACGACCTGGCGCGCGACCCGCACGCGCACGCCGCGCGGATGCCGCGGCAGGTGCACGACGCCATCCGCACGGCCCTGGCGACCGGGCCGGTCCTCGTGCAGACGCCCCGGACCGGGTACGCCGCCTCGCTCGCCTGCGAGCGCTGCCGCACCCCGGCCCGCTGCGCGACCTGCTCGGGACCGCTCGCCCTGGGCGCACCCACCGAGGCTCCCGCCTGTCGCTGGTGCGGCGTCGCGGAGGAGGCGTGGGCCTGTGCCGAGTGCGGCCACCGCGGCCTGCGGGCGCCCGTCCTCGGTGACGCCCGCACCGCCGAGGAGCTCGGCCGCACCTTCCCCAGCACCCGGGTGCGCACCTCCAGCGGAGACCGCGTCCTGGCCGAGGTCGGCCCCGAGCCCGCGGTCATCGTCGCCACACCCGGGGCCGAACCGGTCGCCGAGGGCGGCTACGCCGCCGTGATGCTGCTGGACACCTGGCTGATGCTCTCCCGCACCGACCTGCGCTCCGAGGAGGAGGCGCTGCGCCGCTGGTGCAACGCCGCCGCCCTGGCGCGGCCCGGGGGACAGGTGGTGGCGGTCGGTGACGCGGCCCATCCCGCCCTGCAGGCGCTGGTGCGGTGGGACCTGGCCGGGTTCGCCGCCCGCGAGACCCGGGAGCGCCAGGACGCCCACCTGCCGCCCGCGGCGCGGCTGGCCACGGTCTCCGGCGAGCCCGGCGCCGTCGACGACGCACTGACCCTGCTCGACGCGCCGTACGCCGAGGTCCTCGGCCCGGTCGCCGTCGGCGACGACGCCTGCCGCGCGGTCGTGCGGGTGCCCCGGGCGCAGGGCCCCGCCCTGTCACAGGCGCTGGGCGAGCTGCAGCGGGTCCGTTCCAGCCGCAAGCTGGACGCCGTACGCATCCAGGTGGACCCGCTCACCATCGGCTGAGTCCCGATCAGGGCTGGCGTCCGGCGGTACCGCCGGCCCTCCCTAGACTGTTTCCCGCATCCCCCAGCACTAGGAGTTCCGTGGCCATCCAGCCGATCCGTCTCTTCGGCGACCCCGTGCTGCGCAAGCCCGCTCTCGAGGTCGTCGACTTCGACAAGGAGCTGCGCAAGCTGGTCGAAGACCTCACCGACACGATGCTCGACGCACCCGGCGCCGGACTGGCGGCACCCCAGCTGGGGGTAGGGCTGCGCGTCTTCACCTGGAACGTCGAGGGCGAGCTCGGCCACCTGGTCAACCCCCAGCTCACGCTCTCCGACGACACCCAGGACGGCCCCGAGGGCTGCCTGTCGATCCCGGAGCTGACCTTCGACTGCCGCCGCGCCCTCTCCGTGGTGGCCCGCGGCTTCAACATGTACGGCGACCCGGTGACGATCGAGGGATCGGAGTTCCTCGCCCGCGCGATCCAGCACGAGACCGACCACCTCGACGGGGTGCTGTTCATCGACCGCCTCGACACCGACGCCCGCAAAGCGGCCATGAAGGCGATCCGCGAGTCGGAGTGGTTCGGGCTCGGAGCCCCCACGGTCAAGGTGTCGCCGCACGCGACCAACGGGTTCGCGATCTGATGCGGGTCGTCTTCGCCGGCACGCCAGAGGTCGCCGTACCCGCCCTGGACGCCATCGCCGCATCCAGCCACGAGCTCCTCGCGGTCATCACGCGCCCCGACGCGCCGGCCGGCCGGGGCCGCAAGCTGGTCGCCAGCCCGGTCGCCCAGCGGGCCGAGGAGCTCGGCGTGCCCGTGCTCAAGCCCGCGCACCCGCGCGACGCCGACTTCCAGGCCGAGCTGAAGGCCCTCGACCCCGACTGCTGCCCGGTCGTCGCGTACGGCGCCCTCCTGCCGCAGTCGGCGCTCGACATCCCGGTCCACGGCTGGGTCAACCTGCACTTCTCCTGCCTGCCGGCCTGGCGGGGCGCCGCGCCCGTCCAGCACTCGATCTGGGCAGGCGACGAGGTCACGGGAGCCACGACGTTCCGCATCGTGCGCGAGCTCGACGCCGGCCCGACGTACGGGGTCATGACCGAGCGGATCCGCCCGACGGACACCGCCGGCGACCTGCTCGCCCGCCTCGCCGAGGGCGGCGCCGGGCTGCTCGTGGCCACGCTCGACGGCATCGCCGACGGCTCGCTGGAGGCCCGGGCGCAGCAGACCGAAGGGGTCAGCCTCGCACCCAAGATCCTGGTCGAGGATGCGCGCATCGACTGGGCCGACCCGGCCGTCGGGATCGACCGGAAGATCCGTGCCTGCACGCCCGGCCCCGGTGCCTGGTCGTTGCACGAGGGCCACCGGATCAAGATCGGCCCGGTCACGATCCCGACCACCCAGCCCGAGGTCCGGCTCGCGCCGGGCGCGCTGGAGGTGGGCAAGAACCACGTGCTGGTCGGGACCGGCACAGACGCCGTCCAGCTCGGCGAGGTGAAGGCGTTCGGCAAGAAGCAGATGGCCGCTGCCGACTGGGCCCGCGGAGTGCGGCTCGAGACTGGGGCGTGTCTGGGTGACGCGTGAAGCAGGGCCGACTAACGTCATCCCCATGACCAGCCGGGGGGGCGAGGAGCTCGACGTGATTTGCAATCCCTGGACCGTGCTGCCCGCGGCCGGGGCCGTGTCCCATGGCTGAGACCCGCGAGCGAGGACCACAGCGCGAGAACCGCCCGTCGACGCCACGTGGCTCGGTCGACCCGGCCCGGCTCGCCGCGCTGGACGTGCTCAAGGCCGTCCGTGTGGACCAGGCCTACACCAACCTCGTCCTGCCCGCCGTGCTGCGCCACCACGGTCTCAGCGGCCGCGACGCGGCGTTCGTCACCGAGCTCGCGTCGGGGACCATCCGCCGCCGTGGCACGTACGACGCCATCCTCACCACCTGCGTCGACCGCCCG
>DASTUX010000035.1:0-3087 GCA_035759395.1 Nocardioides sp.
TGCAGCGAGGGCATCACGTTGGGCGTCTCGGCCATCGCCTCGATCACGTCGTCGGTGAACTCGGCTGGGTGCGGCGAGGTGAACCGGACGCGCTCGAGGCCCTCGATCGAGCCGCAGGAGCGCAGCAGCTTGGAGAACGCCCGGCGGTCACCGAACTCCACGCCGTAGGCGTTGACGTTCTGGCCGAGCAGCGTGATCTCGCTGACGCCGTCGGCGACCAGCGCCTCGATCTCGGCGAGGATCTCGCCGGGGCGACGGTCCTTCTCCTTGCCGCGCAGCGCCGGCACGATGCAGAACGTGCAGGTGTTGTTGCACCCGACCGAGATCGACACCCACGCGGCGTACGCCGAGTCGCGCTTGGTCGGCAGCGTCGACGGGAACACCTCGAGCGACTCGAGGATCTCGACCTGCGCCTCCTCCTGCACGCGCGCCCGCTCCAGCAGCACCGGCAGTGAGCCGATGTTGTGGGTGCCGAACACGACGTCGACGTACGGCGCCCTGGCCGTGATCGTCGAGCGGTCCTTCTGCGCCAGGCAGCCGCCGACGGCGATCTGCATGCCGGGGTTGGCGGCCTTGATCGGCGCGAGGTGGCTCAGGTTGCCGTAGAGCTTGTTGTCGGCGTTCTCCCGGACCGCGCAGGTGTTGAACACGACCACGTCCGCCTGCACGTCGGCCTGCGCGGGGACGTAGCCCGCGTCCTCCAGGAGGCCGGTGAGCCGCTCGGAGTCGTGGACGTTCATCTGGCAGCCGTAGGTGCGGACCTGGTAGGTCCGGGGCGGGGTCTCGTGCAGCGTCGACATAACCCGACAAGGGTACGGCGGCCCGCGCGCGCCGGTGGAATCCTGCCTGACCGGGCCGCTCGGTCGCCGCCGGCCGCCCGCGCCGGTAGGTTGCCGTGCCATGTGCAACTGCCGCGCCGTCGACCGTCGCTCGCTGCTCCGCGGAGGCATCGGCGCCGTCAGCGTGGCCGCGCTGATGACCTTCGACCCGGCCGCGGCGGGGACGGTCACGCGCAAGGTGTTCCGGGGCGAGTTCACCAGCCCGGCCACCCCCGACTGGCACTACCTGCCGTTCCGGGTCCCGCGCGGGGTCCGCAAGATCCACGTCGCCTACGAGTACGAGCCGACCGACACCGGGCTCGGCTTGAGCTACAACGTCGTCGACCTCGGCATCTTCGACCCGTCGGGCCACGGCCTCGGCGACGCGTTGGGCTTCCGCGGCTGGTCGGGCGGCGCGCGACCGGAGTTCGCAATCACCCGCGGCTGGGCCACGCCGGGCTACCTGCCCGGACCGATCACGCCCGGGGTCTGGCACGTCCTGCTCGGCCCCTACCTGATCATCCCGCCGGGCACGCCGTACAAGGTCGTCGTCAGTCTGCACTTCGGGCCGCAGGAGGCGAGGTTCGTGCCGGCCCCCGCACCGCAGGCGGTGGCCGGGACCGGGCCGGGGTGGTACCGCGGCGACCTGCACCTCCACACGGTCCACTCCGACGGCAAGCGCACCCAGCCGCAGCTGGTCACCGCCGCTCGGGCCGCCGGGCTGGACTTCATCGGCTCGTCGGACCACAACACGAGCGCGGCGACGTACCACTGGGGGCGGCACGTGCCCGATGACTTCCTGGTGATCAACGGCGAGGAGGTCACGACGCGCAGCGGGCACTGGCTGGCGATGGGGCTGCCACCGATGACGTGGATCGACTGGCGGTACCGCGCCGAGGACGACCAGCTCGGCCGGTTCACCGACCGGGTGCACGAGCTGGGCGGGATCGCGATCGCCGCGCACCCCTTCAACCCGGTCCCGAGCATCCGCTGGGACCACGGCTACGACACGGGCATCGACGCGATCGAGGCGTGGAACGGGCCGTGGACTCTCGACGACCAGACCACCGTCGAGCACTGGCACGACCTGCTGGTGTCGGGGCGGTTCATCCCGATCGTGGGCAACTCCGACTCCCACACCGAGAGCCAGAAGGTCGGCCTCGCGCAGACGTCGTACCGGCTGGCGGCGCTGTCCGCGGCCGAGGTCGTCGCCGCGGTCAAGGGCGGGCACGCGTGGATCGCCGAGTCCTCGAACGTGGGACTGACCTTCGAGGCGACCCTCGGTGACCGGACCGTGTCGTGCGGCGACCACCTGGGCGCGGGCGAGGAGGACCTGGTGACCGTACGGCTGACCGCCTCGGGCGTGCCCGGCTCACTGGCGCGGATCCTCGGTCCGGTCGGGACCCTTGGCTTCGCCGTCGCCGACGAGGCAGGTCACCTGACGGCCGAGGTCACGGTGCCGGCCGCGTCGGCGGCCTTCGTCCGGGCCGAGATCGGACGCCCCGACGACGCCGTGGTCAGCCCGGTCGACGACACCCCCATCGTCCAGATGGCGGCGCTGACCAACCCGATCTTCCTGGGCTCAGCTGGCTGAGCAGGTTGCGCGCAGCAACCGTCTCGAGACCCTCAGCTCTTGGGGGTCACCCAGAGCTTGATGACGCCCTCGATCACGACGGTGCCGTCGTCGCGCACACCCTTGACCCGCACCGGCAGGTCCGGGTCGTCGCCGGTCCACTGGCCCGGGTCGGTCTCGGCGATGCAGGTGATGTCGCTGGTCGCCTTGGCGGTGTAGCTGATGTCCATGCCCTTGGGGATCCAGCGCTTGTCGGACGGGATCGTCACCTCGGCCAGCGCACCCATCGCGGCCTCGAGTCCGTTGCACAGCGCGATCGCGTGCACGGTCTTGATGTGGTTGTGCACGGCCCGGCGCTTGGGGATGACCAGCTCGGCGTAGTTGGGCCGGATGTCGACGAACCGCGGGTGGATCGTGGCGAAGTACGGCGCCTTCTGCGCGAACAGCAGCGAGAAGATGCGCTTGCCCTGGGGCAGCGCGGCGGTCTTCTTCCAGAGGTTCAGTACCTGGCTCATGCCGCCGAATGCTACCGGCCAGTAACCATGAGCGCTGTGAGCGGGCGCACGTCCACCGGTGCGCGATCGGTCACCTCGGGGCGAGCAGCTCCACCCGGTTGCCGTGCCCGTCGAAGGTGTGGAACCGCGCGTGGCCCGGGAAGCCGTCGCGCTGGCTCCAGTCGACCTCGAAGCCGGCATC
>DASTUX010000036.1:0-36247 GCA_035759395.1 Nocardioides sp.
ACCAACCTCGTCCTGCCCGCCGTGCTGCGCCACCACGGTCTCAGCGGCCGCGACGCGGCGTTCGTCACCGAGCTCGCGTCGGGGACCATCCGCCGCCGTGGCACGTACGACGCCATCCTCACCACCTGCGTCGACCGCCCGTTGAGCAAGGTCGAGGCGAAGGTGCTCGACGCCCTGCGCCTGGGCACCCACCAGCTGCTCTCGATGCGGGTCCCCAGCCACGCCGCGATCAGCACCACCGTCGACCTGGTCCGCGCGAAGGTCAGCTCCGGTGCGGCCGGCTTCTCGAACGCCGTGCTCCGCAAGGTCGCCGAGCACGAGCTGTCCGAGTGGATCGGCAAGGTCGCCCCGGACCCCCGCGTCGCCCCGGTGCGCTACGCGTCCATCGCCTACAGCCACCCGCAGTGGGTGGTGGCCGAGCTGCGCAACGCGATCGGCTGGAACGAGCTGTACGACGTGCTCGCCGCCGACAACGAGGCACCCCGGGTCACGCTGGTGGCCCGCCCCGGCCGCTCCACCCGCGACGAGCTTCCCGGCGAGCCGACCCCCTGGTCGCCGTACGGCACCATCCTCGACGGCGGCGACCCGGGCGCGGTCGCGGCCGTGGCCGAGGGACGCGCCGGGGTCCAGGACGAGGGCTCTCAGCTGGTCGCGATGGCGATGGCCGCCGCCCCGGTCGCGGGCAAGGACACGACGTGGCTCGACCTGTGTGCCGGTCCCGGCGGCAAGGCGGCGCTGCTGGCTGCCCTGGCCTCGCGCCGCGGCGCCCGGCTGGTCGCCAGCGAGCGCCAGCCCCACCGGGCCGGCCTGGTCCGTCGCTCCCTGGCGGGCGCCGACGGCGTGCTCGGCATCGTGGCCGCCGACGGCACCGCACCGCCGTTCGGTGCGGGAACCTTCGACCGGGTCCTGGTCGACGCCCCGTGCACCGGTCTGGGCGCCCTGCGCCGTCGCCCCGAGGCACGCTGGCGTCGCAAGCCCGACGACCTGCTCAACCTCGTGCTGCTCCAGCGTTCGCTGGTCGACTCCGCCCTCTCGCTCACCCGGCCCGGTGGCGTGGTCCTCTACGCGACCTGCTCGCCGGTGCTCGCCGAGACCGAGAGCGTCGTGACGTCGGTGCTCCAGACCCGCAAGGACGCGGTGCTCGAGGACGCCACGACCCTGCTCCCCGGCGTGCCGAACTGCACCGGCCCGCTGCCCGGGACCGTCCAGCTGTGGCCGCACCGGCACGGCACCGACGCGATGTTCATGGCGCTCTTCCGCAAGCTCTGACGCCGATGGCCACCGCCAAGTCGCCGTCCGTCGAGATCGAGGTCGACAACCGGGTCGTGCGCGTCAGCAACCCCGACCGGGTCTACTTCCCCGAGAGCGGCGCCACGAAGCTCGACCTGGTGCAGTACTACCTGTCGGTCGGCGACGGCATCGTCAACGCCCTCTTCGAGCGCCCCTGCATGCTGCACCGCTTCCCCAAGGGGCTGGCGGGCGAGAAGGTGCACCAGAAGCGGCTCCCGGCCGGGGCGCCGCCGTGGGTCGAGACCGTCCAGCTGCACTTCCCGCGCTGGAACCGCACGGCCGACGAGCTCTGCGTCACCGAGCTGGCGAGCGTCATCTGGGCCGTCCAGATGTCCACGGTCGAGTTCCATCCCTGGAACAGCCGCCGTCCCGACACCGAGCAGCCCGACGAGTGGCGCATCGACCTCGACCCGGGCCCGCTCTGCGACTTCGCGACCGTGCAGCGGGTCGCGCAGGTCGCCCACGGGGTCCTCGACGACCTCGGGGCCACCGGGTTCCCCAAGACCAGCGGCGGCTCGGGGCTGCACGTCTACGTGCGGATCGCTCCCGACCACGGCTTCAAGGACGTCCGTCGTGCCGCGCTGGCGTTCGCCCGTGAGGTGGAACGTCGTGCCCCCGAGGACGTGACGACCGCCTGGTGGCGCAAGGACCGCGACCCGCACCACCTCTTCGTGGACTACAACCAGAACGCTCGCGACCACACGATCGCGGCCGCGTACTCGGTGCGGGGGTTCGCGGACGCCCGCGTCTCCACACCGATCCGCTGGGACGAGGTCGACGACGTCGACCCGCACGACTTCACGATCTTCACCGTGCCGGACCGGTACGCCGCCCTCGGCGACCTGCACGCGGACATCGACGGCCACGTCTTCGACATCGCGCCGCTGCTCGAGTGGGCCGACCGCGACGAACGGAACGGCGCCGAACCTCCGGTCGATCCCGCGGACTGACCGTGCGGGACTACTGTGCCGGACTGACCGGGGTCAGTGAACCGTGGAGCGGGTGGAGCGCAGGTGTGGCTCGAGCACGGCCAGCGTGGGCACGAGCACGATCAGCAGCAGCGCCACGACCGCGGGGATCCGCACGTCGTAGAGCCCCAGGGTGCCGGCGATGCCGAAGCCCCAGGCGAAGGCAACGGCCGCGACGACCGGTCCGCGGTGCATGGGGTAGCTCAGCCGGCTCACCATCATCAGCCCGGCTGCTGCCAGGCCGGCGGCGACCGTCAGCGGCTCAGTGGTCAGGAAGGCGAGGGAGAGCAGCGAGACGGCGGCCAGCGGGGACGGCAGACCGGTGAAGTGCGAGTCCGCGTGCCGAGCGGAGGAGAAGTCGGCCAGCCGGAGCAGCGCGCCGCACACGTAGGCCAGGAACCCGACCACGAGCAGCACCCGCTCGAGCGGGCCGGCGTCGCGCAGGCCGAGCTGGACCAGCAGGGCGGCCGGCGCCAGGCCGAACGTCACCGCATCGGCCAGCGAGTCCAGCATCCCGCCCAGGGTGGTGCCGCCGCTGCGCCGGGCGAAGGCGCCGTCGAGGACGTCGAAGATGGTGCCCGCGAGCAGCAGCAGGGCCACGAGCCGGATGCCCGTGTCGGCCAGGTCGTTGCCGCCGGAGTAGGCGATCACGACGAGCACGGCGGAGGCGCCGCACGACGCGTTGGCCAGCGTCATGACGTCGGCCGGGCCGGGGCGCTGGGTGCCGAGGAACCTCACGCGGCGTCCTCCCGGGAGAGGATGCCGTCGGGGACGGCGATCACGTCGCGCGCCCCGCGGGGCCGGTCACCGACGCTGACGGTGGGGATGAAGCCGGGCGGCAGCAGCAGGTCGACGCGCGAGCCGAACCTGATCAGGCCGATCCGCTCGCCCCGACGCACGTGGGCGCCGCGTCCGACGTACGGCACGATCCGTCGGGCCGCAGCGCCGGAGAACTGCACCATCTCCAGCTCGCCGTACGCCGTGTCGAAGCGCCACTCGAGCCGCTCGTTGACGTGCGCGTCGGACGAGAACGCCATCCGGTGCTCGCCCTCGAAGTGCTCCTGGTGAGTCAGTGTCCCGTCGCAGGGCATCCGCCCGACGTGCACGTTGTAGAGCGCCAGGTAGGTCGAGATGAACCAGCGGCCGTCCTCACGCTGCTCGACCTCGCGGACCAGGCCGTCGGCGGCGGCCAGCAGGCCCTCGCCCTCGGGAGCCCGGTCGGGGTCGCGGAAGAACGATGTGACCGCGGCGGCTGCGAGAGCGAGCACGGCGCGGAGCGGCCGGGGTCGGATGACCAGGGCGGGCACCCAGAAGAGGGCGATCCACCACGGTGTACCACGGGCCAGACGAGCGTTCATATCCGGCGAAGTGTGGCACAGCGAGGTTGCCAGAGGCGTATCGCGAGCGCCCCCCGGACGTGTGGGGTCGACCACCCCGGGGGACGGTCACGTGCCCACGCCGACCCCCTAGGATCAACGCTCGTGGGTATCCAGATCACGCCGAGCATCCTGAACGCCGACTTCGCCGACCTCGGGGCGGAGGTCGCCCGTATCGGCAGCGCCGACTGGGTGCACGTGGACGTGATGGACAACCACTTCGTCCCGAACCTCACGTTCGGCCCCACGATGGTCGAGGCCCTGGCCCGGGTGAGCGACGTCCCGCTCGACGCCCACCTGATGATCGAGGACCCCGACCGCAACGCGCTCGCGTACGTCGAGGCCGGCTGCGGCTCGGTGACCTTCCACGTGGAGGCCGCCAAGGCTCCCGTCCGCCTGGCTCGCGAGCTCCGCTCGCACGGTGCCCGGGCCAGCATGGCGCTCAAGCCGGCGACGCCGATCGAGCCCTACGAGGACCTGCTGCCCGAGCTGGACATGCTGCTGATCATGACCGTCGAGCCCGGCTTCGGCGGCCAGAAGTTCCTCGACCTCTGCCTGCCGAAGATCCGCCGGGCCCGAGCACTGATGGACAAGCACGGCATCGAGACCTGGCTCCAGGTCGACGGCGGCGTCTCGCTCGAGACCATCGAGCGCTGCGCCGAGGCGGGGGCCGACGTCTTCGTCGCGGGCTCTGCGGTCTACTCCGCAGCCGATCCCGACAAGATGATCGCGGAGCTGCGCGCCGCGGCCGAGTCCGCCGTCCGGGGCTGATCTCGTGCCCGGCATGCAGGCCACCTACGTCCGCGCCGCCGACCTGTTCCGTCAGGTGCTGGCCGAGCTGGCTCCCGACGACCTGGTGCGCCCGGTCCCCTCATGTCCGGGCTGGACCGTCTCGGACGTCGTGACCCACGTGCACGACAACCACGTCCAGGCGCTCGGGCCGGCCCGAGCGGACGTCGACGACGTGATGGCGGCGTACGCCCTGGCGATCCCGGACGAGCCGGACCTGGCCCGCGGCGCCACGTTCGACTCGCTCGACCTCACCTTGCACGCCTGGGACATCGCCCTGGCCTGTGGCGTCGAGCTGCGGCTCGGCGACGACCAGCTCGCCCTCCTGGAGGCAGTCGCCATCGAGGCGGGCGATCGGCTCTACCTCGACGAGGGGTTCGCCCGGCTCGAGGGGGAGGACGCCAATCCCTCGGGTCTTGACCGCCAGGGGATCGCGCTGCTGCCGTTCGGCCGGAGACGCTGACCCGCATCCAGTGGCCGGGCTCACGACGTCGGCCTGTGGCCCATGTGGCAAACTCGACCTCGACGAGTTTTCAACTCGCGTGCTCTGGGGTCGGTGTAATTCCGAGCCGGCGGTGACTGATCGAGGCCTCCTCGCTTCGCTCAGAAGTCCGCGACCCGCTCACAGCCAGTGAGCGGTTGACCAGGTGAAATTCCTGGACCGACGGTGAAAGTCCGGATGGGAAGCGCACGCAGGTGAGGACCGCCGCCTGTTCGTCCACGAGCACGCGGTCGCCTGTCCCCACCGTCGCCCCGGAGTCCGCGAGCGGACAGGAAGGGCGGCCATGACCGGGACATTCACCGACGCCGAGCGGCGCGCCATGCGGCGCGCCCTCGAGCTGGCCCAGACCCCCGGCGTCCCCCTCGGGCCCAACCCCCGCGTCGGCTGCGTCCTGCTCGACCCGGACGGCGAGACCGTTGCGGAGGGCTTCCACCGGGGCGCCGGCTCGCCCCACGCCGAAGCGGACGCGCTGACCCAGGCGGGCGACGCCGCGCGGGGCACCACCGCCGTCGTGACGCTCGAGCCCTGCAACCACACCGGGCGGACCGGACCCTGCGCCCGGGCGCTGATCGAGGCCGGTGTACGACGTGTCGTCTTCGCGCAGCCCGACCCGAACCCGGTCGCGAGCGGGGGAGCGGCCACGCTCGCCGGGGCCGGCATCGAGGTCGCGCACGGCCTGCTCGTCGACGAGGCCCGTGCCGTGAACCGCGCCTGGACCTTCGCCCTGGACCACCTGCGCCCGTTCGTCACCTGGAAGTTCGCCACCACCCTCGACGGCCGCAGCGCCGCCGCCGACGGCACGAGCCGCTGGATCTCCGGCGCGGCGGCCCGACGCGACACCCACCGGCTCCGGGGGGTCTGCGACACGATGCTGGTCGGCACCAACACGGTCGCGGTCGACGACCCGGAGCTCACCGTCCGCGACCCCTGGGACGAGCCGCTCGAGCACCAGCCGCTGCGCGTGGTGATGGGGGAGCGCGAGCTCGACCCGGGCCGCCGGATCTTCAACGACCGGGCCGAGACCGTCCACCTGCGAACCCGGGACCCGCACGCCGCCCTCGCCGAGCTGTTCGCCCGCGACCGGCAGCACGTCTTCCTCGAGGGCGGACCGACCCTGGCCGCGGCCTTCCTGCAGGCCGGCCTCGTCGACGAGATCGTCACCTACGTCTCCCCGATGCTGCTCGGCGCCGGCCGTTCCGCCGTCGCCGACCTCGGAATCACCACGATCGCCGAGGCGTTGCGCCCCCGGGTCACCGACGTGAGCGTGCTGCCCGGCATCGACGGCGAGTCGCCCGACGTCCGCATCACCATGACCCCCACCGAAGGAGCCTGATGTTCACCGGAATCGTCGAGGAGCTCGGCACCGTCGAGTCGATCGAGGACCAGGGCGACGCCATCCGCCTCACCATCCGGGCGACGACCGTCCTCGAGGACGCCGGGCTCGGCGACTCGATCGCGGTCAACGGCTGCTGCCTCACGGTCGTCTCCACGGACTCCTCGAGCGGGAACGGCACCGCCGACCTGTGGACCGCCGACGTGATGCAGGAGACGCTCGACAAGACCAGCCTGTACGGCGTGGTCCCCGGCGACCGCGTCAACCTCGAGCGCGCCGTCACGGCGGCCAAGCGCCTCGGCGGGCACATCGTCCAGGGCCACGTCGACGGTGTCGGCGTGATCAGGGCCCGCACCCCCAGCGAGCACTGGGAGGTCGTCGAGGTCGAGATGCCCCGTGAGATGGGCCGCTACCTCGTCGACAAGGGCTCGATCACCGTCGACGGCGTCAGCCTCACCGTCGTCGAGGCCGGGGAGGAGAGCTTCACCGTCAGCCTGATCCCCGAGACCCTCGCACGCACCACCCTCGGTTTCCGCCGCCCGGGCGACCGGGTCAACCTCGAGGTGGACGTGATCGCCAAGCACGTGGAGAAGCTCGTCCGCGCCTACACCCAGGAGCAGCAGTGACCGACCCCCAGATCGATTCACCGGCCGACCCCCGTCCCGACCGGGTCCGCCTCGACACCGTCGAGCGCGCCATCGCCGACATCGCAGCGGGCAAGGCAGTCGTCGTCGTCGACGACGAGGACCGCGAGAACGAGGGCGACATCATCTTCGCGGCCTCCAGGGCCACCCCCGAGCTGATGGCGTTCACGATCCGCCACTCCAGCGGCGTCATCTGCGTGCCGATGCCGGCCGACATGCTCGACCGGCTCGAGATCCCGCTGATGACCCCGCACAACAAGGACAAGCTGCGCACGGCGTACACGATCTCGGTCGACGCCCGCGACGGCGTCTCCACCGGCATCAGCGCGGCCGACCGCGCCCACACCGCCCGCGTCCTGGCGGACTCGGCGACCGAGCCGTGGGAGATCACCCGGCCCGGCCACGTCTTCCCGCTGCGCTACCGCGAGGGCGGCGTGCTGGTCCGCCGCGGCCACACCGAGGCGGCGGTGGACCTCGCCACCCTGGCCGGGCTCACGCCGGCCGGTGTCCTGGTCGAGGTCGTCAACGACGACGGCACCATGAAGCGGGCGCCCGAGCTGCGGGCGTTCGCCGACGAGCACGGCCTGGCGATGATCTCGATCGAGGACCTGGTCCGCTACCGCCGGCGCCACGAGGTGCTGGTCGAGCGGGTGGCCGAGACCCGGCTGCCGACCCGCCACGGCGACTTCACGGCGTACGGCTACCGGATCACCGTCGACGACTCCGAGCACATCGCGCTGGTGTACGGCGACGTGTCGGGCGACGAGCCGGTCCTGACCCGGGTGCACTCCGAGTGCCTGACCGGTGACGTGTTCGGCAGCCACCGCTGCGACTGCGGCCCGCAGCTCGACGAGGCGCTCGAGCGGATCGTCAAGGAGGGGCGGGGTGTCGTGGTCTACCTGCGCGGGCACGAGGGCCGGGGGATCGGCCTGGTCGCGAAGCTGCAGGCCTACGCCCTCCAGGACGGCGGCCGCGACACCGTCGACGCCAACCTCGACCTCGGGCTGCCCGCAGACGCGCGGCACTACGGCACGGCGACCCAGATCCTGCGCGACCTCGGGATCGCCAGCGTCCGCCTGCTGACGAACAACCCCGACAAGACCAGCAGCCTCGAGGACTTCGGGATCCGGGTGCCCGAGCGGGTGCCGCTGACGCCGCACCCCAACGACCACAACCTGTCCTACCTGCTGACCAAGCGGGACCGGATGGGCCACCACATGCCCCACCTCAACGAGAACGGAGCCGAGCTGTGAGCGGAGCCGGAGCCCCGGCCCAGACCCCGATCGACTGCCACGACCTGCGGGTCGCGATCGTCGCGGCGAGCTGGCACACCCAGGTCATGGACGGACTGCTCGACGGGGCGCTGCGTGCGTGCCGCGACTACGGCGTCGAGGCACCGGAGGTCGTCCGGGTTCCCGGCGCCTTCGAGCTCCCGGTCGTGGCGGACGCCGTCGCCCGGCAGTACGACGCCGTGGTGGCGCTCGGCGTCGTGATCCGCGGGGGGACGCCGCACTTCGACTTCGTCTGCAACGCCGCCACCGACGGGCTGACGCGGGTGGCACTCGACCACCGGACGCCGGTCGGGTTCGGCGTACTGACCTGCGACACCGACGAGCAGGCCCTGGACCGCGCCGGGATCGAGGGCTCGCACGAGGACAAGGGCTACGAGGCCACCTCGGCCGCGCTTGTCACGGCTCGGACCCTGCGCGGGCTCACCGGCGCCAGCGCCTAGGCTGGACGACTGTGAAGACGTTCGAGGAGCTCTGGGCCGAACTCAGCGACAAGGCCCTGACCCGGCCCGAGGGATCGGGCACCGTGCGCCAGCTCGACGCCGGCGTCCATGCGATCGGCAAGAAGCTGGTCGAGGAGGCCGCCGAGTCCTGGATGGCAGCCGAGCACGAGGGCAAGGAGCGCGCGGCCGAGGAGATCAGCCAGCTGCTCTACCACGCGCAGTGCCTCATGATCGCCAGCGGAATCACCCTCCACGACGTCTACAGCCACCTCTGAGGATGACGATGTCCCAGCCCGAGAAGCTCCTCCGCGTAGCGGTCCCCAACAAGGGCGCGCTGTCCCAGTCCGCCTCGGAGATCCTGCGCGAGTCCGGCTACCGCCAGCGCCACGACTCCAAGGAGCTGACGCTGATCGACGCCGAGAACGGTGTCGAGTTCTTCTACCTGCGCCCGCGTGACATCGCGCTGTACGTCGGCGAGGGAACCCTCGACGTCGGCATCACCGGCCGCGACCTGCTGCGCGACTCCGGCGCGAAGGCCGAGGAGGCCCTCACGCTCGGCTTCGGCCAGAGCCGCTTCCACTTCGCCGGCCCCGCCGGGAAGTTCTCGGACCTGTCCCAGCTCCAGGGCACCCGCATCGCCACGTCGTACGTCGGCGTCGTGCGCTCGTTCCTCGAGGAGCGGGGGATCGAGGCCACGGTCACCCGGCTCGACGGTGCCGTCGAGACCAGCATCCAGCTCGGTGTCGCCGACGTGATCGCCGATGTCGTCGAGACCGGCAGCACCCTGCGTGCGGCGGGGCTCGAGACGTTCGGCGAGGTGATCCTCGAGTCCGAGGCCGTCCTCATCACGCGCTCCGGTGCCGTGCCGTCGGGCTTCGAGATCTTCAGGCGCCGCCTCGAGGGCGTCCTCGTCGCCCGCAGCTACGTGATGATGGACTACGACATCCGCAGCGCGGACGTGGCCGCCGCCGTCGCCCTGACGCCCGGCATCGAGAGCCCGACCGTGTCCCCGTTGCACCGTGAGGGCTGGGTCGCGGTCCGGGCGATGGTGCCGCGAGACGGCGCCCAGCGGTTGATGGACGAGCTGTTCGACATCGGTGCCCGCGGCATCCTGCTCACCGACATCCATGCCTGCCGACTCTGACGCGCTGCCCGCGCTGCCGCACACCTGGCGCCCCTTCGGGGCCCGGATCGCGGGCGGGCTCTTCGGTGCCATGCTGCTGGTCGTCTGCGCCGCCGCCTGGTTCGGCTTCGACGACGAGACCCGCGCCCGGTTCACCGGCTTCCAGCGCGGGACGCTGGTCTTCCTCGGCCTGCTCGCGGCCTCCGCGATGTACGCACTGGTCCGCTCGCGGGTGGTCGCCACGCAGGACGGGCTGGTCGTGGTCAACGGCTACGTCCGCCACGAGTACGAGTGGGCCGAGATCGTGGGCGTCCACCTGCCACCCGGAGCCCCTTGGGTGACGCTGGACCTGTCCGACGGCACCACCGTGTCGGCCCTCGGGATCCAGGGCTCCGACGGCGGCCGCGCCCGGCGCGCCGTACGCGACCTGCGCCTGCTCGCCGACCGCTGATCCCCCTCCGGCTGAGGCGTTCCGGGTCAGCTCAGTCGAGCGCGCGGATGCCCCACGACGCCGAGTGCTCGTCGCCGGGCTCGCCGGACGGCGCCAGCGTCACGAGGTCCTCGCCGCTCCGGAACGCGTCCGCCTGCGCCGTCATCGGCTCCACGGCCAGCGAGCGCCGGGCGGTGCCGGGGACGTCGTCGGCGCTGAAGACCTGCAGCCACCGGTGATGGGCGTCGACCCAGAGCGCGACCCCGTGGCCCGTGGTGGGGTCGACGAGGGCGGCGGTCGCGACGCCGTACTCGTCACGGTCGAGGTCGGTGAACGCGTCGTCGAGGGGAGTCGTGCGGATCGGTCGCGACATCCGGAAGTCGTACGCCGTGCCCTCGACCTGCTCGCGCCCCACCGGCAGCAGCCGGTCGTCCACCGAGGAGCGCGTCGCTGCCGGGATGGTCACCTCCAGCCCGTCGATCGGGCCGCCGCCGACCGCCAGGTAGGGATGTGCCCCGCTCGCGTACGGCGCCGGGGTGCCGGCCATGTTCGTGGCCGTCTGGGTGACCGTCAGCCCGTCCGCGGAGAGGTCGTAGAGCACGTGGAGGTCGAGCGTCCACGGATAGCCGCTCTGGGCCATCAGCCGATAGACGAGCGACACCGAGTTGGAGGAGTGTTCCTCGAGGCTCCAGGCCGCCCACCGGGCAAGCCCGTGGGAGGCGTTGCCCCGTGCGGGCTCGGTGAGGGCGAGCTGGTGGTCCCGGCCGCCGAACGAGTAGGCGCCGTCCCGGATCCGGTTGGGCCAGGGCATCAGCAGCTGGCCACGACCGCCCGGGGACACCTCGTCCTCGGCGAAGCCGTCCACCAGCTCCCGGCCGGCGTACTCCAGGTGCCGCAGCGCGGCCCCGCTCTCGGTCACGACCGCGCGGTAGCCACCGCCCGAGATCTCGAACTGGTCACCACTGGGAGAGAGCATGCGACCACCCTAGGGAACCGCTAGGGGTGCTCCCCGGCGCCGTCCACGAACAGGTCCGCACGACGAGCGGTCTCCTCGCGGACGAACAGCGCGTCCTCGTCGAGCATCCACTGTCGCCAGTGCTCGGCCAGCGCCGAGCCGTCGCGCTCGAGCCCGCGGCGCAGGCGCAGGTCGCCCGGTGCCCACACCCAGGCCAGCACCGTGGTCAGGTCGGCGTGGGCCCGCGCCCCCGACCCCACGCCCTCGAGCACGAGCAGGGGGACCGGCTCGACGGTGACGGTCTCGGCGTACCGCCCGGCCACCCAGTCGTAGCGCCGGTAGGACCCCGCCGCGCCGCTCGCGAGTGGACGCAGGAGGGGTTCGAGCTGGTCGGTGAGGCGGGGGAGTCCGTCCCACCCGTCGTAGAGGTCGTCCATGTGGATCACCCGCGACCGCGGCTCGAGCAGGGCCAGCGCCGCGGCGAGGGTGGTCTTCCCCGAGCCGGCGGGGCCGTCCACGCAGACCAGCCGGCCGCCACCGAGCGTGGCCGGCCGCGAGCGGGCCAGCTCGAGGACGAGTCGTGCCGCGTCGGAGGCTGCGTCGGATGCCGGGTCCATCAGCGGTCCATCAGAAGGCGAGCCCGTGGCCTCGGTACGTCGCCACCTCGTCGACGAGCCGGTCGCCCGAGAGCAGGTGGACGGTGTTGGTGTGCTCGAACGGCTCGCCGGACTTCGCGTGCCGGAACCAGACCAGGTCGCCGATCGCGAGCCGGTCCGCAGCGTGCCCGGTGAGTGGTGTCTGCACCTCGCCGGCGCCCTCGAGCCCGGTCAGCTGCAGCCCGGGGGGAGCCCACGGGGTGGGGAGCCGGTCGGCTCCGCCCGGACCGGAGGCCACCAGGCCACCCCCGTGGACCGTGGCCACGTGGGCCGACGGGCGGCGGACGACGGGGAGCGCGAAGAACGACGCGGGGCGAGGCGCGAAGTCCCGGTAGTGGTCGAACAGGACAGGCCCCAGGAGCCCCGAGCCGGCCGTGACGTCGGTGACGACGGGGGAGGCGGCGGACGACTCGAGCGACCCCGACCCCCCGGCGTTCCAGAACTCCAGCGTGGTCACGTCGGCCAGCGCCGCGGCGATCACGCGGCGACGGGCCTCCACCTGGTTGATCGACATCGACTTGATCCGGCGTACGACCAGGGAGCGGGCCGGCTGACCCGGCACCTCGTCCGGGAGGCCGGCCACCTGGCCCTCGTACGTCATCGCCCCGACGAGGCGGAACCCGGCACGCGCCTCGACGGCCTGCGCCAACCGCACGACCTCCGCGGCGTCGTGCAGCGGCGAGCGCTTGGGGCCGACGTGCTGCCCGCCCATGCGCAGGCCGGCGTCGATGTCGAGGGCCACCCGCACGGGGACGACCGGAGAGGACCTGACCGAGTCGACCGCGTCGAGGTGCGCGACGTCGTCGACCATGAGCGTGATCCGCGAAGCCGCCGAGGGCGAGCCGACCAGCTCGGTGAGCGCGCCGCGGTCCACAGTCGGGTACGCGACCAGGATGTCGTCGCTGACCTCGTGCTCGTGGAGCCAGAGCGCCTCGCGCAGCGTGTAGGCCAGCACCCCGGAGAAGCCCTCGTGGGCGAGCGCCCGGCGGAGCAGGTCGGGGACCCGCAGCGACTTCGAGGCGACCCGGACGGGCTTGCCCGCCGCCCGACGGACGAGGTCGTCTGCGTTGGCGTCGAAGGCGTCGAGGTCGACCACCATCAGCGGGGTGGACAGCGGCTCCGGGCGGGCGGACACGGCCTCGTTGAGCCGGGACCACAACTGGTCGCGGTCCACGGTGGGATGGGCCATCAGGAGATGCCGCGCTTGCGCAGCAGGGCCTCGATGTCGGCCAGGTCGTCGTCGACGTTCCCGGTCGCGCCCGCGCCCGCCGAGCTCGGCGGGAGCTCCTTGCGCGGCCCCCGGTGCAGGAGCCGAGCGGTCCGGCCGGGCTCGTGCGGCTGGCCGCGCCGACGCAGGAAGCGTGCCGTCCCGATCATCAGGAGCCCGGTCGCGCCGAGCACCGTGCCCAGCCAGACGAAGGGGTCGAAGACGAGGGTGGTGGCCCAGGAAGCCACGGCGTCGACGATGCGCGTGAACATCCGCAGCGTGTTGGTGAGGTACGCAGCGAGTGGCAGCAGCGTGAAGCCGGCGGCCCGCAGGGCCGACACCGGGCCACGACGACGGAGCGCGAACCACGTCCACATCACGCCCAGTGCCGTGAGCGTCAGCGTGAGTGCTCCCCAGGCGACATCGTCCACACCCCAAGCGTCGCACACCGCCGGGAGGCGGGCGCGGACTCAGGCCAGTGCGGCCATCCGCGTCGCCGGGGCCTCGCCGTAGATGCCCTTCGCCCGGAGCCGGGGCATGACCCCCTCGGCGAACCAGTAGGCCTCCTCGACGTGCGGGTAGCCGGACAGGATGAACTCGTCGATGCCGAGGCGGTGGTACTCCTCGAGCCGGTCGGCGACCTCCTGGTGGCTCCCGACGAGCGCCGTTCCGGCGCCGCCACGCACCAGGCCCACCCCGGACCACAGGTTCGGCGAGACCTCGAGCTCGTGCGCGGAGGTGTACGACGTCTGCCCGCCCCGCAGTGCCAGCATCCGCTGCTGCCCCGTCGACTCACTGGCCCGCAACGCCGCCTGTGCCTTCGCCACCTGGGTCGGGTCCAGGCCGTCGAGCAGCCACTGGGCGTGCCGCCAGGCCTCCTCGCTGGTGTCGCGGGAGAGCGTGTGGATCCGGAGCCCGAAGCGCAGGGTGCGCCCCTGGGCCTCGGAGAGGTCACGCATCCACGCGATCTTCTCGCGCACCAGCTCGGGCGGCTCGCCCCACGTGAGGTAGACGTCGGCATGCCGCGCGGCCACCGGCCCGGCGGGCCCGGACGACCCGCCGAAGTAGACGTCCGGCACCGGATCGATGCCGCCACTGACGAGGGCGCCCTCGGCCCGGTAGTGCTCGCCCTCGAAGTCGAAGGGTGCTCGGTTCCAGGTCCCGTGCACGACCGACAGGAACTCGTCGGTGCGGGCGTAGCGCTCGGCCTTGCCAGCATGGTCGCCGAAGCGCTTCTGCTCGACCGGCTCACCGCCGGTGACCACGTTGAGCATCAGGCGACCCCCGGAGAGGCGCTGGTAGGCCGCCGCCATCTGGGCGGCGAGCACCGGGTTGATCACCCCGGGCCGGAACGCGACGAGGAACTTCAGCCTCGAGGTCTCCCGGATCAGCGCGGCCGTGGTCAGCCAGGCGTCCTCACAGAACGTCCCGGTCGGGGTGAGGACGCCCTCGAAGCCGAGCTTCTCGGCGGTCCTCGCCACCGTTCCGAGGTAGTCGATCGTGGGGGCCCGGAAGCCCTGCGTCGCGGTCTCGCGCAGGCCGTCGTGGACGTCGTGGGGGACGCCCTGGCCGGCGCCGACGAGCGACCTGCTGTCGCCCGACGTGGGCAGGAACCAGTGCAGCTTGAGGTTCACGTCAGTTCCCGGTGGTGTCGGCGTTGAAGTCGTCGATGAAGAACGGCTCGACGTCGAACTGCTCGGGCACCAGGCCATTCGCGGCGAAGGCGTCGGCCATCTCCTGCTCGGAGGCGATCACCTCGTCGGTGATCGGCACGAGCTGGATCTCGCGCTTCGTGGTCGCCGCGAGGGTGATGTCGTAGCTGAGGCCGGTCTCCTCCGACCAGACCTTGGCCCACTCCTCCTTGTGCGTCGACGACCAGGTCTGGGCCCTGGCGATGCGGCCGACGTAGTCCTTGAGCGCCGCGGCCGTGGCGGGGTCGTCCAGGGCCTCGTCGGAGGCGGCCTGGAAGACGTAGCCGTTCACGACTCCCTTGCCGGTCGTGATCACGCGGGCATCGGCGTCCTTCTCGGCCTGCGAGGTGAACGGCTCCCAGATGGCCCAGGCGTCGACGTGGCCGGCGTCGAACGCCGCCAGCGCGTCGGCGGGCTGGAGGTTCTGCACCTCCACGTCCTTGTAGTCGATGCCGGCCTCACGGAGCTGGGCGAGCAGGTTGTAGTTGGCCGAGCTTCCCTGGGCGACGGCGATCTTCTCGCCCTCGAGGTCCTCGACGGACTCGATGTCCGAGTTCTTCGGCACGACGATCGCGTCGCCCGTGCCGCCGTACGTCGCGGCCTGGATCGCCTTGAACTTGGCGTTGCCCGCGGCGGCGAACAGCGGCGGGGTGTTGCCGACGCCGCCGATGTGGATGGCGCCGGCGTCCAGGGCCTCGAGCAGCGGGGGACCGGAGGTGAACTCCTTCCACTCGACCTCGTAGGGGAGGTCGTCCAGCTCGCCGGCCGCCTGCAGCAGCGCGTGGGAGCCGCCCTTCTGGTCGCCGACGATGAGGGTGACCTTCTCGAGGTCGACCGAACCGTCCTCGTTGATGGCCTCCTCGTTGCCGGTGGCGGCCCCTCCGCATCCGGTGAGGAGGAGGGCGGTCGCGAGGAGTCCGGCCAGGCCGCGACCTCGCTTCGTGCCGGAGTCGGGGCGGGGGAGGTGGTGGGTGCTCATGCTGCTCCTTGCTCGGTCTGCTTCTGACGCTTCGGGTTGGGCGGGAGGGGCTTGACGCCGAGGGCCTGGAGGATCTCGGCGCGGGCCCCCGCGATCTCGGGCTGCGACGGGGCGCGGTCCGGACGGGGGAGGCTGATCTGCCACGTGTGGGCGAGCCGGCCCTCGTCCATCAGGACCACCCGGTCGGCGAGGGCGAGAGCCTCGTCGACGTCGTGGGTGACCAGCAGGATCGCCATGGAGTGGCGTCGCCACAGCTGGATCACCAGCTGGTGCATGTCGATCCGGGTGAGGGCGTCGAGCGCGCTGAACGGTTCGTCCAGCAGCAGCAGGGACGGGTTGCTGACCAGGGCGCGTGCCAGCGACACGCGCTGAGCCTGGCCGCCGGAGAGCTGACGGGGCCAGCTCCCCAGCTTGTCGGTGAGGCCGACCTCGCCCAGCGCCTGCTCGGCGAGGCGGTCCCGGTCGCGGCGTTCGGTGGTGTTCAGCAGGGCGAGCGCGACGTTGTCGCGGACCCGCTTCCAGGGCAGCAGTCGCGGCTCCTGGAACGCCACGGACGTGCGGCCACCGATCACGACCTCCGCCCGAGGCGAGGGATCGAGTCGCGCCAGGCTGCGCAGCAGCGTCGACTTGCCGCAGCCGCTGCGCCCGAGCATGACGACGAACTCGCCCGGCCGGATGTCGAGGTCGATCGACTTCAGCACGTGGGTGTCGCCGAAGGACCGGCTGTGGCCGGTGACGCGGGCGACGTACTCGTCGTCGTCGCCACGGGGCGCGTGCGGGGAGCTCGGGCGGGGGGTGGTCTTCAGGAGCGCCATGCGAGGGCCCTTCTCTCGACGATGCGAACAAGGGAGTCGGTGGCCAGGCCGAGGAGGCTGTAGACGGCCAGCCCGACGACGATCACGTCGGTCTGCTGGAACTCCTTGGCGAGGTTGATCATGTAACCGAGCCCGGAGCTGGCGCTGATGGTCTCCGCGACGATGAGCGAGAGCCACGCGATGCCCAGGCTCTGGCGCAGGCCGACGAGCATCTGGGGGAGTGCGCCGGGGATCACGACGTGCCGGATCCGTTGCGACCAGGTCAGTCCCATCGCGGCGGCGGCCTCGGTGGTCTTGGTGTCGATGTTGCGGATGCCGCCGAAGGTGTTCAGGTACAGAGGGAACGCCACACCCATGGCGATCAGGGCGAGCTTGGGGGTCTCGCCGATACCGAACCAGGTGATGAACAGCGGGATCAGGCCGAAGTGGGGGAGCGTGCGCAGCATCTGCATCGGCGGGTCGAGCGCGTCCTCGCCGAGCCTGGACAGGCCGGCGACCACGGCGGTGACCAGCCCGATCGTGGCACCGATCAGGAAGCCGAGGCCGACGCGCTGGACGGACACGAGGATCGCGGACTGCAGCGTCCCCGCAGCGACCAGCTCGCCCGCGGCGACGCCGATCTGGGCCGGCGAGGCGATGGTGTCCTCGGTGAGCAGGCCGGTGCTGCTGAGCAGCTGCCACACGGCGAGGATGGCGACGGGCGAGACCCAGCGGCGCAGGAAGCCCAGCCGAGAACCCCGTTGTCGGCGGACCTTCCGTGTCGAGGCGGGCGGAGCCGCCAGTGAGGTGGTTGTCGTCATGGGGGAGATGTTTACTGAGTTAAATGAAGTAATACAAGTGAAACACTCGACTTTGGATGGTGACCTGGCTCACTCCCTCGGACCCGGCTCCGGATCGCGTCGCCCGCGGGGCAGAATCGTGGGCGTGTCCCCCCAGTCCGAGCACCAGCCCGTGCGCCGCCTGATCGAGTCCGGATTCGCCGACGACACCGGCGCGGCCGACCCCGGACTCGTGGCCGCACTGGCGTCGTACGCCGCGGAACCGGCTCGCTCCGCCGAGGTGCTGGGCGTGCTCGGTCAGGCTCGGCTGCTCGTCCCGGTCGTGGCCGTGCTCGGTGAGGTGGAGTACGACGACGCCGGGCTCGCCCATGACAAGTCCAGCGACATGGCGGCAGTCCTGCTGCAGGGCAACGACGGCCGGATGGCGCTGCTGGCGTTCACCGGCACGGAGTCGCTCGCCCGGTGGAACCCGGACGCCCGGCCGGTCCCGGTGACGGCGCAGCTCGCTGCTCAGGCCGCGATCCAGGACCAGGCGGCGGCCCTGGTGATCGACCTGGCCGGTCCGACGACGTTCGTCGTCGAGGGTGAGGACCTCCACGGACTCGCGTCCGGCTGGAGCCTCGCGCGCGTGGGTGGCCGCGTGGCCTGGATTCGTCCCACGCCGCAATGATCCGCTAGCATTCCATGTTGACCGATCAGCCCCGTCGTGCCCGCACGTCAGGACTGGTCCGACAAGCGGAGGCAAGCACGATTCGTCTCCCACCCGCATCGACCGAACCAGGTCGTCGGGTCCGGTCCCGAAGACGTAGGTGACGTGGTTCGACCACGAGATCTGGGTTCTCGGTGATGCATTTCCTTTCGGGGAGACGTGTCGGACTGGCTTCCGCTTGCGACAGCGGAAGCCATTGTTGTTTTCCGGCCCCTTTGCGGTCGGGACACCAGGGCCTCCGGACACGTTTCCATCAGGAGGACACATCAGCACCGAGCTTCGAATCAACGACCGGATCCGGGTTTCCGAGGTCCGTCTCGTTGGCCCCAGTGGCGAGACCGTCGGCATCGTTCCCACCGCCGACGCGCTGCGCCTTGCGCAGGAGGCAGACCTCGACCTCGTCGAGATCGCCCCGATGGCGCGCCCGCCGGTCTGCAAGCTCATGGACTACGGCAAGTTCAAGTACGAGAACGCCCAGAAGGCTCGTGAGGCCCGTCGCAACCAGACGAACGTGATCATCAAGGAGATGAAGCTTCGTCCGAAGATCGACGCGCACGACTACGAGACCAAGAAGGGTCACGTCGTGCGGTTCCTGCGTGCGGGCGACAAGGTCAAGATCACGATCATGTTCCGTGGCCGTGAGCAGCACCGCCCCGAGCTGGGCTACCGGCTGCTGCAGCGCCTGGCCGAGGACGTCACCGAGCTCGGTTTCGTCGAGTCCTCGCCCAAGCAGGACGGCCGCAACATGGTCATGGTGCTCGGTCCGCACAAGAAGAAGGCCGACGCCAAGGTCGACATGCTTGCCGAGAAGGAGAGCAAGGCCGCCGAGCGTGCCGCGCTCGAGGCCGGGGAGCGCGCCGAGCGCGACGCAGCCCACGCCGCCGGACCGGTGGCGAAGAAGAAGGAGCGGGGACGCTCCGAGAACCTCGATCCCGAGATCGAAGCCTGAGACCACTCAGCACCAAGTAGAGGAAGAGATATGCCGAAGAACAAGCCGCACTCCGGTGCCAGCAAGCGCTTCCGCGTGACCGGTACGGGCAAGATCCTTCGCGAGAAGGCCGGCAAGCGACACAACCTGGAGAAGAAGCCCTCCAAGGTGACGCGTCGCCTGACCGGGACCGTCGAGGTCGCCAAGGCCGACGTCCCGCGCGCCAAGAAGCTTCTCGGTCGCTGACCGAGCCCCACCCCCAGCGGTGGTCGCTCAGTCCACGACCACGCACCAAGATTTGAAGGAGTAACACTCATGGCACGCGTCAAGCGGTCCGTCAACGCCCAGAAGAAGCGTCGGGTAATCCTCGAGCGCGCCAGCGGTTACCGCGGCCAGCGCTCGCGGCTCTACCGCAAGGCCAAGGAGCAGGTCACCCACTCCCTGGTCTACAGCTACAACGACCGACGCAAGAACAAGGGCAACTTCCGCAAGCTGTGGATCCAGCGGATCAACGCTGCTGCCCGCGCGCAGGGGATGACCTACAACCGGTTCATCCAGGGCCTGAACCTCGCCGGGATCGAGGTCGACCGCAAGATCCTGGCCGAGCTCGCCGTCAACGACGTGCCGGCGTTCACCGCCCTGCTCGAGGCTGCTCGCGCCGCCCTGCCGGAGGACGTCAACGCGCCCAAGGCCGAGGCGTCCGCCTGATCATGCTCCCCCTGACCACTGGCAACACCAGGGTCAAGGAAGCACGCAAGCTCAGCCGCCGCTCGGAACGTTCCGGGCGGCGGCTCTTCCTTGCCGACGGCCCGAAGGCCGTCGAGGGCGCTCTCGGCGTCGACGGCTGCGTGGTCGAGGTCTTCGCGACCCCGGCCGCCACCGAGCAGTACGCCGCCCTCGCGGCAGCCACTCCGCACTGGACGCTGGTCGACGAGAAGGCCTTGGCCTCCCTGAGCGACAGCGTGAACCCCGCCGGCGTGGTCGCGGTCTGCCGGTTCCTGGACCGGCCCCTCGCGCACGTCCTGGATCGAGTCTCGTCGACGGTCTCCGTCGAGCCCACGTTCCTCGCGATCTGCGCCGACGTCCGTGACCCCGGCAACGCGGGCACGGTGATCCGCTGCGCGGACGCCGCCGGCGCCGCGGCCGTGGTGCTGGCCGGCCACTCGGTCGACGCCTACAACCCCAAGACGGTCCGGGCCTCGGTCGGCAGCATCTTCCACCTGCCGATCGCGGTCGAGCCGGACCCCGCTGCCGCCGTACGCGCGGCCCGGGACGCCGGCCTGGTCGTGCTCGCCGCGGACGGCGCCGGCGAGGTCGACCTCGACGAGGCCGACGCGCTTCTGGCCCGACCCACTGCCTGGCTCTTCGGCAACGAGGCCTGGGGACTGCCCGACGAGCTGGCCGGGCTCGCCGACCACCGGGTGAGGATCCCCATCCACGGCCGCGCCGAGAGCCTGAACCTCTCCACCGCCGCGGCGCTCTGCCTGTACGGCTCGGCCCGCGCCCAGCGCCGATAGAGGCGGCGCGCACCCGATCCACCCGACTAGGGTGGCCGGCGTGAGCGACGACTGGGGACCACTCGACGCCCTGCCCGACGGTGCCGTGGTCGCGGACGCGGACGGCAAGGTCACGGTGCTGAACCGGGCAGCCGGGCTGTTCCTCGGCATCGAGCCGCGCGATGCGGTCGGCGAGCCGCTGAGCGAGGTCCTCGCCCTGCAGGACCGCGACGGCCGACACTGGTTCTCCGCCAACCGCCCCTACGAGGGCCTCGCGACGCGCACGGCCGTTCCCGAGCAGTCCTGGCTGCTGCCCGACGGCAGCGAGGTGCTCGTGGTCGCCCGGATCCACCGCCCCGCGCTGGACCAGCCGATCCAGCAGGTCGCGGTCAGCATCCGCTCCGGGCGCGGCCGCGCCCGCCTCGACCGGGAACGCTCCGACCTGGTCGCCACCGTCGCCCACGAGCTGCGTTCGCCACTCACGGGGGTCAAGGGGTTCGTCCAGGCGCTGCTCAATCGCTGGGACAAGCTCAACGACGACCAGAAGAAGCTGATGCTCACCACGGTGTACTCCGACTCCGAGCGGCTCAGCCGGTTGATCGCGGAGCTGCTCGACGTCGCCCGGATCGACACGGGGCGGCTGTCGCTCTTCCCACGGCCCTCCGACGCAGCGGTCCTGGTCAGCCGGGTCGTGGCCTCGGTCCAGGCGAGCACCTCGCGCGTCATCGAGCTCGACGCGGCCGACGACCTCCCGCAGATCCACGCCGACCCGGACAAGTTCACCCAGGTGATGACCAACCTGGTCGAGAACGCCGTCCGCCACGGCGACGGCAAGGTCACGCTCACGCTCCGCCCGCTGCCCGCGGAGGCCGAGTTCACCGGCGTACGCCTCATCGTCGACGACGAGGGCCAGGGGATCGCGCCCGCGATTCGCAGGCGCGTCTTCACGAAGTTCTGGAAGCACGGCGCGCGGGGCGGGTCCGGGTTGGGCATGTACCTCGTCAACGGGCTGATCCGCGCCCACGGGGGCACGCTCGCGATCGACGACGCCCCCGGAGGCGGGGCCCGGATCGTGATCGCGTGGCCCGAGCACGGCCGGCGGGTCGAGTGAGCGCGGGACGCGGTCCCCGGGCAACCCGGTCGCGGCGCCGGTCGCCGGCTTCCTAGACTTGGCGGGCACCCGCCCGCTCACCCAGCTCCCGAAAGGCAGTCATGTCGGGACCGAACACCGATTACGACCCCGTCGAGGTCACCCCGCTGAAGGCCGAAGAGGTCGAGGCGGCGCGCGACGCAGCCCTGGCCGCGATCGTGGCCGCCACCGACCTCGACGAGCTCAAGCAGGTGCGACTCGAGCACGCCGGCGACCGGTCCGCGCTCGCCCTCGCCAACCGTGAGATCGGGGCGCTGCCGCCCCAGGCGCGCAAGGAGGCCGGTCAGCGGATCGGCCAGGCGCGCGGAGCCGTGAGCAAGGCCATCGCCGAGCGCCAGGAGACCCTCGAGGGCGAGCAGGAGGAGCGGATGCTCGTCGAGGAGACCGTCGACGTGACGCTCCCGACCGAGCGGGTCGCCCGCGGCGCCCGGCACCCCATCACGACCGGCTCCGAGCGGATCGCCGACGTCTTCGTCGCGATGGGCTGGGAGGTCGCCGAGGGTCCGGTGATCGAGGCGGAGTGGCTCAACTTCGACGCCCTCAACCTCGGTGCCGACCACCCGGCACGCACCATGCAGGACACGTTCTGGGCCGAGCCGGCCGAGGACGGGCTCGTCCTGCGCACCCACACCTCGCCCGTCCAGGCACGCACGATGCTGACCCGGGAACCCCCCATCTACGTCGTCTGCCCCGGGCGGGTCTTCCGCACCGACGAGTACGACGCGACGCACAGCCCGATGTTCCACCAGGTCGAGGGGCTCGCCGTCGACGAGGGCATCACGATGGCCCACCTCAAGGGCACCCTCGACCACTTCGCCGCCGCGATGTTCGGCGAGGGGATCAGCACCCGGTTCCGCCCGTCGTACTTCCCCTTCACCGAGCCCAGCGCCGAGGTCGACCTGATCTGCTTCGTGTGCCGCGGCCAGTCGCCTGCGGTCGAGTCCTGCCGCACCTGCCGCGGCGAGGGCTGGATCGAGTGGGGTGGCTGCGGCATCGTCAACCCGCGCGTGCTGACCGCCTGCGGCATCGACGCGGAGCGCTACACCGGCTTCGCGTTCGGCATGGGCATCGACCGCACCCTCATGTTCCGGCACGGCATCGAGGACCTTCGCGGGTTCTTCGAGGGCGACGTCCGGTTCACCACCGCCTTCGGAACGGAGATCTGATGAAGGCCCCCGTCTCCTGGATCCGCGAGTACGTCGACCTGCCGGCCGACGTCACGACCGAGGCCCTGGCCGCCGAGCTGACCGCGCTCGGGCTCAAGCTCGAGGCGATCGAGCGACCCGGGCACGACATCACCGGTCCGCTGGTCGTCGGCCGCGTGCTCACCGTCGAGCCCGAGCCGCAGAAGAACGGCAAGACCATCAACTGGTGCACCGTCGACGTCGGTGACGCCAACGGCACCGGCGAGCCGCAGGGCATCGTGTGCGGCGCCCACAACTTTGCGCCCGGCGACCTCGTCGTGGTCGTGCTGCCGGGCGGCGTGCTGCCCGGGGGCTTCGAGATCTCCGCCCGCAAGACGTACGGCCACCTCTCGGCCGGGATGATCTGCTCGTCCACCGAGCTCGGCCTCGGCGAGAGCGGCGACGGGATCATCGTGCTGCCCGCCGACGCCGGCAAGCCCGGTGACGACGCGTTCGAGCTGCTCCAGCTGCGCGACGAGGTCATCGAGTTCGAGATCAACCCCGACCGCGCCTACGCGCTCTCCCTGCGCGGGATCGCCCGCGAGGCCGCGCTGGCCTACTCGGCGCCGTTCCGCGACCCGGCGAAGCGCGACGTGCCGTCCGCCAACGACGCCGGCTACCCGGTCGTGGTCGACGACCCGGCGGGCTGCCCGGTGTTCGTGACCCGCACGGTCACCGGCTTCGACCCGACCGCGCCGACCCCGGACTGGCTGGCGCGTCGCGTGCAGCTCGCCGGCATGCGGCCGATCTCGCTGGCCGTCGACGTCACCAACTACGTGATGCTCGAGCTCGGCCAGCCGATCCACGGCTACGACGGCGACAAGCTCTCCGGGCCGATCCGGGTCCGCCGCGCGAGCGCGGGGGAGCGGCTGCGCACCCTCGACGGCGTCGACCGCAAGCTGTCGGCCGAGGACCTGCTGATCACCGACGACTCCGGACCGATCGGCCTCGCCGGCGTGATGGGCGGCGAGACGACCGAGCTGTCCGAGACCACGTCGCACGTGGTCATCGAGGCCGCGCACTTCCACCCGGTCTCGGTGTTCCGCACCCAGAAGCGGCACAAGCTGCCCTCCGAGGCGTCCAAGCGCTTCGAGCGCGGGGTCGACCCGCTGCTCCCGGCGTACGCCGCCGACCGGGTCGCCGAGCTGCTCACGACGTACGGCGGCGGGACGGTTGAAGCCGGCGTCACCCACGTCGGCAAGGCACCGGCGCGTCCCGGGATCTCGATCTCCTACGACCTCCCCGCTCGGGTCACGGGCATGGAGATCGACGCCGCCACCACGGTGGCCAACCTCGAGGCCGTGGGGTGCTCGCTGCACAAGGAGGACTCCGTCGTCACCGCGACGCCGCCCTCGTGGCGCCCCGACCTCAACGACCCGTTCGACCTGGTCGAGGAGGTCGCCCGGATCGTGGGCTACGACCAGGTTCCGTCGGTCCTCCCGACCGCCCCGTCGGGCCGCGGGCTGACCCGCGAGCAGCGGCTGCGCCGCCGGATCGGGCGCACCCTGGCCGGCGCCGGGTACGTAGAGGTGCTCACCTTCCCGTTCGTCGGGGACGCGGCGTTCGACGCCCTGGGGCTTGCCGACGACGACGCGCTGCGCAGCACCGTGCGGCTGGCCAACCCGCTCTCGAGCGAGGAGCCGGCGTACACCACGACGCTGCTGCCAGGCCTGCTCAAGGCCGCTGCCCGCAACCTGGGCCGGGGAGCCCCCGGGGTCAGCCTCTTCGAGACCGCCACGGTGGCCTTCCCCGTCGACCACGGGCCGGCGCCGATCTACGGCGTCGACCGGCGACCCAGCGACGAGGAGCTGGCCCGCCTGCTCGAGGCGATCCCGCAGCAGCCGCTCCACCTCGCGGTCGTTCTGGCCGGCGAGATCGAGCGCCCGGGCTGGTGGGGCAGCGGCAAGACCGCCGGCTGGGCCGACGCGGTCGGTGTCGTGACCCGGCTCGGAGCCGAGCTCGGCGTCGAGGTCCGCGTCGAGGCCGATGCCCGGATGCCCTGGCACCCCGGACGGTGTGCGCGCCTGCTGGTGGGGGAGCAGGAGCTCGGCCACGCCGGCGAGCTGCACCCCCGGGTCTGCAAGGAGTTCGGCCTGCCGCCACGCAGCGCCGCCGTCGAGATCGACCTCGACCTGCTGATGCGCCACGTGCCCGACGTGCCCGCTGCCCCGGAGTTCTCGACCTATCCGGTCGCCAAGGAGGACGTGGCGCTGGTCGTCGAGGACGCGGTGACCGCTGCAGACGTCGAGGCCGCACTGCGCGAGGGCGCGGGGGACCTGCTGGAGTCGATCCGGCTCTTCGACGTCTACACCGGTGACCAGGTGGGGGCCGGGCACAAGTCGCTGGCCTTCGCGCTGCGCTTCCGGGCACCCGACCGGACGCTGACCGAGCAGGAGACCAGCGCCGCCCGCGATGCCGCGGTGGCGCTGGCCGCCGAGCGCACGGGGGCGGTCCAGCGCGCCTGACCCGCCGTCGCCCTAGTTGATCGGGTGGTTCACGGCCAGTCGGAAGTGGTCGTAGACCGCCTTGTCGCCCGTGACCCGGATGTCGCTGTCGTCCCCGCGCCGCCACAACCAGGTGTCGAGGGCGCCCGCACTCCCGGTGACCACCGCGTCGGCGTCCGAGCCGGGGTCCGGGACGACCCGGATGTCGTCATCGTCGTAGGTCACCCCGGTGTCGGGGTCGGTGCCGCTGAAGCGCCCGATCTGGACCCAGACCGACTCGGCGGTGTCGGTGATGTCGACGCGGACGAAGTGGGGGAGTCCGGCGAACTCGCCCCACGGCGGTGCGCCGCCGAACATCACGTCGAGGCACTCCTCGACGCCGTCGGCCGCCAGCGCCGGGTCGAGCGGGGTCGTCGCACCGTTGCCAGCCGTGAGCTCGGCGTCGAGCCGGTGGATGAGCGCCTCGTGGGCCTGGCGACGGAACGTGAAGCCGACGCTCTGCTCGCTCGACCAGGTCCACGCCTTGTCGGCCGGGTCGGCGGCCTCGAGCTCGGCCACCAGCGCGGCTGAGTGCTCGTCGAAGGCCGCGAGCAGCCCGTCGTACGTCGCGGGCCGCGCGGGTCCCTCGGCGTCCTCGTCGGCGCCCTCCGGCCGCGTGCGCACCGTCTTCGCCCAGAACCACTGCACCCTCGCGAGGTGCCAGAGCAGGTCGGAGGCGTCCCACGCGGGACAACTGGGCACGGGGGTCGTAGGGTCGCAGGGAGCCAGCGCGTCGCGGAACCGTCGCGACTCCTCGCGGATGTGTCGGAGATAGTCAGGGAACTCGAGTCTTGCCATGGCTCGAAAACCTAGCCCCGTCCGCGGACGCCCGCACTCGGTTACCCCACCTCCACATGTTCATACGCGATCCCGTATAGTCATGCAGATGACGAGGAAACGTGTCGCGGTCGCCGGTGCCAGTGGGTACGCCGGGGGTGAGGTGCTCCGCCTGCTCCTGGGTCATCCCGAGGTCGAGATCGGCGCCCTGACCGGAGCCTCCAACGCGGGCCAGGCGCTGGGCAGCCTCCAGCCGCACCTGGTGCCGCTCGCCGACCGGATCCTGGAGCCGACCGACCTGGAGACCCTGTCGGGCCACGACGTGGTCTTCCTCGGCCTCCCGCACGGCCAGTCCGGCGAGATCGCCGCGCAGCTCGGTGAGCTCGACCCGTCCGTGGTCGTCATCGACTGCGGCGCCGACTTCCGGCTCGCCGACCCCGAGGCCTGGGCCACGTTCTACGGCGGCACGCACGCCGGCACCTGGCCCTACGGCCTGCCCGAGCTCCCCGGCCAGCGCGAGCTCCTCCAGGGGGCGACCCGAGTGGCCGTCCCCGGTTGCTACCCGACCGTCTCGACGCTCACGATCGCCCCGGCCGTCGCCGCCGGGCTGGTCGAGCCGGAGATCGTCGTCGTGGCGGCCTCGGGCCTGAGCGGCGCCGGCAAGGCCGCCAAGCCGCACCTGCTCGGCAGCGAGACCATGGGCAACGCCAGCGCCTACGGCGTCGGCGGCAGCCACCGGCACACGCCCGAGATCGTCCAGAACCTCTCCGGACTCGTCGACGGCGACATCAGCGTCAGCTTCACCCCGGTCCTGGTCCCGATGCCGCGCGGCATCCTGGCCACCTGCTCGGCGCGGCTGGCCCGCGACGTCACCGCGGACGAGGCCTACGCGGTCTACACCAAGGCGTACGCCGACGAGCCGTTCGTGCACGTGCTGCCTCCCGGCCAGTGGCCCCAGACCAAGTCCGTGTCCGGCTCGAACGCCGTCCACGTCCAGGTGACCGTGGACCAGGCGGCCCACCGACTGGTGGCCGTCGGCGCGGTCGACAACCTCGCGAAGGGCACCGCCGGCGCCGCCGTGCAGTGCATGAACCTCGCCCTGGGTCTCGACGAGACCCTCGGCCTGACCACGGTCGGAGTAGCCCCGTGACCCACCACCCCGACCAGCCCGAGGGCGAGATCCTCGGACTGCCCGATCCCGAGGCGTCCTACACGCTCCAGCAGTTCCCGGAGAAGCTCGCGGTCGTCAAGCTTCCCGCCGGCGCCGAGATCCCTTCGTGGACCGAGTCGTCGTCCCTCTTCTCGGTCACCGCGACCGCGACCGAGACATCGATCGTGTGCGCCGGCCGCAACGTGCCGACCAAGGTCGTCGCGCAGCGCGGGCTGACCGCCTTCTCCGTCCAGGAGTCGCTCGAGCCCACGCAGGCGGGGGTGCTCAACGCCCTGCTGGCGCCGCTGGCCGAGGCCGGGGTCAGCGTCTTCACCATCTCCACCTACGACACCAACTGGATCCTGGTGCCCGTCAACGACGCCGACACGGCGGCGGAGGCGTGGCGCGGCCGGGGCCACACGGTCGAGATCGCCGTCCCCGTCAAGCCCACGCGAAAGAGCAAGCGATGAGCATCACCAGCCCCGCAGGCTTCCGTGCCGCCGGCGTCGCCGCCGGCCTCAAGACGAGCGGGGGCAAGGACCTCGCGCTCGTCGTCAACGACGGGCCGAACCACGACTCCGCCAGCGTCTTCACCAGCAACCGCTGCAAGGCGAACCCGATCCTGTGGAGCCAGGAGGTCGTCAAGGACGGCGTCGTGCGCGCCGTCGTCCTCAACTCCGGCGGTGCCAACTGCTACACCGGCGCCGAAGGGTTCCAGACGACCCACGCGGTCGCCGAGCAGGTCGCGGGCCACCTCGGCATCGGCGCCGGTGACGTCGTCGTCTGCTCCACCGGCCTGATCGGCCTGGCCAACCCCCGGCAGAACCTCCTCGACGGCGTCGACGCGGCGTACGCCGCACTGGCCGCCGACGCCGGCAACGACGCGGCCGAGGCGATCATGACCACCGACTCGGTGAACAAGCAGACCGTCGTCGAGGGTGCCGGCTGGTCGGTCGGGGGCATGGCCAAGGGCGCCGGGATGCTCGCGCCCCAGCTGGCCACCATGCTGGTCGTCCTCACGACCGACGCGGTCGTGCCCGCCGCCGACCTCGACACCGCGCTGCGCGCCGCCACCAGGGTCAGCTTCGACCGGCTCGACAGCGACGGCTGCATGTCGACCAACGACACCGTGACTGTGATGGCGAGCGGTGCCAGCGGGATCACGCCGTCGCTGCCGGACTTCACCGAGGCGCTCACCCGGGCCTGCACCGACCTGGCGATGCAGCTGCTGCGTGACGCCGAGGGCGCCGAGCACGAGATCGCGATCACCGTCGTCAACGCCGCCTCCGAGGACGACGCCGTGAAGGTGGGGCGCAGCGTCGCCCGCAGCAACCTCTTCAAGGCGGCGGTCTTCGGCAACGACCCCAACTGGGGCCGCGTGCTCGCCAGCATGGGCACCACCGACGCGGTGTTCGACCCGGCCGACCTCGACGTCGCCATGAACGGCGTCTGGGTCTGCAAGAAGTCCACGCCACACGCCGACCCGGCGACGGTGGACCTGAAGCCACGCGAGGTCAGCGTCACCATCGACCTCAAGTCGGGCGCCGAGCGGGCGACCGTCTGGACCAGCGACCTCACCCATGCCTACGTCCACGAGAACAGCGCGTACTCCTCATGAACTTCTCCGACATCCAGCCGGCCGACCCCGCCAAGGCAGCCACCCTCGCCGCGGCCCTTCCCTGGCTGAAGCGCTACCACGGCAAGATCGTGGTGGTGAAGTACGGCGGCAACGCCATGACCGACGACGTCCTCAAGAAGGCGTTCGCCGAGGACATCGCCTTCCTGCGTTTCGCCGGGTTCCGCCCGGTGGTCGTGCACGGCGGCGGGCCGCAGATCTCCCGGATGCTCGACAAGCTGGGCATCGAGTCGGAGTTCCGCGGCGGTCTGCGGGTCACCACCCCGGAGGCCATGGACGTCGTTCGGATGGTCCTGGTCGGCCAGGTCCAGCGCGAGCTGGTCGGGCTCATCAACAACCACGGGCCCCTCGCGGTCGGGCTCTCCGGTGAGGATGCCGGGCTGTTCACCGCCAAGCAGACGAACACGATCGTCGACGGCGAGGAGGTCGACCTCGGCCTCGTCGGCGAGGTCGCCCACGTCCGCCCGGAGTCGGTGATCGACCTGATCGAGGCCGGCCGGATCCCGGTCGTGTCCAGCGTCGCCCCCGACGAGAACGGGCTGGTCCACAACGTCAACGCGGACACTGCTGCCGCCGCGCTCGCCGCCGCCCTGGGTGCCGAGAAGCTGCTGGTCCTCACCGACGTCGAGGGCCTCTACCGCGACTGGCCCGACAGCGACGACGTGATCTACGAGATCAGTCCCGAGTCGCTGGCCGAGATGATGCCGAGCCTGGCCAGCGGCATGGTGCCCAAGATGGGCGCCTGCCTGCAGGCAGTCCAGGACGGTGTCCCGCGCGCCACCGTGGTCGACGGCCGCGAGAAGCACGCGGTGCTCCTCGAGCTGTTCACCGACGAAGGCGTAGGCACCCAGGTCCTGCCCGGGGTGACGACGAAGATCCGGAAGGCGCGCAGATGACCGACGCGAACCAGGCCTGGACCGAGCGCTACACCGGTGCGCTCATGAACACCTTCGGCCCGCCCAAGCTGGTCCTCACCCGGGGCGCCGGCGCGCACGTGTGGGACGAGAACGGCGCCGAGTACGTCGACCTCCTCGGCGGCATCGCCGTGAACTCCCTCGGCCACGCCCACCCGGCGCTGGTCGAGGCGATCACCAAGCAGCTCGGCACCTTGGGCCACATCTCGAACTTCTTCGCCAGCGAGCCCCAGGTCGAGCTTGCCGAGAAGCTGCTCTCCCTCCTCGGCGCACCCGGCCGCGTCTTCTTCACCAACTCCGGTGCCGAAGCCAACGAAGCCGCGTTCAAGCTGACCCGCCGCACCGGCCGCACCCACGTGGTCGCGGCGGAGGGCGGCTTCCATGGCCGGACCATGGGTGCCCTCGCGCTGACCTCCAAGGAGGCCTACCGCACGCCGTTCGAGCCGCTGCCCGGCGACGTCACCTTCGTCCCGTACGGCGACGCCGACGCCCTGGCTGCGGCCGTCACCGACCGGACTGCGGCGATCCTCCTCGAGCCCCTCCAGGGCGAGGCCGGTGTGGTCCTGCCGCCCGACGGCTACCTCGCCGCGGCCCGCGAGATCGCCACCAGCAACGGCGCCCTGCTCTGGCTGGACGAGGTGCAGACCGGCATCGGTCGCACTGGTCGCTGGTTCGCGCACGAGACCGCCGGCATCACGCCCGACATCGTCACCGTCGCCAAGGGCCTGGCGGGCGGCTTCCCCGTCGGTGCCTGCATCGGGCTGGGCGAGGCGGCCACGCTCTTCGAGCCCGGCAACCACGGCACGACCTTCGGGGGCAACCCCGTCGCCTGTGCCGCCGCGCTGGCGGTCATCGGCACCATCGAGTCCGACGGCCTGCTCGAGCACGTCACGGTCCTCGGCCAGAAGCTGCGCGACGGCCTGGCCGCCGACCCGCGGGTCACCGAGGTCCGCGGCGAGGGCCTGCTCATCGGGCTCGACCTCGCGACCGAGTCGTCCGCCGAGGTCACCGCCGCGGCACTGCGCCACGGCTTCATCATCAACAACCCGACGCCCGGACGGATCCGGCTCGCGCCCCCGCTGGTGCTGACCCAGGCCGACGTCGACGCGTTCGTCGCCGCCTGGCCGGCCATCCTCGACGACGCGATGGGGGAGTCGACATGACGAAGCACCTGCTGCGCGACGACGACCTCAGCCCCGCCGAGCAGGCGCGGGTCCTGGACCTCGCGGCCAAGATGAAGGCCGCTCCCTACGACGCGAAGCCGCTCACCGGGCCGAAGACCGTCGCGATGATCTTCGACAAGCAGACCCTGCGCACGCAGGCGTCGTTCGCGGCCGGGATCGCGGAGCTCGGCGGCTACCCGATGCTCGTCGACGGTCAGCTCGCGGGGATCGGCAAGCGGGAGAGCATCGCCGACGTCGCCCGCGTCCTCGGGCGCCAGGCCTCGGTGATCGTGTGGCGTACCTACGCCCAGGCCCGGCTCGAGGAGATGGCCGAGCACTCCGGCGTACCCGTCGTGAACGCGCTCACCGACGACTTCCACCCCTGCCAGCTGCTCGCCGACCTCCTCACCATCCGTGAGCACAAGGGCGACCTCGCGGGACTGACCGTGGCCTTCCTCGGTGACGGTGCCTGCAACGTCGCCAACTCGTGGCTCCTGGCCGGCGCGACCGCGGGCATGCACGTGCGGATCAGCTCCCCGCAGGGCTACGCACCCGACGAGGCGATGGTCGAGGCAGCCGCCGCGATCGCGGCCGGCACCGGTGGCTCCGCGACCCTCCAGCCCGACCCCCACCTGGCGGTCGCCGGCGCGGACGTCGTCGTGACCGACACCTGGATCTCGATGGGCAAGGAGGACGAGGCAGCGGCGCGCGCCGAGGTCTTCGGCCCGTACGCCGTCACCGCGTCGCTGTTCGCCGAGGCCAAGCCCGACGCGATCGCGATGCACTGCCTGCCGGCCTACCGCGGCAAGGAGATCGAGGCCGTCGTCATCGACGGGCCTCGCAGCGTCGTCTGGGACGAGGCCGAGAACCGCCGCCACGCCCAGAAGGCCGTGCTCGCCTGGCTGTTGGAGGACCTGTCATGACCGAGACCTCCCTGCGCCCCGCCACCAAGAACGCCCGTCACCAGCGCATCGTCGAGCTGGTCACGCACCGTGAGGTGCGTTCCCAGAGCGAGCTCGCCGAGCTGCTGGCCGAACGCGGCGTCCGGGTCACCCAGGCGACCCTGTCGCGGGACCTTGTCGAGCTCGACGCCATCAAGGTGCGCGCACCCTCCGGCGGCCTCGTGTACGCCGTGCCCGCCGAGGGCGGCGACCGGCGTCCCGCCGCACCGGGGGAGTCCGCGGCAGCCTCCCACCGGCTCTCCCGCCTGTGCGCCGAGCTGCTGGTCAGCGCCGAGGCCAGCGCCAACCTGGTCGTGCTGCGTACCCCTCCGGGCGCCGCGCAGTACCTCGGCTCGGCCTTCGACAAGGCGGAGTTCCCCGAGATCCTCGGGACGATCGCCGGCGACGACACGGTCCTGATCATCGGCCGCGACCCGGCCGGCGGCGACGCCCTGGCCCGACGATTCCTGGCGCTGGCCGACGCCCACGTCGCGTCCGCGCCCTGACCCCAGCTCCTGACCGGTCGACCACGTCGACCACACACCCCCTGAACCAAAGGAACACACGTGAGCAAGGTCCTGACTTCCCTGCCCCTCGGCGAGCGCGTCGGCATCGCCTTCTCCGGCGGGCTCGACACCTCCGTGGCCGTGGCCTGGATGCGCGCCAAGGGCGCCATCCCCTGCACGTACACCGCCGACATCGGCCAGTACGACGAGCCGGACATCTCCGGTGTCCCGCAGCGTGCGCTGGAGTACGGCGCCGAGATCGCGCGCGCCGTCGACTGCCGTTCGCAGCTGGTGGAGGAGGGACTGGCCGCCATCGCGTGCGGTGCCTTCCACATCCGCTCGGCCGGGCGCAGCTACTTCAACACCACGCCGCTCGGCCGGGCGGTCACCGGCACCATGCTGGTCCGCGCGATGCACGACGACGGCGTCGACATCTGGGGTGATGGCTCCACGTTCAAGGGCAACGACATCGAGCGGTTCTACCGCTACGGACTGCTCGCCAACCCCGCGCTGCGCATCTACAAGCCGTGGCTGGATGCCGACTTCGTGACCGAGCTCGGCGGCCGCACGGAGATGAGCCAGTGGCTGACCGAGCGGAACCTGCCCTACCGCGACAGCCAGGAGAAGGCGTACTCCACCGACGCCAACATCTGGGGCGCCACCCACGAGGCCAAGACCCTCGAGCACCTCGACGTCTCGCTGGAGACCGTCGAGCCGATCATGGGCGTGAAGTTCTGGGACCCGGCCGTGCAGATCGAGCAGGAGGACGTCTCGATCCGCTTCGAGCGCGGCCGCCCGGTCGCCATCAACGGCGTGCGGTTCGACGACGCGGTCGCCCTGGTCCACGAGGCGAACGCGATCGGTGGCCGCCACGGCCTGGGCATGTCCGACCAGATCGAGAACCGGATCATCGAGGCCAAGTCGCGCGGCATCTACGAGGCACCGGGCATGGCCCTGCTCTGGATCGCCTACGAGCGGCTGCTCAACGCCGTCCACAACGAGGACACGATCGCCAACTACCACGCGGAGGGCCGCCGCCTCGGCGTGCTGCTCTACCAGGGCCGCTGGCTGGACCCGCAGGCGCTGATGCAGCGCGAGTCGATCCAGCGCTGGATCGCGTCGCTGGTGACCGGCGAGGTGACGGTCCGGCTCCGCCGTGGCGAGGACTACACGGTCCTGCGCACCGCAGGTGAGCACTTCTCCTACCACCCCGACAAGCTGTCGATGGAGCGCACCGACAACGCCGCATTCGGCCCGCTTGACCGGATCGGACAGCTCACGATGCGCAACCTCGACATCGCGGACTCGCGCGACAAGCTCGAGGCGTACGCCGAGCAGCCGCTCGACCAGGGCCAGGTCCTCGTCGAGAACGGCACCCTGTACGGCGAGCTCGAGCCCGGCGGCTACGACCGGATCGCGAAGAACCCTGCGGCGGAGGGCAACGCCGGCGACCTGGCGCTGGACAATGCGGCGATGGAGTTCGGGACGGATTGATGAGCACCCCAGAGGGCACCACCAACACCGGCAAGCTGTGGGGCGGCCGCTTCGAGGGCGGACCGTCGCCGGAGCTCGAGGCGCTGTCCCGGTCGACGCACTTCGACTGGCGGCTGACGCCGTACGACCTGGCGGGCTCGCACGCACACGCCAACGTGCTCCACGCCGCGGGCCTGCTCAGTGACGCCGACGTGGCCGAGCTGCACCGCGGGCTCGACGCGCTGGGCGAGCGGTACGCCGCCGGCGAGCTGCACCCGGACCCCTCCGACGAAGACGTGCACGGTGCCCTGGAGCGGCTGCTTCTCGAGGAGGTCGGCCCCGAGGTGGGTGGCCGGCTGCGCGCGGGGCGCAGCCGCAACGACCAGGTGGCGACCCTGTTCAAGGTGTTCCTGCGCGACCACGCCCGGGTGGTCGCCGGCCAGGTGCTCGACCTGGTCGACGCGCTGGCCGTGCAGGCCCGCGGGCATCTGGACGTGATCATGCCGGGGCGCACGCACCTGCAGCACGCCCAGCCCGTGCTGCTGGCGCACCACCTGCTGGCGCACGCCTGGCCGCTGGTGCGCGACGTCGAACGCCTGCGTGACTGGGACACCAGGGTCGCGGCGGACTCGCCGTACGGCTCGGGCGCCCTGGCCGGGCAGAGCCTGGGCCTCGACCCGGAGGCCGTGGCCGCCGAGCTGGGCTTCACCGGGTCCAGCGCCAACTCGATCGACGGCACGGCCTCTCGCGACTTCGTCGCCGAGTTCGCCTTCGTCACCGCGATGGTCGGCGTGGATGTCAGCCGGCTGGCCGAGGAGGTCATCCTCTGGTCGACCCGGGAGTTCGACTTCGTCCGCCTGCACGACTCGTGGTCGACGGGGTCGAGCATCATGCCCCAGAAGAAGAACCCCGACATCCCGGAGCTTGCGCGCGGCAAGGCGGGCCGGCTCATCGGCAACCTGAGTGGCCTGATGGCCACGCTCAAGGCCCTCCCGCTCGCCTACAACCGCGACCTGCAGGAGGACAAGGAGCCGGTCTTCGACTCCGTCGACACCCTCGAGGTCCTGCTGCCGGCGTTCTCGGGGATGGTTGCCACGCTCACGTTCAACGCCGCCCGGATGGCCGAGCTCGCCCCCCAGGGCTTCTCGCTCGCGACCGACGTCGCCGAGTGGCTGGTCCGGGAGGGGGTGCCGTTCCGGGTCGCCCACGAGGTCGCCGGCGCGTGCGTGCGCCGCTGCGAGGAGCTCGGGATCGAGCTCAACGAGCTCAGTGACGCCCAGTTCGCCGAGATCTCCGAGCACCTGACCCCGGCCGTGCGGGACGTGCTCACCGCGGAGGGCTCCGTCGCCTCCCGCAACGGCCGCGGCGGCACCGCCCCCGAGCGGGTCCGCGAGCAGCTGGCGGAGCTGGCCGATGTCGTCGCCGGGCACCGTGAGCGCCTCGCCTGACCTGCGCCAGGTTCTCGGGGGTCCCGCCCTCGAGGTGGCGCCGCGCCTGCTGGGCGCGGTGCTGCGTCACGGCGACGTGGCGGTCCGCCTCACCGAGGTGGAGGCGTACGCCGGAGCCGACGACCCCGGCTCCCACGCCCACCGGGGCCGAACCCCGCGCAACGAGGTGATGTTCGGGCCGCCCGGCCACCTCTACTGCTACTTCACCTACGGCATGCACGTGTGTGCCAACGCGGTGTGCGGGCCCGAGGGCTCCGCCAGCGCGGTCCTGCTGCGTGCCGGAGAGGTCGTCGACGGCCTCGAGACCGCCCGGGAGCGCCGCCCCGGCTCCTCCGACCGTGACCTAGCGAGGGGTCCCGCGCGCCTCTGCCGCAGCCTGGCCATCGGGCTCGAGCACGGGGGAGTGGACCTCGCTTGCGGCCCGGTCACGCTGACCCTGGCGGAGCCCGTCCGGGAGGTCTCCACGGGACCGCGCGTGGGCCTGCGTGGCGCCCCGGAGCGGCCGTGGCGGTACTGGATCACGGGGGAGCGGAGCGTGTCGACGTACCGGCCGGCCAAGCCCCGATGAGCGTCCGGTGAACGCTGGGCGACCCCCCGATTTGAGCTCGGCCGGGGGCCCTGTTAACGTTCTTCTTGTCGCGCTGAGCGGCTCCCACCAGGCTGAGAGGCCAAGCTCGATCGGGAGTCGCATGCCCGGCGCCGGAGAGGATCGGAACCGAGTTGACTCGGCCGATCGGAACCGGTAAGTTTTTGCAGGTTGCCCCGCCGCCGGCCCGAGAGGGACGGAGACGGTGCGCGTCTGATTCTTGAGAACTCAACAGTGTGTCATAGTCGACGAATTAGTTTGTTATGCCCCGTCTTCCATGACTGATGATCGTGCCTTTTGGGGTGTGGTTGTTTGTGGTGGTTGATGGTTTCTTTGGTAAGACAATGATTCTGGCTTTTTGTCAGATGTTTGTTTCTTGCTGGGAATTGAGGCTCTTTTTTCTGCTCATGGCCCGTCAGGGGTTGTGGGTGGTG
>DASTUX010000037.1:0-4090 GCA_035759395.1 Nocardioides sp.
CCGCCGCGCTCGTTGATCCGGTCGAACTCCTGCAGCACCGCGGCCTCGACCAGGTCGGTGAGCTCGTCGATGATGAACGACCCCTGGAGCGGGTTCTCGTTCATCGCGAGACCCCACTCGCGGTTGATGATCATCTGGATCGCGAGGGCGCGGCGCACGGACTCCTCGCCGGGCGTCGTGACGGCCTCGTCGTAGGCGTTGGTGTGCAGCGAGTTCGCGTTGTCGTAGATCGCGATCAGGGCCTGCAGCGTGGTGCGGATGTCGTTGAAGTCCATCTCCTGCGCGTGCAGCGAGCGGCCCGACGTCTGCACGTGGTACTTCAGCTTCTGGCTGCGCTCGTTGGCGCCGTACTTCTCCTTCATCGCCACCGCCCAGATACGGCGGGCGACGCGGCCGATCACGGAGTACTCCGGGTCCATGCCGTTGGAGAAGAAGAACGACAGGTTCGGCGCGAAGTCGTCGATGTCCATGCCGCGCGCGAGGTAGGCCTCGACGTAGGTGAACCCGTTGGCCAGCGTGAACGCGAGCTGGCTGATGGGGTTCGCCCCGGCCTCGGCGATGTGGTAGCCGGAGATCGACACCGAGTAGAAGTTCCGCACCTGCTGGGCGATGAACCACTCCTGGATGTCGGCCATCATCCGCAGGCTGAACTCCGTGGAGAACAGGCAGGTGTTCTGGCCCTGGTCCTCCTTGAGGATGTCGGCCTGCACCGTGCCGCGGACGTTGGCCAGGGCGTACGCCGTGAGCTCGGCGCGCTCGGCGTCGTCCGGCTCGCGGTCGTGGGCGGCGCGGAACGCGTCGACCTGCTGGTCGATCACGGTGTTGAGGAAGAACGCGAGCACGGTCGGCGCGGGACCGTTGATCGTCATCGACACCGAGGTGGTCGGCGAGACCAGGTCGAAGCCGTCGTAGAGCGCCTTCATGTCATCGAGCGTCGCGACGGAGACCCCGGACGTGCCGACCTTGCCGTAGACGTCCGGGCGCGGGTCGGGGTCGCGGCCGTAGAGCGTCACCGAGTCGAACGCGGTCGAGAGGCGCTTGGCGTCGCCGTCGGCGGAGAGCAGCTTGAAGCGACGGTTGGTGCGGAACGGGTCTCCCTCGCCGGCGAACATCCGGGCCGGGTCCTCGCCCTCGCGCTTGAACGGGAAGACGCCCGCGGTGAACGGGAAGAACCCGGGCAGGTTCTCGCGGCGCCAGAAGCGGACCAGCTCACCGTGGTCGGCGTACCGCGGCAGCGAGACGCGCGGGATCTTGTTGCCCGACAGGGACTCGCGGGTCAGCTTGGTGTGCAGCTCCTTGTCACGGACCCTGGTGACCAGCTCGTCGCCGGAGTAGGACTCGACGACCGCCGGCCAGGCCGCGATCTGGTCGGAGACCTCGTGGGGGAGCTCCTTGCGGGCGCCCTCGAGCAGCCCGGCGACACCCGAGTCGTCGGAGCCCGCCTCGACCAGCTCGCCCTTGACGACGTCGAGCCGCTGCACGCGGCGCGCGGCCTCGGCCAGCTCCTCGGTGCGTGCGTGGTAGCCGCGGACGGTCTCGGTGATCTCGGCCAGGTAGCGGACCCGGTCGGTGGGGACGACCTGGCGGATCCCGGAGGAGTGGCGTACGTCGACGGCCGGCAGCACGCCGTCCTCGAGCGGCAGCCCGCGGTCGCCGAGCAGCCCGCGCAGGTGCTGGTACAGCGCCGTGACGCCGTCGTCGTTGAACGTGGCGGCGGAGGTGCCGAAGACCGGCATGTCCTCGGGGCGCTTGCCGAACGCCTCGCGGTTGCGGACCAGCTGGCGGCCCACGTCGCGCATCGCGTCCTTGGCGCCGCGGCGCTCGAACTTGTTGATCGCCACGACGTCGGCGAAGTCGAGCATGTCGATCTTCTCCAGCTGCGAGGCAGCGCCGAACTCCGGCGTCATCACGTAGAGCGAGGCGTCGACGAACGGCACGATCGCGGCGTCGCCCTGGCCGATGCCGGGGGTCTCCACGATCACCAGGTCGAAGCCGGCGGACTTCACCACGTCGATCACGTCGGCGAGGTGCTCGGGCAGCTCGTGTGCGCCACGGGTGGCGAGCGAGCGGAAGAAGGCACGGTCGCCGTCGAGCGAGTTCATCCGGATCCGGTCGCCGAGCAGCGCGCCGCCGCCACGACGGCGGGTCGGGTCGACGGCGATGACCGCCACCCGGAGCTTGTCCTGCTGGTCGACGCGGAAGCGGCGGACGATCTCGTCGGTGAGCGAGGACTTGCCGGAGCCGCCGGTGCCGGTGATGCCGAGGACCGGCGTGGTGCGGCCGGCGTTCGCGGTGCGCAGCTGCTCGAGCAGCGCGGGGGAGAGCTGGCCCTGCTCGGCACCGGTGATGGCACGGGCGATCGCGAACCGGTCGCCGCTGAGGACCTGCTCGGCGGTGACCTGCCGCGCGGACCACAGGTCGAAGTCGCAGTCCTTGACGACCGAGTTGATCATCCCGACCAGGCCCATGCGCTGGCCGTCCTCGGGGGAGAAGATGGTGACGCCGGACGCGCGCAGCCGCTCGATCTCGTCGTGCACGATCACGCCGCCACCGCCGCCGACGACCTTGATGTGGTCGGCGCCCCGGGCGCGCAGCGACTCCACGAGGTACTCGAAGTACTCGATGTGGCCGCCCTGGTACGACGACACGGCGACGCCCTGCACGTCCTCCTCGAGGGCCGCGTCCACGACCTCCTGGACCGAGCGGTTGTGCCCGAGGTGGATCACCTCGGCGCCCTGGCTCTGGAAGATCCGCCGCATGATGTTGATCGACGCGTCGTGGCCGTCGAACAGGCTCGAGGCCGTGACGAGGCGGACGGGATGGGCGGGCTTGTGGAGCTCGGTCATGGGTAACCACCGTGGTCTCGGTCCGGGTGAGGCTCCTCAGGGTACCGAATTAGTAGGACGTCCTACTAATTCGGCGTCCGGCGGAATGGTCGGCCCCCGGCCGCTGTTGGGCCAGCCATGACCCACGACGACTCCGGCCGCATCTCGGTCCTGCTCGGGCTGCTGTTCGGACTCGCCGGCATGGGCTCGTCGTCGGCGGCGATCGCGCTGCCGCTGATGGGCGAGGACCTCGGCGTCGGCGTGGGCATGGCCGCCTGGACGATCAGCCTCTACGCGCTGATGCTCGCGGTGACCACCGCCGTCTACGGCCGCGTCTCCGACCTCGTCGGCGTCCGGCTCCCGCTGGCGGTCGGGATCGGCCTGATGACCGGCGGTGCCCTTGTCGCCGCGCTCGCCCCGACGTACGACGTCCTGCTCGTCGCCCGGCTCTTCCAGGGCGCCGGCGCCGCAGCGGTGCCGACCCTCGGCGTGGCCGTGCTGAGCGCGCGCTACGAGGGCGAGATCCGCGGCCTCGCGTTCGGTCGCCTGGCCGGCACCGCGGCCGCGGTGAGCTGCCTCGGACCGCTCGCGGGCGGCCTGGTCGAGCACGCCTTCGGCTGGCGGGCCGTGATGGCGCTGCCGATCCTGGGCGTCCTGGTGATCCCGTTCGTGTGGCACGCACTCACCGGGTCGGGCACCGGGGCCAGCCTCGACATCCTCGGCGCGGTGCTCGTGGCCGGCACGGCGGCGGGCCTGGTGCTCGTCATCCAGTCGCCGTCCACCGGCGTGGTCGTCGCACTCGTGGGTGGCCTGCTGGTCGTCCTCGGCGCACCGGCGGTGGCCCTACGGGTGCGGCACCGTCCGCACGGCTTCCTGCCGATCTCGGTCATCCGCAACGCCACCGTGGTGCGCAGCGCGGTCGCGGCCGCGGCTGTCCCCGCGGCGTGGTTCGCACTGCTCATCGCCGTGCCTGCCGTGCTGGTCCGCCACGGCTGGGAGCCGTGGCAGGTCGGCCTCGCGCTGGTGCCGAGCGCCGCCGTCGCCCTCGTCGTCCCGCGGCTCGCCGGCCCGCTGCTGGCGCGGATCGGCGCCCCGCGCTCGCTGGCCGTCGCCGGCGTGACCGCCTCGGTCGCCCTGGTGATCGCTGCCCTCGGGGCCGCCGCCGTCTCGGCGGTCGTCCTCGTGGTCGCGGTCGTGCTGGTCACGGTCGCCTTCGGGCTCGGCCAGCCGGCACTGTCGGCCTCCGTGGGCGAGGCCGTGCACGT
>DASTUX010000038.1:0-31422 GCA_035759395.1 Nocardioides sp.
GTGACGCAGGAGCCGGCCACGATCTCGTCCTCGAAGTCCGGGGCGAACGCGTTGCCGTCGTCCTCGGAGGTGGCGGTCATCAGGGTCAGCAGGTTCACGACGTTCTGGGCGTAGAGCCGGGACGCCGGGCCGGGCATCTGCGACGGCACGTTGCGGCCGCCCCAGACCTGGGCGTTGCCGATCCGGACCACCTCGCCGGCGACCGAGCCCTCGACGTTGCCGCCGGTCTCGGCGGCCAGGTCGACGACGACCGAGCCGGGCTTCATCTGCTCGACCATCTCGCGGGTCACCAGCATCGGGGCCTGACGGCCGGGTACGGCGGCGGTGGTGATCAGGCCGTCGGCCGCGGCGATGTACGGCGCGAGCAGCTCGCGCTGCCGGGCGGCCCGGTCCTCGGTCATCTCGCGGGCGTAGCCGCCCGAGCCCTCCAGGGTCTCGAGCTCGAGCTCGATCGCCACCGCGCCCATCGACCGGATCTCCTCGGCGGCGGCGGCGCGCACGTCGTACGCCTTGACCACGGCGCCGAGCCGCTTGGCGGTCGCGATCGCCTGCAGCCCGGCCACACCGGCGCCGAGCACGACGATCTGGGCCGGCGGGACGGTGCCCGCGGCGGTCATGTTCAGGGGGAAGAAGCGGCGCAGCATCCCGGCCGCCACGATCGCGCAGCGGTAGCCGGCCACGAGCGCCTGCGAAGAGAGCGCGTCCATCGACTGCGCCCGGGAGATCCGGGGGACCAGCTCCATGGCGAACGACGTGACGCCCCGGTCGCGCAGGTCTCGGACGGTGTCCGGCTCCTGGTTGACCGGCAGGAAGGAGACCGTCGCGGCCCCTTCGCGCAGGTGGCGGATCCGGTCGGCCGCGAGCGGCTGGACCGAGACCACCAGGTCGGCGGTGTCGACGGCGCGGTCGTCGAGCGTGGCTCCTGCCCGCTCGAACTCGTCGTCGTCGATGAGCGCATGGCGTCCGGCTCCCGGCTCCACCATGACGTCGTACCCGAGAGCGGTCAGCTTGCCGACCAGCTCGGGCACCATCGCGACGCGTGACTCGCCCTCGCGGGTCTCCCTTGCTACAGCGATCTTCACCCGCCGCAACCTAGTGCCCATCCCGAGTGGCGAACAGGTGTCTCACGTTCTCGGCGTGGTGAGCATTGCCACGCCAGCGGGATAGTCCGTCACGAATTTGTCGTCAAACCGGTCGAATCACGACAATCCCGTGACGGACTATCCCGGTGGGGCGGATCGGGGAGGCGGGATCGTGAACTCCTCGACCAGCTCGTAGCGAGGGCGGCCGCGGGGCCCCTCGCCGAGGTGGGAGGCAACCAGGGCCACCCGCTCGGCGGTCCAGGGCGGGCCGGCGTAGGCGTCGAGCAGCTGCACCCAGCCCGACGCCTCGGTCGGGCGGCCGAGCCGGGCGAGGGTCAGGTGCGGCCGGAACCGCTGGCCGTCGACCGAGATCCCGGTGCGCGAGGCTGCGGCCCGGGCGCCGCTCGCGAGCCGGTCCAGCTCGGTGCGGCCCTGCTCGTCGAGGTCGAGTCCGGCCCAGAGCACGCGGGCCCGGGCGACGTTGGGGAAGGCACCTCCCCCGGCCAGCCGCGCGGGGAAGGACGTACGCCGCGCCGCGGCCCGGCCGAGCCGCTCGACCAGCTCGTCGAGGTGCCGGTCCTGGACCACCGCCAGGAAGGCCAGCGTCAGGTGGAACTGCTCGGGGCTCGCCCAGCGGAACTGGCCGGCCGACCGCCGCGGCGCCAGGAACTCCTCGAGGTCCTCGACGGCCTCCTCGGGGGGCACCAGCGCGACGAACATCCGCATGGCGCGAAACTACGCCCGGGAGATCAGAGCTGGGTGCCGATCAGCGACCCGATGCCGTAGGTCGCGAGCATCGCGAAGAGTCCCCCGCCCATGTTGCGCAGCACCGCGCGCCTCGTGGGTCCGTAGCCGAACTTCGCGCTGGCCCAACCCGTCAGGGCGAGTGCGATGACGACGGCGATGACCGTGACGAGCACCCGGAAGTCCGCGACCACGAGCACGATCGTCAACAGGGGTAGGAGCGCGCCGACGGTGAACGAGAGCATCGAGGCCCAGGCCGCCGACCACGGGTTGGTCAGGTCGTTCGGGTCGATGCCCAGCTCGGCCTCCGCGTGGGCACCTAGCGCGTCGTGCTCGGTCAGCTCCTGGGCGACGCGCAGGGCGAGCTCCTCGCTGAGCCCCTTGCCGACGTAGATGTGGGCCAGCTCCGCCAGCTCCTCGTCGGGCTCCTCGATGAGCTCGCGGCGCTCCTTCTCGAGCAGCGCGTGCTCGGAGTCGCGCTGGGTGCTGACCGAGACGTACTCACCCGCCGCCATGCTCAGCGCGCCGGCGGCCAGGCCCGCGACGCCGGCCACGAAGATCGCCGTACGGTCGCTGGTCGCCCCGGCCACGCCGAGGACCAGGCCGGCCGTGGACACGATGCCGTCGTTGGCGCCGAGGACGGAGGCCCGCAGCCAGTTCAGGCGGTTGTTGAGGCCTTCGCCGTGCGGTTCGTCGTCGTGGGGCCCGACGGGTACGTCGAGGTCGGAGGCGTCGGTCGTCATGGCTGAATCGTTGTCGTCCACCGACGCACCCGCAAGCAAGGGAAGGCTGCACTCACCGGGTTTCGAGACGGGCGCAGAGCGCCCTCCTCAACCAGCCGGGGCTGCCTCACAGGCCCAGGTCGCGGCCGATGAGCATCTTCATGATCTCGTTCGAGCCCGCCCAGATCTTGGTGACGCGGGCGTCACGCCAGGCACGGGCGACGCGGTACTCGTTCATGAAGCCGTAGCCGCCGTGCAGCTGGACGCAGTGGTCCAGGACGTCGTTCTGGACCTGGGAGGTCCACCACTTGGCCTTCGCGGCGTCGACCGGCGTCAGCTCCTGCCGGGTGTGCTTCATGATGCACTGGTCGACGTACGCCTGCGTGACCTCGACCTGGGTGACCAGCTCGGCCAGCAGGAACTGGTTGTGCTGGAAGTTGCCGATCGGCTGGCCGAACGCCTTGCGCTGCTTGGCGTAGTCGATCGTCTCCTCGAGGATCTGGGCGGCGTGGGCGAGGTTGGTGATCGCCGAGCCGAGGCGCTCCTGCGGCAGGAACTGCATCATCGAGATGAAGCCGGTGTCCAGCTCGCCGATGAGGTCGTCGTTGCTGACCCGGACGTCCTCGAAGGCCAGCTCGGCGGTGTCGGACTCGTCCTGGCCGACCTTGTCGAGGACCCGGCCGACCGAGAAGCCCGCCTTGTCGGTCTCGACGCCGAAGAGCGAGATGCCCTTGGCCTTCTTCTCCGGCGAGGTGCGCGCGGCGACCACGATCAGGTCGGCACTGCCGCCGTTGGTGATGAACGTCTTGGAGCCGTTGATGACCCAGTCGTCGCCGTCGCGGACGGCGGTGGTCTTCAAGCCGGCCAGGTCCGAGCCGCCGCCGGGCTCGGTCATCCCGATGCCGGTGAGCAGCTCTCCGGTGCAGAACTTCGGCAGCCAGCGCTTCTTCTGCTCCTCGGTGGTGAGGTGCACGAGGTACGGCGCCACGATGTCGGCGTGGATGCCGACACAGCTCGGCAGGGTCATGTTGACCTTGGCCAGCTCCTCGGTGAGCACCGCGTTGAAGCGGTAGTCGTTGGCCTCGGAGCCGCCGTACTCCTCGGGGATCTCCAGGCCGAGGAAGCCCTGCTTGCCGGCCGAGGTCCAGAAGTCACGGGTCAGGCCGTGGTTCTCGGAGTACTCGTCCAGGTGGGGCACGACCTCGCGGTCCAGGAACTCCTTGACGGAGGCGCGGAAGGCCTCGTGGTCCTCGTCATAGATCTCACGCGTCATGGGCCCGACTCTACTGCCGGGTAACCACGCCTCGACAGACCGTCAGACGGTGGGATCGCTCACGCGGCCGACGAAGAGCGGCGTCAGGTGCTCGACGTCGTGGACCACGAAGAGGAACGGCCGGTCGACGACGACCTCCCGGTAGAGCGGCGCCGAGGTGGTGTCCATCACCACGGCCGTGGCGGCCGCGGCCTCGGTCCCCGCCTCGTCGACCGCGATGAAGCCCTCGTGCAGGACCGCCGCGATGAAGAGCTGCTCCTGCCGGGTCATCGCCGTGAAGTCCGCGCGCGCCGGGTCGAAGGCCGTCGGCATGCCCAGGGCCGTGAGCACGTCACCGAGCGGCGCCTCGGTGCGGAACGTCCACCTCGGCAGCGACAGCTGGACCGGCGTCGGACGCGGGGCGGCCAGGATGCTCGGCAGCGCGCCGCCGGCCAGGGCCGCGGATACCCGCGCGAGCGCTCCCTCGTCGGGCAGGACGACGGTCATCGCGAGCGCGCCTCCGGCGTACGGCAGCCGCACGGCCTCCCAGCCGTCGCCGCGGGCGTGGCCCGAGAGGTGGAGCCCGGCGGTCATGGTGGGTACGTCGCGGGTGCCGGCGTCGGCATGGAAGGGGCGGTCCGCCGTGGTGTCCGGGTCGAACGGGGTCTCCCACGGCGCCTTGAGGTAGATCGCGTTCACCAGGACCAGCCGGGTGAGGTCGCTGAGGATGCCGGCCGGCACGATCTCGGGGATCCGGTCGTGGGTCTGCTCGGCGGTCCACTCGTTGATGAGAGTCCGGGCAGCCTCCGTCGCCGTCGCGTAGTCGACCAGCCGCATCCCGGCGCCGAAGTAGCGGGCGAGGTCGTCGAGGAAGGGCCCCTCCCAGGCGGTCCCGCGCTGGCCGAAGAGCGCGTTCGCGGCATCCAGCGCGATCGTCGCCCCGCTCCCGTCCACACGCCGCGTCGGACCGGCCAGCCCCTCCAGGTGGAGAGTGAGGGCGTCGAGACCGTCGTCGAGCCGGTGGGTGTCGGCCGTCGCGAGCACGTCGCGCATCTCGGTGGCGGTCCGCCCCCGGGCTCCGTTGAGGGTCATCGCGAGCGCCACCGCGACCGAGTACGGCGAGAACACGAGGTTGCCCGGCTCGCGCGCGAGGGCGCCGTACAACCCGGCCGCCAGACCGCCGACCGAGGCGACCGCGTCCGGGATCGCGGCGGCCGAGCCCGGTGAGCGCTCGACCTCGGAGCTGGCGAGCTCGAGCTCTCGCGTGTCGCGAGGCGCACCGCCGACCCGGCGATCGGCGCCGCACGCCGCGACCCCCGGCACGGCGAGGGCGGCTGACAGTGCGAGGAGCAGCTGCAGGCTCTGGCGACGCGAGAGGTCCATCACCGTCGGACGGCGTGGCAGCGTGAATGGTTCCGGGGCCCCGGGCAGCGATGTTTGCGGGTGGGGTGGCGCGGGACATGATGTGCTTTGATCGATCCAAGTGTGGTCTCGACAAGCTCGACCACCGAGAGAAACCTGGTGGCCCCGGCCACCGAGAGGCGGAACAGTGCTCGAGACCTGGCCCGGTCAGGCCTATCCCCTGGGCGCGACGTTCGACGGCAGCGGCACCAACTTCGCGCTGTTCAGCGAGATCGCCGACCGTGTGGAGCTGTGTCTCTTCGACGCCGAAGGCCAAGAGACCCGGGTCGAGTTGACCGAGGTCGACGCCTACGTCTGGCACTGCTACCTCCCCAGCGTCCAGCCCGGCCAGCGCTACGGCTACCGCGTGCACGGCCCGTGGGATCCCGAGCAGGGGCTGCGCTGCAACCCCAACAAGCTCCTGATCGACCCGTACGCCAAGGCGACAAGTGGCGAGATCGACTGGGACCAGTCCCTCTTCGGCTACAACTTCGGCGACCCCGACTCGCGCAACGACGACGACTCCGCGCAGCACATGCAGAAGGGCGTCGTCATCACCCCCTTCTTCGACTGGGAAGGCGACCGCCGCCTCAACATCCCCTACAACGAGTCGTTCATCTACGAGGCCCATGTCAAGGGCCTCACCCAGCTGCACCCCGACATCCCCGAGGAGCAGCGCGGGACCTACGCCGGGCTCGCACACCCGGCCGTCACGGAGCACCTCAACAAGCTCGGCGTCACCGCCATCGAGCTGATGCCGGTGCACCAGTTCGTCCAGGACAGCACCCTGCTCGACAAGGGGCTCCGCAACTACTGGGGCTACAACACCCTCGGCTTCTTCGCACCGCATGCCGACTACGCCGCGAACCAGGAGCACGGTCAGCAGGTGCAGGAGTTCAAGGCGATGGTCAAGGCGATGCACGCCGCGGGCATCGAGGTCATCCTCGACGTGGTCTACAACCACACCGCCGAGGGCAACCACCTGGGGCCGACGCTGAGCTTCCGCGGCATCGACAACCCGGCGTACTACCGCCAGGTCGAGGACGACCAGCGGTACTACATGGACTACACCGGCACCGGGAACACCCTCAACGTGCGCCACCCGCACTCGCTGCAGCTGATCATGGACTCGCTGCGCTACTGGGTGACCGAGATGCACGTCGACGGCTTCCGCTTCGACCTCGCCTCCGCGCTGGCCCGGGAGTTCTACGACGTCGACCGGCTGGCCACGTTCTTCGAGCTCGTGCAGCAGGACCCGGTCGTCAGTCAGGTCAAGCTGATCGCTGAGCCCTGGGACGTCGGCCCGGGTGGCTACCAGGTCGGCAACTTCCCCCCGCAGTGGACCGAGTGGAACGGCGCCTACCGCGACACCGTGCGTGACTTCTGGCGCGGCGAGCCCTCGCTCGGCGAGTTCGCATCGCGACTGTCCGGCTCCTCGGACCTCTACGAGCACTCGGGTCGCCGCCCCTTTGCCAGCATCAACTTCGTCACCGCCCACGACGGCTTCACGCTGCGCGACCTCGTTTCGTACAACGAGAAGCACAACGAGGCCAACGGCGAGGACAACAACGACGGCGAGAGCCACAACCGCTCCTGGAACCACGGCGTGGAGGGACCCACGGACGACCCGGAGATCCTCGAGGCCAGGGCCCGCGAGCAGCGCAACTTCCTGGCCACGCTGCTGCTCAGCCAGGGCGTCCCGATGCTGCTGCACGGCGACGAGATGAGCCGCACCCAGGACGGCAACAACAACACCTACGCCCAGGACTCCGAGATCAGCTGGGTGCACTGGGACCGCGCCGACAAGCCGCTCATCGAGTTCACGGCCGCGGTCGCGAAGCTGCGGGCAAGCCACCCGACCTTCCACCGCAAGCGCTTCTTCACCGGCAACACCGTGCGGACCGGTGACGGTGAACGCCTCAACGACATCGTGTGGCTGGCGCTGGACGGCCAGCCGATGGAGGACGGCGACTGGGAGAACGGGTCGAAGGCCATCGGGATGTACCTCAACGGCGACGGCATCGCCGGCAAGGACTCACGCGGTGGCGAAATCACCGACGACCACTTCCTGCTCTACTTCAACGCCGACGGGCCGGCCGAGGCGATCCTGCCGACCGACGAGTACGCCGCCGCGTGGGACGTCGTGATCGACACCGGCGGGTCGGCAGACACGGCACAGACGCACGCCGCGGGGGCGACGCTTCCCCTCGCGACGCACAGCCTCGTGGTGCTGCGCGAGCACGCCGAGCCGGAGTCCGAGCCCGACCACTCGGTCGCCGCCTCGCTGGCCGCACTCGCTGACACCGGGGCCGTCGACAGCACCCCCGGTGCCGATCGGCGCCACCGCAACGACGAGGGCCAGGGCTGACCTGACCACCGCCCGCCACCCGAAAGGCACCATGCGCACGCCCAGCAGCACCTACCGGCTCCAGATCACCGAGGGGTTCAACCTCCATGAGGCTGCCCGGCGACTGGCCTACCTGCACGACCTCGGCGTGGACTGGGTCTACCTGTCCCCGCTGCTGGCCGCCGAGCCGGGCAGCAGCCACGGGTACGACGTCGTGGCCCACGACCGCCTCGACGCCTCACGCGGCGGGGCGGAGGGGCTGGCCGCCCTCTCGGCCGAGGCGCGCCGCCTCGGCATGGGGGTCCTCGTGGACATCGTGCCGAACCACGTCGGCGTGGCGACCCCGGTCGAGTCCGTCTGGTGGTGGGACCTGCTGCGGCTCGGCCGCGACTCCCCGCATGCCGCGGCGTTCGACGTCGACTGGGCCGCGGGCAACGGACGGATCCGGATCCCGGTCGTGGGCGACGACGACCGCTCGCCCGAGGGTGGCCCGGTCGCCCACCTCGCCGTCGTCGACACCGCCGACGGACCCGAGCTCCGCTACCACGACCACCGCTTCCCGATCGCGCCCGGAACCGCCGACGACGGCGCGGACGCCGACGCCGTACACGCCCGTCAGCACTACGAGCTCGTCAACTGGCGGGTGGCCGACAGCGGCCTGAACTACCGCCGGTTCTTCGCCGTCAACACGCTCGCCGCGATCCGGGTCGAGGACCCGGACGTCTTCGCCGACTCCCACGTGGAGATCAGGCGCTGGTTCGACGAGGGTCTCGTCGACGGGCTGCGGGTCGACCACCCCGACGGCGTGCGCGACCCCCGGGGCTACCTCGACGACCTCGCGGAGCTCACCGGCGGCGCCTACGTGCTCGTCGAGAAGATCCTCGAGCCGGGCGAGGAGCTGCCGCGGACCTGGGCCACGTCGGGCACCACCGGCTACGACGCGCTCGCCTATGTCGACCGCGTCCTCACCGACCCCGCCGGCCGGGCGTCGCTGGACGCGCTCGAGGCGCGGCTCCGGGGCGGTCCGGTCGACTGGGCCGCGATGATCCACGCCACCAAGCGCGACGTCGCCGACGGGATCCTGAACTCCGAGGTCAACCGGATCGTCCGCGAGCTCCCTCCGCTGGTTGAGGAGGCCGCGCTGCTCGCCGACGCCGTCGCCGAGCTTCTCGCCTGCTTCCCGGTCTACCGCTCCTACCTTCCCGAGGGCCGCGAGCACCTGGACGAGGCGTTCGAGCTGGCCCGCCGGCACCGGCCCGACCTGGCCGAGACCTTCGACGTACTCGCACCGGTCCTCGGCGACCCGAACGCCGCCCCGGCACTGCGCTTCCAGCAGACCAGCGGGATGGTGATGGCCAAGGGAGTCGAGGACTGCGCGTTCTACCGCTTCTCCCGGCTCACGTCGCTCAACGAGGTGGGCGGGGACCCGAGCGTCTTCGCCGCGTCCCCCGACGAGTTCCACGCGTTCCTCGCGACGCGGCAGGCCGAGTGGCCGCACGCGATGACCGCGCTGTCGACGCACGACACCAAGCGCGGCGAGGACGTGCGCGCGCGGATCACGGTGCTGGCCGAGCTGCCCGAGGTGTGGGAGACGGCGCTGGACCGGCTCCTCGAGCTGGTTCCCCTCCCCGACCCGGGCTTCGGCAGCCTGCTCTGGCAGGCCGTGCTGGGGGCTTGGCCGGCATCCCGCGACCGGCTGCACGCGTACGCCGAGAAGGCGATGCGCGAGGCCGGCGACCGGACCACGTGGACCGCACCCGACACCGACTACGAGGCGGCGGTGCACCGCGCCGTCGATGCGGCGTACGACGACGAGCGTGTCGGACGGGTCCTCGACGAGCTGCTCGCACACGTGGTGGAGCCGGGGTGGAGCAACGCGCTCGCGGCCAAGCTGCTGGCGATCACGATGCCCGGAGTGCCGGACGTCTACCAGGGCAGCGAGCTGTGGGAGCAGAGCCTGGTGGACCCCGACAACCGGCGCAGCGTCGACTTCGAGGTCCGCGCCGAGCTGCTCGGCTCGATCGCTGCAGGGGCCGTCACTCCCCTCACCCCTTCGCACGACGACCCGGGGGCGGCCAAGCTCCGGGTCACCCACGCCGCGCTGACATTGCGCCGCGACCGGCCCGAGCTGTTCACGTCGTACGCCCCGGTCGCCGCCGTGGGCTCGGCAGCCGAGCACGCGCTCGCCTTCCATCGGGGCGGCGCGGTCACCGTCACCACCCGACTGCCCGTCGGGCTCGACGCGGCGGGTGGCTGGGCGGACACGACGCTCGACCTCCCCGAGGGCGCGTGGCGGGACGTGGTCTCGGGACGGGTCGCGACGAGCTCGCCCGGCACGGGCCTGCGGATGGCTGACCTGCTCGCCGACCTGCCTGTTGCGCTGATCGTGAAGGAGGACTCATGACCCGGGGCCGGTTCGACGTGTGGGCACCCCGCCCCGAGCGGGTCCGGCTGTCGGTGGGCGATGCGACCGTCGACATGGCGCGTGGTTCCGACGACTGGTGGACGCCGGTCGGCCCCGTGCCGGAGGGCGAGGTCGACTACGGCTACCTGATCGACGACTCGGACGCGCCGCTGCCCGATCCCCGGTCGCGGCGCCAGCCGGCGGGCGTGCACCAGCGCTCGCGAACCTTCGACGCGTCGGCGTTCTCCTGGACCGATGCCGGTTGGACCGGTCGCCAGCTCGCGGGCTCGATGATCTACGAGCTGCACATCGGCACGTTCACCCCCGAGGGCACCTTCGACGCGGCGCTCGGCAAGCTCGACCACCTGCGCTCGATCGGCGTGGACTTCGTCGAGGTGATGCCGGTCAATGCCGTGAACGGCACCCACAACTGGGGCTACGACGGGGTGCTCTGGTCAGCGGTCCACGAGCCGTACGGCGGCCCGGAGGGCTACCAGCGCTTCGTCGACGGCTGCCACGCGGCCGGGCTGGGCGTGATCCAGGACGTGGTCCACAACCACCTCGGACCGTCGGGCAACTACCTGCCGCAGTTCGGGCCCTACCTGAAGTCGGGCGCGAACACGTGGGGCGACCTGGTCAACCTCGACGGCGAGGGCAGCCACGAGGTGCGGCGCTATGTCCTGGACAACGTGCGGATGTGGCTGTCGGACTTCCATGTGGACGGGCTGCGGCTCGATGCCGTGCACGCGCTCTCCGACTCCTCCGAGGTCCACCTCCTCGAGGAGATGGCGATCGAGGTGGCCGCACTCTCGGCGCACCAGCGCCGCCCGCTCACGCTCATCGCGGAGTCCGACCTCAACGACCCGATGCTCATCACCCCGCGCGAGGCCCGCGGTCACGGGCTCGACGCGCAGTGGAGCGACGACTTCCACCACGCGGTGCACGTCGCCCTGAGCGGGGAGACCGAGGGCTACTACGCCGACTTCGAGCCGCTGGGCGCGCTGGCCAAGGTGTGCCAGCGGGGCTTCTTCCACGACGGCACCCACTCGTCGTTCCGCGGCCGCGACCACGGCGTCCCGATCGACACCGCTGCGATGCCGGCCTGGCGGCTGGTCGTCTGCAGCCAGAACCACGACCAGATCGGCAACCGGGCACGCGGCGACCGCCTCACCGAGGTGCTCGACGACGACCAGCTCGCCTGCGCGGCGCTGCTCACGCTCACCGGCCCGTTCACGCCGATGCTCTTCCAGGGCGAGGAGTGGGCCGCGTCAACCCCGTTCCAGTTCTTCACCTCGCACCCCGAGCCCGAGCTCGGCCGGGCGACCGCGGAGGGCCGGATCGCGGAGTTCGAGCGGATGGGCTGGGATCCGGCCGTCGTGCCCGACCCGCAGGACCCCGCGACATTCCAGAACTCCAAGCTGGACTGGGCTGAGCTCGACACGGGTCGCCACGCGCGGATGCTCGAGGTCTACCGACGACTGGCAGCCCTGCGCCGCGAGCGTCCGGAGCTCACCGACCCGTCACTCGACCACGTCTCGTGCACGGTCGACGAGCAGTCCCGGCTGTTCACGATGCACCGCGGCGACCTGGTCATCGTCGTGAACTTCGGCGACGCGCCGGCCACGGTCGACCTCGGCGGGCCGGGCGAGGTGCTCTTCGAGACCTTCGCGGGCGTCGACCTCGGCGCGTCCGGAGCACTCACCCTGCCCCGGCACGCCGGCGCCCTGGTCAGCCGGTCGGCGTCCTGACCGGCTCGACGGCGACGGCGGGCTCCGGACTCTCCCGGAAGCCGTAGCGCTCCCACCAGCGCAGCATCGGGGCCGGCGCCCACCAGTTCCATCGACCGAGCAGCTTCATCGTCGCGGGGACGAGCAGCGCGCGGACCACCGTCGCGTCGATCACCAGCGCGACGAGCATGCCGATCCCGATCATCTTCATGAAGATGATCCCGGAGAGTCCGAACGCTCCGATGACGATGGCGAGCAGCAGCGCCGCGCTCGTGATGATCCGGCCGGTCTTCTGTACGCCGGTCGCCACGGCCAGGTCGTTGTCGCCGGTCTTGTCGAACTGCTCGCGGACCCGCGACAGCAGGAAGACCTCGTAGTCCATCGACAGTCCGAACAGGATGGCCAGCATCAGGATCGGGTTGGTCGCGTCGAGGAAGCCCGTCGACTCGAAGCCGAGCAGGCCCGAGAGGTTGCCGTCCTGGAAGATCCAGGTGACGACGCCGAACGACGCGGTGATCGAGAACATGTTCATCACCACCGCCTTGATGGGCAGCACCAGCGAGCCGAACGCCATGAACAGCAGCACCAGCATGACCACGATGACGATCAGGCCCATCCACGGCAGGTGCGCGCCGACGGAGGCGACCAGGTCGACGGTGTCGGCACTCAGGCCGCCCACCAGCACGCTCCCCGAGGCCGGGTCGATGTCTCGCAGCTCGCGGACCAGGTCCTGGGACCGCTCCGTCTGGCTGTTGCCCGTCCACCAGGCACGCACCAGGGTCGAGTCGCCGGCCGTGTCGACCGGCTCCACCGCGGTCACGCCGCCGACCGCCTCGACCTGGGCGACGTACGCCGACACGTCGGCCTTCGAGGTCCCCTCCAGCAGGAGGCTGGCGCTGGACTGCTCGGCACCGAAGTCGTCGTTGAGCTTGTCCGCGGCGACGTGGGAGGGCGCGTCCGCGGGCAGCACCCGGTAGTCCACGCTCCCCCAGCGCGCGCCGAGGAAGGGCGAGGCGATCGCGAGCAGGACCACGACCGTGAGCACGATGACCGCGACCGGCCGGCGCATCACGGCGTGGGCGAGCCGGGCCCACCAGCCGTGGTCGTCGCCGACCGAGACCGGCCGGTGCCGGCGCCAGGGCAGGCGACCGCCGTCGACGCGCCGACCGAGAAGGCGCAGGATCGCAGGCAGCACGGTCAGAGCGGCCAGCATCGCGATGAGGACCGCCGCGATGCCGCCGTACCCCATGGAGCGCAGGAAGTTCTGCGGGAAGATCAGCAGGCTCGACAGGGCCGCAGCGACGGTCAGCCCCGAGAAGAGCACGGTGCGCCCGGCGGTGGCCATCGTGGTGCGGATCGCCTTCGAGGACGCGTCCGGGTCGTCGAGCGGGAGGCGGGCAAGCTCCTCGCGGAACCGGCTGACGACGAAGAGTGCGTAGTCGATCGCCAGTCCCATGCCGAGCAGGGAGATCACGTTGACCGAGAAGACCGACACCTCGGTGAACTGCGTGAGCAGCCGGACCACCGCGAGCGCGCCGATCACGGCGAGGCCGCCGACCAGGGCAGGCATCGAGGCAGCGACCAGGCTGCCGAAGATCAGCAGCGCCAGCAGGACCACGACCGGGAGCGAGACCTCCTCGGCCCGCGTCAGGTCCTCGGCGGCGATCTTGTTGACGTCGCCGTAGACCGCGAACGCGCCGGCGATGTGGGTGTCGAGGCCGTCGGCCTCGAGCGCCGGCTCGAGCAGGTCGTAGTTGTCGAGCAGCTGGTCCTGGCCGGTGCCCGCCATCGAGATGAGGACCTGCGCCGAGTGGCCGTCCTTGCTGACCATGCCCGGGTCGTCGGCGGCGTAGTAGGGGACGACCTGGGCCGTCGTACCCTCGGGCAGACCGGCCAGCACTTCCTGCACGCGCGCCCGGAACTCCGACGAGTCGGCGGTGAGGGTGTCATCGGAGTAGATCGCGACGACGTCGACGGACCGGTTGCCGAAGGCGTCCTGCTCCGCCGCGAGCTCGCGTGCGGACTCGGACTTGGGGTCCTCGAAGCCACCCTGGGACAGCGACTCGAAGACCCCCGCGCCGTACGCCCCCGCGAAGACCGCCAGGGCGATGCCCGCCAACAGCACCGCCAGGGCTCGCCGGGCCACGAAGGCACCCCACCGATCGATCATCACGGACTCCTTGTGAAGGCACTTCAGATTAGTGAATGGTGTTAACCGTAAACGGTGTAAACTCCCCCTGTCAACGACACGTGAGGGGCAATCGGGTGGTCCAGGAGCAGCAGACGCGCAGGGAACGCCAGCGCGAGGCGACCTTCGACGAGATCGTGCGGGCGTCCCGCGAACTGCTCGCCGAGGGCGCCGAGCTGTCGCTGCGCGCGGTCGCGGGGCGGATGGGCATGACTGCGCCCGCGCTCTACCGCTACGTCGCCAGCATCCAGGAGCTCGTCGACCTCGTGGCGTTCGAGATCGACAAGGCCGCGACCGAGGTCTTCTCGGCGGCCGCGGACACCCAGCCCGACGACGATGCCGCTGCCCGCCTCGTCTGCGCGACCGTCGCCTTCCGGCAGTGGGCGCTGGCCAACACGCGCGAGTTCTCGCTGGTCTTCGCCAACCCGATCGCCGACTCGTCGTGCGCGCGGCGCGACCTGCTCACCGCCTCCGCCTCGGGGCTGCTGTTCACCGACCTGCTGCACGACCTGTGGGTGCAGACGAAGTACCCCATCCCCCGCGTCAGCGACCTTCCCGCCGCCGTGGCCGAGGCGGTCACCGACCCGCTCATCCCGGCGAACGTCGAGCAGGTACCCCTCGAGGACCGGGGCCTGATCTGGGTCTACATGCAGGGCTGGACCATGTTGTACGGCGTCGTCACGCTCGAGGTCTTCGGCCACATGGACCCACGGGTCATCGCGAGCGGCGAGATGTTCATCGACACCGTGCGCTCCTTCGCCACCCGGATCGGTCTCGACCACGACTGGAAGCGCCTCGAGCCCCTGATGCGGACCCGTCTGGCGGGATAGTCCGCGACGAGAATGTCGTGATCGGTCCCGATTTCCAGCAATTGCGTCGCGGACTATCCCAGCAGCTCGTTGACCCAGGCCGGGACGAGGTCGCCGGCGAGGCCGTGACGGGACTCGTCGAAGAGGTGGGTGCCGTCGCTGGGCTGGAGGTTCAGCTCGAGGGTGTGGACCCCGTGGCGGGCGGCGTACTGGACGAAGCCGGCGGCCGGGTAGACCGCGCCCGAGGTGCCGATCGAGACGAACAGGTCCGCGAGCTCGATCGCGTCCTGGATCGCATCCATGTCGTAGGGGATCTCGCCGAACCACACGACGTCGGGCCGCAGCTCGCTGACCCCGCAGCGCGGGCAGGGCGGGAAGTCGCCGAGGTCCCCGGTCCACCGCGACCGGCCGCGGCACCCGCGGCACAGGGCCGAGCGCAGCTCGCCGTGCATGTGCAGCACGCGCTTCGACCCGCCGCGCTCGTGCAGGTCGTCGATGTTCTGGGTCACCAGGAGCAGGTCGTCGTGCAGCGCCCCCTCCAGGCGGGCCAGCGCCTTGTGCGCCGGGTTGGGCTCGACGGCAGCCAGCGCGGCCCGGCGCGCGTCGTAGAACCGGTGCACCACGCTCGGCTGCCGGTCGAAGGCCTCCGGCGTCGCCACGTCCTCGACCCGGTGGCCCTCCCAGAGGCCGTCGGCGTCGCGGAACGTCGGGACCCCGCTCTCGGCGGAGATCCCGGCACCGGTCAGGACGACGACCCTCACGAGCGCCCCGCCAGTGTGTGCACGCTGACGACGTACCCTTCGGACTCGGCGAACGCGGCCCGGTCCCAGCTCGAGAAGCGCTCCACGGGCTCCAGTCCCGCCGCCTCCATGGCCGCGTCGACCTCCGCGAGCGGGGTGACCGGGCAGTCCGGGGGCAGGTGCGCGGAGTCCACGCCGAAGCCGCAGACGAGCCGACCACCCGGCGCCACGTGTGCGGCCAGCCGCGAGCAGACCGAGGCGAGGGTGCCCGGCTCGAGCAGCGGGATGATGTTGCCGGCAAGCAGGACGAGGTCGAACTCCTCGCCGAGGTCGAACTCCGCGAGGTCCCCCAGGCGCCAGTCGAGTCCGGGCGCCTCCGTGCGGGCCACGTCGAGCATGGTCGGGTCGACGTCCACGCCGACCACGACGTACCCCAGCTCGTCGAGGCGTACGGCGATCCGGCCGGTGCCGCAGCCCGCGTCCAGGACCCGGGCGGGAGGCTCGACCAGGCCGGTCACGAAGGTCGCCTCGCCGTGGATGTCCTCGCCCCGCGCCGCCATCTGGCGGAACCGTTGGGCGTACGTGCGCGCGTAGTCCGTGCCCGCAGCCCGGCGCGCGAGCTCCTGCCAGCGGGTCATCAGCGGATCACCTCACGAGCCCGGATCTCAGTAGTACCAGGGGAACGGCGACCAGTCCGGCTCGCGCTTCTCGAGGAACTGGTCGCGCCCCTCGGCGGCCTCGTCGGTCATGTAGGCGAGCCGGGTGGTCTCGCCCGCGAAGAGCTGCTGGCCGACCAGGCCGTCGTCGATCAGGTTGAACGAGTACTTCAGCATCCGCTGGGCCGTCGGCGACTTCCCGTTGATCTTGCGCCCCCACTCGAGCGCCTCCGCCTCGAGCTCGGCGTGCGGGACGACCCGGTTGACCATGCCCATCCGGTGCGCGTCCTCGGCGGAGTACTCGTCGCCGAGGAAGAAGATCTCGCGTGCGAACTTCTGGCCGACCTGGCGGGCGAGGTACGCCGACCCGAAGCCGCCGTCGAAGGAGCCGACGTCGGCGTCGGTCTGCTTGAACCGCCCGTGCTCGGCGCTGGCGATCGTGAGGTCGCTGACCACGTGCAGCGAGTGCCCACCGCCGGCGGCCCACCCGTTGACGAGGCAGATCACGATCTTCGGCATGAACCGGATCAGCCGCTGGCACTCCAGGATGTGCAGCCGACCGAGCTTGGCCTTGTCGACGGTGTCGGAGGTCTCGCCCTCCGCGTACTGGTAGCCGGCGCGCCCGCGGATCCGCTGGTCGCCACCGGTGCAGAACGCCCACTTGCCGTTCTTGTCGCTCGGGCCGTTGCCGGTCAGCAGCACGCAGCCGACGTCGCTCGACTGACGGGCGTGCTCGAGCACCCGCAGCAGCTCGTCGACGGTGTGCGGGCGGAACGCGTTGAGGACGTCGGGCCGATCGAAGGCGATCCGGACCGTGCCGTGGGCCTTCGCGCGGTGGTAGGTCAGGTCGGTCAGGTCCTCGAAGCCGGGCACGGTGTCCCAGGCTCCCGCGTCGAAGATCTCCGACACTCCGTCGATCGCACTCATGGGGCCAACCTAGTGGCCGCGGAATCGACGGGTCGCACGCGGTGTTGCACGGGCCATGACGCTGAACGGAGAGTACGAGCCCAGCCCGAGCGACTGGGTGCGCGAGCAGGTCGAGAAGTACGAGGCCACAGGCGGAGCCGAGGGCAACACCCTGCGCGGTGTCCCGATCGTGGTCATCACCTCGAAGGGCGCGAAGTCGGGGAAGCTGCGCAAGAACCCGGTCATGCGCGTCGAGCACGACGGTTCCTACGCGGCGATCGCCTCCAACGGCGGCGACCCCGAGCACCCGTCGTGGTTCCACAACTTCACCGCACACCCGCGCGTCCACGTCCAGGACGGACCCGAGCCGCAGGAGTACGTCGCGCGCCGGGTCGAGGGCGACGAGCGTCGCCGCTGGTGGCAGCGTGCGGTCGCGGTCTGGCCCCACTACGACGAGTACCAGGAGCTGACCGACCGCGAGATCCCGGTCTTCGTGCTCGAACGCGCCTGACGGTCAGCTAGCCCGCGCGCACGATCGAGGTCGCCAGGCCCACCAGGTGGCCGAGCCGGGCCAGCTCCGACTCCAGGAACTCCGGCCCGCCCCGACGACCGATCACGACGATCTCGTCGTCGTTGAGCCGGGCACCGCAGTAGAGGTTCACGTCGTCGTCGATGTCGAGGGCGTGGGCCCGCCCGATCTCGATCCACGCCAGCTCGGCCGGCGCCGCCTCGGTGCTGTAGACGACCCCGCGGGTCCGGTGCACCCGGGCGCCCCAGTCGGCACGGAACGTGATCGGCAGCAGGTCGATCAACCGGTCGGCAGCGTCGGCCGGCTTCACCGTCATCTCCTCGACCGCCTCGAGGTCGAGGAAGAGGTTGCCTCCGGCGGCGTAGCGGTTGATCCAGACGACCATCACGCCGTCGAGCTGATTGCAGGCGGAGACGATCGAGTCGGGCATGGTGCCGGGGGCGATCTCGAGGAGGACGTCGTCGACGGCGGTGCCGTCGTCGTGGCGCTTCTCGACGATCTCGATCGCCTCGATGTCGCCGCCGGCCTCACCGATCGCACTCGCCAGACGTCCCAGGGAACCCGGGACGTCGGGCAGTTCCACGCGCAGCAGGAAAGGCATTGCAAACTCCAGGATCGACTGTCCCCGACCATAGCGGCCCCACGTTGCGGGCTCGTTTCCGCGACCGGACGCTGGTCAGCCGATCAGGCGTTGGCGGAGCCCGGTCGCGCGCTGGGCCCGGGTGCCGACCGCGGCGCGTACGGCGGCCTCGGTCCCGACGACCCGCACCCTCGACTGGGCGCGCGTGACTGCGGTGTAGAACAGCTCCCGCGTCAGCAGCGGCGAGTCCTCGGGCGGCAGCAACACCGTCACCTCGTCGGCCTGGCTGCCCTGGCTCTTGTGCACGGTCATCGCGTGCATCGTCTCGACCTCGCTGAGCCGTGACGTCGCGAACGTGTGGTGGCTCCCCACCCCCGCGATCACGGCCCGTACCGACCCGTCGTCCTGCTGCACCACGACGCCGGTGTCGCCGTTGAAGAGGCCGAGCCCGTAGTCGTTGGCGGTGACGAGGAGCGGGCGACCGACGTACCACTCCTGGCCCCAGCCGACCGGGCTGCCGGTCGCCTCGCCCAGCCAGCGCTCGACGAGCCGGTTCCAGTGCTGGACGCCGTGCGGGCCCTCCCGGTGGGCGCACAGGAGCCGGTGCCGGTCGAGCGCGGCGACGGCCGCGTCGGCGTCGCCTGCCAGGGCCGCGGAGCGTACGGCGAGCGCGTGGTCCAGGACGGTGCGGCGGACGGCCTCGGTGGCCGAGGTGTCGTCGGGGTCGACGAAGTCGATCTCGGGCCCTCCCTCGCGCAGCAGCTCGAGCACCCGGTCGGCCTCCCCGTCGCGCAGTGCCTCGGCGAGGGCACCGATCCGGGCGCCGAAGCGGTGCGAGGTGCGGAGCGCGGCGACGGCGCCGGGCACCCGGTCCGCCAGCCCCCCGACCAGGTCGGCGAGCACGGCGCCGGCCTCGACCGAGGCGAGCTGGTCGGGGTCACCGACGAGCACCAGCCGGGCGTCGGCGCGCACCGCCTCGACCAGGCGGGCCATCATCGTCAGCGACACCATCGAGGTCTCGTCCACCACGACGACGTCGTGCGGGAGGCGGTTGCCGCGGTGGTGCCGGAACCGGGTGCGACTGTCGGGTCGCCAGCCGAGCAGCCGGTGCAGGGTCTGGGCGGTGAGCGGACCGAGCCGGTCCCGGTCCTCGTCGGCGAGCTCGGCCGTGGCGGCGGCGACCGCCTCCTGCAGGCGGGCAGCGGCCTTGCCGGTCGGTGCGGTCAACGCGATCCGCAGCGGCCGGGGCGACTGCTCGGCGAGGAGCGCCAGCAGGCCGGCCACGGTCGTGGTCTTGCCGGTGCCCGGGCCACCGGTGAGCACGGTCGTCCACTGGCCGGCGGCGGCGCGGGCCGCGGTCCGCTGCTCGTCGTACCCGCTCTCGGGGAAGATCCGCGCGCCACCCGCGTCGAGCACCACGGGGTCCACGGCGGGCGCGGGGCGGTCGGCGCGCACGAGCAGGTCGTCGCGGACCTGGCCCTCCTCGCGCCAGTAGCGGTCGAGGTAGAGCAGCCCGTGCTCGGTCCGCACGACCGACGCCGACACCACGGTGCTGGCCGCGACCCGGTCCACCCAGCCGTCGACGTCCGGCCAGGGCAGCCCGGGCAGCGACGCGGCCAGCTCGGTCAGGTCGACGCAGACCGACCCGTGCCGCACCGCCCGGACCGCGAGCGCGACCGCGAGCGCCACCGACTCGTCGGTCTCCGCGACGATCTCGCAGACCCGTCGTGCGACGTGGACGTCGGCCGCCTCCAGCAGTCCGCCCACGTTGAACGCCGCCAGGAGTCCGGTGGCGCCGCGGACCAGGCGGCGGTCGTGGACGTCCTCGGTCTCGAAGAGCTCGGTCATCGCATGCTCCCGTCGAGCAGGTCGGACAGCGCCTCGACCAGGGTCTCCGGCGGCCGCCAGCTGAACACGCCGGCCGGGTGGCCGTCGGTCACCGGGGTGTCCGGGCCGCACATGCCGCGCACGTAGAGGTAGAGCACGCCGCCGAGGTGCTCCGCGGGCCGGTAGCCCGGGACCCGCCAGCGCAGGTAGCGGTGCAGCACGACCGAGTAGAGCAGCGCCTGCAGCGGGTAGTGCGAGTGCAGCATCGCGTCGGCCAACCGGTGGGGCGCGTAGTCGGCGGCGGTCAGCGGCTCGCCCGGCTCACCCAGCATGTTGGTCTTGTAGTCGACGACCACGAACCGGTGGCCGTCCTCGACGGGCACCCGCAGGACCACGTCGATCGAGCCGGAGAGGTAGCCACGCAGCGGCTGGTCGCCCAGCGTCGGCACCTCGAGCCGGTCGGCGTACGGCAGCAGCGGGTCGTCGCCCGCGAGGTGCTGGCGCAGCAACGGCGCCAGGTCGCGGAGGTGTACGTCGCCCGCCGGTCCGCGCACGTCACCCCCGGCCAGCGGGAACTCGAAGTCGAGTTCGCGGAGCCGGTCGTGCAGCGGGATCTCGCCGAGGGTCAGGTCGGGCACGAGCGGGCCGAGCGGCGTCGTGTGCAGAGGCAGCAGCGCCTCGGCCAGGGTCTCGGCGTCGACGTCGGCCGGCCACCAGCGCAGCTGTTCGCCGGCGCGGGCCTTCAGCTCGGCCGCGAAGTCCGGGGCCTGGGGGTCGGCGTGCTCGAGCACCGCGTGGACCAGGCTGCCGAACCCGGCGCCCGCCGGCAGGTCGGCCATCGGCGACGGCACGGCGCTCGCCGGGTCCGGGCCGGACGCGGCGTCCGTCGCGCCCCTCCCCTCGGTGGTCGAGCTTGTCGAGACCTCCTCGTCCTCGAGCGCCGGCGTCTCCGGCTCGCTGGCCACCGCAGCGGTCTCCTCGACCCGGATCAGCCCGGAGTAGGAGGTGCGTCGCCAGTCGGTGTCGACGTGCCGCCGGAAGTCGCGGACGGCAAGGGCGGGAGCCGGCGCCGGGGCCGCCTGTGGGGAGACCTCCTGCACCACCGATGGCTCGAGGGTCGGACCGCCGAGCTGCTCGAGCAGGGCCAGCACCTTGGCGGCGTACTCGTCCTCGCGCACCGGCTGGCGGTCGGGCACCTCCTCGACGCCGGGCTGCCGGCCGAAGAGGAGCCGGTGCAGGCCGCCGTCCGGGGTGCTGGGGGTGGGCGCCCACCAGGTGACGACCTGGGACTGGGCGCGGGTGAGGGCGACGTACAGCTCGCGGAGCTCCTCGCCCGCCTCCTCCTGCTTGTGCCGGGCCTCGTGGCCCTTCCAGTCGGGACCGGCCCGGCTGACGTCGAGCGTGCGCCGGCCGTCGGGGTCGTGGAAGAGCGCGGCGTCGACGTCGAAGAGGTGCTTCTGGTGGGCGAAGGGCAGGTAGGTGATCGGGTACTGCAGGCCCTTGCTGGCGTGGATGGTGACGATCTGCACCGCGGCGGCGTCGCTGTCGAGCCGCCGGGTGCGTTCGTTGGTGGCGGTGCGCTGCCGCTCCTGGCGGTACCACTGCAGCAGCGCCGTGAGCCCGAGCCGGTCGCGGACCGCGGTCTCGTGCAGGGTCTGCGCGATGTGCCGGAGGTCGGTGAGCAGCCGCTCGCCGTCGGTGGTCGACAGCACCCGGGCGGTCAGCCCGCGCTCCTCGCCCGCCTCGAAGAGCGCCGCGACGCCGCGACCGCGCAGCAGCAGCGCCCACCCGCGCAGCGTGTCCGCGACCCGGTCGGTCAGCCCGTCGCCGCCGGCGTCGAGCCCGTCGGTGGTCTCGCCGAAGAACGCCGTGAGCGCGGCGGCCCGGACCCGGCCGGACCGGTGCGGCTGCTCGATGCCCTCCAGCAGCGCCAGCCAGTCGTCCGCCGCGGGGGTCTGGAAGACGTGCCCCCCACCGGCCACGACCGCGGGCACCCCACGTTCGGCCAGCGCCCGCTGGACGAGCAGGCCGTGGTTGCGCACCCCGACGAGGACGGCGACGTGGCCGGCCACCACGGGCTCACCGTCCCAGGTCGCCCCCGAGGCGAGCAGGCCGGCGATGTCGGCGGCGCAGTCACGGGCGATGTGCTCGCGGGCGGCCGCGACCTGGATGTCGCCGTACTTCGTGAGCTTGAAGCCGTCGCGGGAGACGAGACGCAGCCGGAACGGCGAGGGGTACGGCGCGCCCGTGAGACGACTGCCCCCATGGTGCGCGGCCACGTCGCGGACCACGATCTGCGGGTCGCCGAGCGCGGCCCCGCGGAGCACCACCTGGAGCTTCTCGACGAGCGCAGCGTCGCTGCGCCAGTTGGTGGCGAGCGTGGCCTGGGTCGTGGCGGTCCGCGCGGCCGCGAGGTAGGTGACGACGTCGCCGCCACGGAACGCGTAGATCGCCTGCTTGGGGTCGCCGATCAGGACGATCGTGGCGTGCCCGGTGAAGGCGCGGTCGAGGACCTGCCACTGCACGGGGTCGGTGTCCTGGAACTCGTCGACCAGCACGATCCGCCAGCGCCCGCGCATCCGGTCGCGGGCCGGGGCGTCACTCGCCTCGAGCGCGGACGCGAGCCGGCCGAGCAGGTCGTCGTAGCTGAGGATGCCGAGGCGTCGCTTGCGGCGCTCGACCTCGGCCCGGACAGCCAGGGCGAACGACACCCGCGCGCCACCGGGGGTCGTCTCGTCCGGCTCGTCGGGCGTGAGGGTGGCCTGGGGGTCGCCGATCGCCTTGCGGGCCAGGCCGAGCGCGGCCTCGCGGTCGAACGGCGGGACGTCCGGGTGGCTGCCGAAGCGACGCAGGTAGACGTCGTCGACGACCTCGACCACGAGGTCGTCGAGGGAGTCGACCAACGTGGCGCCGGCGTCGGTGTCGCCGGCCACGCCGAGGGAGCGCAGCACGAGCTGGCAGAACTGGTGGGTGGTCGCGATGGTGGCGGCGTCGAACGAGGCGAGGGCGTCGCGCAGCCGCTGGTGCCGCGCCGCCCGCTCGTCGCCCTCCGGCTCCAGCAGCAGGGCCAGCAGGGCGTTGCCCGGGTCGGCCCCGGCGGGGTGGGCGAACGCGCGCTCTGCCTCGACGAGCTGCTCGCGGACCCGTTCGCGCAGCTCCTGGCTCGCCGCCCGGCCGAAGGTGATCACGAGCATCTCGTCGAGGGTCGCGACCCCCTCGGCGACGTAGCGGGTCACCAGTGCGCCGACGGTGTAGGTCTTGCCGGTGCCAGCACTGGCCTCGAGCAGGGTGGTGCCGGTCGGCAGGTCGGCGCGGATGTCGAAGGGCTCCATCACGAGATCACCAGCTCCCCTGCTCGGCGGCCAGCAGTGGGTTCCACAGGCGCAGGGCGAGGGCGCCGAACCGGGTGGTCTCCCCGTCCATCTCCTCGCCCGGGCAGGGACCACGGTCGAGCCCGGGGAGCATCGCCTTCGGACCCCACGCGCGGACGTGCGCGGCCTCGGACTGCTCACCGGGGAACCGGCCGTCCTTCCAGTCCCAGTCGGTCTTGCCGAGAGCCTCGTCGTGGGTGGCGCGGGTACGTCGCTGCCGGGCGTAGGTGAGCGACGCCTTCAGCGGCAGGGGCAGCGGCTCGCGCAGTCCGCGGTCGCGCAGGTCGACCAGCTGGCGGAGCAGGTCGGTGGCGGTGTAGTCGTCGAGCGGCCCCAGCAGCGAGATCGAGGACTTCTCGCGCGAGCGGCTGTTGGTGGGACGTCCGATGGTGTGGGCCGTCCAGTTGCGGTCGGGATCGCTGGCGGTGAGGGCGAGCAGCTGCAGCCACGACTGCAGCCGGTGGGTGGCGCCGAGCCGTGAGTAGCTCGCCGGCACCAGCCGGTCGCCGTACACCTCGGGGACGGTGCCTCGCAGCCGGCGCCCCGATCCGAGGTCGACGTCGACGTCCACGGCCCGGACCTCGACCGTGCGCAGAGCGCGGGCCTCGGCAGCCAGCGGGCCGGCGCGGTCGAGGATCTGCTGGAGCAGCCGCCAGCCGAGACGGCCGGGGGGCAGCACACCGCGCCGCCACTCCTGTTGCCGCGCCCGGTCGGGGTCGACGCCGGCCAGCAGGTCGCGCAGCACGCGGTCGCCCACGGCCCACTGGGCGAGGTTGTCGATCTCGACGGGCAGGCCGTCCGCCACCGGCTCCTCGTCCTGGGGCAGGGCGACGTCGAGACGGGACCGCAGGAAGCCCTTCACCGGGTGCTTGAGCCAGGTGGCCAGCTCCTCGAGCGAGACGTCGTCGGCCGACGTCGGCGGGAGCGGACCGGCGAGGAACGGAGCAGGCGGCGTGCGCTGCCCGGCCGCGGCGTTGGCGCCGGCCAGGGCGGACCGGTCGAACGTGAACGGGTGGCCCGGCACGAGCGCGCCGGGGGTGACGTTGCGGGCGTCGAACGGCTGCAACGGGTGGCGCACGGTGACCGCCTTCGACACCGACCGGTCCCCGGCATCGGCGGTGTCGTCGAGGACGTCGAGCAGCTCACCGAGGGGTACGGCGGGGGGGCGCGGCTGGCCGGAGTACTCGTTGGCGCCGGTGTAGGTCACGACGAGCGTCTCGGTGGCGGCCAGGATCGCGTCAAGCAGCAGCTGGCGGTCCTCGCTGCGGGCGTCACGCTCACCGGTCATCGGGCGGCGGGCGAGGACGTCGTCGCCGTCGACCGCGCCGACCCGCGGGAAGACACCGTCGTCGAGACCGAGCAGGCACACGACGCGGTGCGGGACCGAACGCATCGGCACCATCGTGCACACGGTGAGGGTCCCGGTCCGGAAGTTGGCGCGGGTCGGGCGCCCACCCAGGCGGTCGTCGAGCAGGGCACGTACGTCGGGGAGCCGCAGCGTGGTCGCGCCCAGACCGGCGGCGGCCTCGCGAACCCGGCCGAGCTCGCGCTGCACCTGGCCCGACTGCCAGGCCTCGTCCGACGCGACGCGGGTCAGGGCAGCCAGTCCGGCCCCGAGGACGTCGAGCCAGTGGTCGAGCGGATGGGCGCCGACCAGGTCGTCGGTCACCGACCGCAGGCGGTCGACGTACTCCGTGAGGCGCCCGACCAGGTCGACCTGGCCGCTGCCGACGTCGTCGAGCGGCAGCGTCCGGTCGAGCCATGCGCCGGAGTCGTCGGACATGGCTACGCCGGCCAGCAGCCGGTCGAGGCCGAACTCCCAGGTGTTCTGCACGAACTCCTCGAGCCCGAAGTCCTTGCGGTGCTCGGCGTCGAAGGCCCAGCGGACACCGGCCTCCTGGACCCAGGACGTCAGCTGCTGGAGGTCGTCGTCGGTGAACCCGAAGCGGCCGCGGACCGGCTCTGTGTGCGCCAGGTCGAGCACCACGCTTGCCTCGCCGCGGCCCCCGGCCAGGTCGAGCAGCCGGGCCGCGACGTCGAGCAACGGGTTCGTCTGGGTGAGCGCGCGGTCGGCCAGCCGGACCCGGAGCCGGTGGGCGGGGTGGCCGTCGGCGCCGACCACGTCGCCGAGGCCGAACCCGGCGGAGATGAGCGGCGCGAAGGTCTCGATGTCGGGGCACATCACCAGGACGTCACGGGGCTCGAGGGTCGGGTCGTCGGCGAGCAGCCCGAGCAGGACCTCGCGCAGCACCTCGACCTGGCGGGCGACGCCGTGGCAGGCGTGCACCTGGACCGAGCGGTCCGTGGCGGGCAGCGGCCGGCCGGCGACGTCGCCCAGCGCGTTGGCCCGGATGTCGTCCTGCAACCAGCCGAGCAGGGTGGCCGGCGCGTCGACCGCACCCCCACCGATGGCATCCGTCGAGGTCGCGACCGTCGACAGCGTCCGCTGGAGCTCGCGGACGTCGCGCCCCAGGCTCGACAGGAGCGGGTGGTCGACGGCGTGGTGGCTCGTGTCGCCCGTCCGCAGCGTCGGGCCGCTGCCGGCAGCGGGCTCGAGTGCCCGCCAGAGGGCGTCGGAGGGGTGCGGCAGCCACAGGTGCACGTCGCGGTGGTCCCCGAGGGCGGCCAGGAGCTCCACCTCGGTGACCGGGAGCCGGGTGTGGCCGAACAGCGACACCCGGCCCGGCAGGTCGAACGACCCGGGGCTCTCACGCAGTCGCGTGATCGTCTCGCGGTGGCGCACCTGCGGGGGCGGCGCATCGACCCGGGAAACCAGGCGCCGCCAGAGCTCGGGCTGCCAGGCCAGGTCGGGGTCGACCTCCTCGCCACAGCCGTCGGTGTCCGAGCCGTGGTGCCAGTTCTCGACCAGGCCCGGCCGTTGCACGGCGTACGACGCGAAGAGGCGCGCGAGCCGCCGCGCCACGGCGAACCGTCGGCCGCGCCGCAGGTCGGCCTCCTCGCCGGTCAGTCCGTGGCCGACGTGGAGGGCGAGCGTGCGCGCCCACGACTCGTCGAGCGCCTCGTCGAGCACGGCGAGGAGCGGCCAGACCAGCGCCTCGGGGGCCCACGGGTCGTCGTCGCGGGTGCCGGTGATCTCGGCGACCAGTGACCCGGGCGACCGGAAGTCGACACCCGCACAGACGCCGTCGTCGCGGCCAGCTCGCCCGCCGAGGCGGTGGGAGAGCCGCTGGGAGAGCCACCGCTCGATGCCACGCGCGGGCACGACGACGACCTCGGTGGCGAACGGGTCGCCCAGGGGCTCGGCCAACAGGTCGCCGAGACCGTCGGCGAGCACGTCGGCACGGCTCGCACGGTGGACGTGCAGGACCAACGATCAGCCCTCCGAGGCCTGTCGGCCGTGGAAGCGTCGGTAGCTGTAGACGATCATCCCGATCGCGATGAACCCGGACGCGACCTGGGTGCTGCCGGTCCCCCAGCCGCCGAAGAGCCACCAGCTCTCGTCGATCGGCCACCAGCCGGGCGCCGGCGGCTGCCAGATCCACACAATGCCGGCGACGATCAGGAGCACGGCGGCCAGCGTCGACATCACGATGCGGGGCCAGGTCTCGACGCTCTCGGCGGCGGCCTGCATCGCCTTCTTCTTCACCGGCTCGAGGCGCTTCTCGGCCCAGTCGTACTGCTGGGACAGCAGGGCGAGTCCGGCGAAGATGCCGAGCAGGCCGGGGCCGGGCAGGACGAGGGCGGCGATACCGCCGATGACGAGCAACCAGCCGAGGATCTCGAGGACGACCCGCTTCGCCGCTCTCCCACCAGGAGCGTTCATGGTCGGAAGCCTCTCAGAGAGGTGGTCGTCGCAGGGCGGTTCGCCCGTGCGTGTCTCACCGGCCCTCGACCCGACGGTCGACCATGCGGCCACGATCGGGCTCGAAGCCGTGCGTGACCCCCCAGATCACGGCCTGCGCCCGGCGGGTCACCCCGAGCTTGCGGTAGGCGGTGCGGATGTAGGTCTTGACCGAGTTGATGCTCAGGTAGGTGATGTCGGCGATCTCCTGGTTGCTGAGCCCCTGGGTGATCAGCGCGATGATCTCGGATTCGCGGGCGCTCAGCCCGTGCTCCTGCCCCGGCCAGGCTCCCGAGGCGACGTCCGCCGCCTGGTGGGGGGCCGGCGTCACCACCGTGCCGGAGTGCACCGCCTCGATGGCGTCGACGAGCTGCTCGGCGGTGGACGCCTTCGACACGTAGCCGGAAGCACCCTTGTCGATCGTGCGCCGCACGAGCTCGGGCTGGATGTTCCAGCTGAAGACCACGACCCGGGCATCGCTGCCTTGCACGAGTTCCTCGAGGTCGACCGTGTCGCCCTGCACCTGGCCGAAGGTGTCGTAGAGGATCACGTCGACGTCACTGACGACCGGGAGCCCACTGTCGAGCTCGACCACCGTGACCCGTTCGGCGTACGGCGCAAGCGCGGCCGCGACCCCGGCAACGACGATGTCGTAGTCGTTGACGATCGCGATCCGGATCGGTGACGTGGGCGTGGGCGTGGTCATGGGGCGACACTAGTCATCGCGGCCGACGCCGGAGCCGGACCATCGCCTCGGCGAACTGCTCCTCGGTGATCCCGGCTCGGGCCGCGGCCTCGCGGATGCGCTGGTGCGCGGTCTCGAGGGAGACGTGATGGGCATGGGCGACGAGGTGGGCAACCCGGTCGGTCGTCGACTCGTCCCGCAGTCGTCGGGGCGCCTGCTCGGCCTCGCGGCGGGTGGTGAACGACAGGTCGGCGTTGGCCACCGCTCCGGGCGCCCAGGCGCCGAAGACGGCGGCCAGCTGCTCGTGGAGACCGGTGAACGCCTGGCTCGAGGCGCCGTACAGGCTGACGGCGCCCGTGACGACGCCCTCGGTCAGGAGCGGCATCGTGAGGCTGCTGACCACGCCGCGTGCCGCGGTCGCTGCGGCGGACCTGCGCCACGCCTCCTCGTCCAGCGGGTCGTCAGGGCCCGACTCCCCTCCGATGCGGGTCGTCGTCGACCCGGAGGCGTCGGCGAGGCACTGGATCGCATCGAGGACGTCGACCTGGGTGTCCGAGGCGGACAGCGTGAAGGTCACCCCGTGCTCGGCCGAGAGCAGGCTCAGCCCCACGCAGTCGGGAACGAGGGCGCTCACCCGTCCACCCAGGAGGCGCAGCTCGTCGAGCAGGTCTCCGTCAGCGGCGAACGGACCGAGCTCCTCGATCGCCCTGACCGTCTCCGGGATCGGTTCCATGCCCACCCGCCTCGATCGGTGTCTCGAACTCCGACGCCGACGACCCCCTCAAACGCAGTACGCGACTGCGTGAGCCCCGTGCCCAGAGGGCCGCCGGCGATCGTCCCGTGCCCGATCCGCGTTGCGACAAACCCCGTCGTCTCCTCCGGAAGGGCCTGTCCACGAACGGCCGCTCGGCCAGCGTCCGGGCATGGAGATCCCGTTCACCCTGAGGGGCGCCGACGATCCTGCCCGGCTCTGCCTGGGACGAGCACGCGGAGGCGCTGGCCGAGGCCTACCCGGCCTGGAGCTTCCCGCCCGGCTTCGCCGACCTGGCCTGACGCTCCGGGCAGGACCCTCGGGCCTCCGCGGGGGCGCACTGGGGAGCCGCGGCGTACGGCGGACGGGCCACCTCGGACGACGGCAGCCTGCCCCGGCGCTATCGCGTCCCGCGTTCCGCCCTGGAAATGCAGCGAAGCCGCAGGCCAAGGGCCTGCGGCTTCGATGTCTTGCGCGCCTGTAGGGATTCGAACCCCAAACCTTCTGATCCGTAGTCAGATGCTCTATCCGTTGAGCTACAGGCGCCCGTCGCCCGGCGGGCCGAACGACTGGTCGAGGATAGCGGACCCCTCCGGCGATGCCGAAATCAGTGCGGCGCAACGGTCGGGGCGCTCGACACCGCGCCGGTCCGACGAAGAAGATCGAGGCATGTCCTGGCGCAGGAGTACGGCGGCCGCGCTGCTCGCCTCGGCCCCTCTCTGGGCCACGCTCGGTGGCTGTGGCGGCCAGGGCGACGACGCGACCACTGCACCGACTCCCACGAGCGAGGCGCCCCTGCCCCGGCAGCCGGTGTTCACCGGCCGGCTCGACGTCATCGTCCAGCCGGCGCTCGGGGTGGTGAACGAGGAGGACTGCACGCCGGCACACAACCGCGCCTGCTCGGCCGACGGTCAGGCCTTCGTGCCGATCACGGATCCGGCGCCGGCGACCCTGGTCGAGGCGCGTGCCCGGCTCGCGGAGGGTCACACGTCCTGGACCACCGTGCTGCGCTTCGACGCCGCGTCCCGGGCGGCGCTGACCAGGGCGGCGGCCAGGGCCGGGGCAGCCGGCGGCATGGTCCTGGTGATGGACGCCGACCGGCTGGTACTCGCGGCCGCGCCGTTCACCCTGGTCCGGGGCCGCAGCATCGTGTTCGACGACCTCGACAAGCCCGACGCCTGGCAGCTGGTCGAGAACGTCCTCGGGGACTGACTCCGGGACCCGTGTGACGCCCTTCACCACCCATTGAACGATCCAATAGGAGGCTCTCGCGCGCCGGGAGTAGCCTCACCTCATCCCGGGGGCGAGCTCCCGATCCAGCACGACCTCGAGCACTCCTCGGGGACACAAGTCGCCGACAACGAAGCCGTGCGATCCACACACAACTCCACGACACATCCGTCGATACGCTCGACGGCCGGGCGGCGTCCTCGCTGGTGAGAGACGACCCCCGCGAATGCGCGAGAGGGAACCCCAAGGCATGACCGCCGACACGCAGGCACCGACCACTCACCAGGGCATCCTCGACTTCGTCAACGAAGTCGCCACGATGACCCAGCCCGACAGCATCCACTGGTGCACCGGCTCCGACGAGGAGTGGACCCAGCTGACCAACGCGCTGGAGTCCACCGGCACGTTCACCCGTCTGAACCCGGCGATCAAGCCGAACTCCTTCTACGCGGCCTCCGACCCCACCGACGTGGCGCGCGTCGAGGACCGCACCTACATCTGCTCGGTCGACGAGAAGGACTGCGGGCCCACCAACAACTGGATGGACCCGAACGAGATGAAGGCCATCATGCGCAAGCTCTACGCGGGCTGCATGAAGGGCCGGACGATGTACGTGATCCCGTTCGTCATGGGCCACCTCGAGGCGGACAAGCCGATGTTCGGCGTCGAGATCACCGACTCCGCCTACGTCACCGCCTCGATGCGCGTCATGGCTCGGATGGGCGAACACGTGCTGAGGCGCATGGAGGAGCTGGACGCGGACTTCGTCCCCGCCCTCCACTCGGTCGGCATGCCGCTGGAGCCGGGCCAGGCCGACGTCTCGTGGCCCTGCAACGACACCAAGTACATCGTGCAGTTCCCCGAGGAGCGCGCGATCTGGTCGTTCGGCTCCGGGTACGGCGGCAACGCCCTGCTCGGCAAGAAGTGCTACGCCCTGCGCATCGCCTCGGCCAAGGCCCGCGACGAGGGCTGGATGGCCGAGCACATGCTCATCCTCAAGCTGACCAGCCCCGCCGGCGTCACCAAGTACATTGCGGCCGCCTTCCCGTCCGCGTGCGGCAAGACCAACCTCGCGATGCTCCAGCCGACCATCCCCGGGTGGAAGGTCGAGGCCATCGGCGACGACATCGCCTGGATGCGCATCGGTGACGACGGGCGCCTGTGGGCCGTCAACCCCGAGTACGGCTTCTTCGGCGTGGCTCCGGGCACCAACGAGCACACCAACCCGAACGCCATGAAGACCATCAACAAGGGCAACTCGGTCTTCACGAACGTCGCGCTCACCGAGGACGGCGACGTCTGGTGGGAGGGCCTGGAGAACACGCCCGCCAAGGCGACGTCGTGGAAGGGCGAGCCCTGGACCCCCGACTCCACGGAGCTCTCCAGCCACCCGAACAGCCGCTACTGCACCCCGATCAAGCAGTGCGACATGCTCGCGCCGGAGTACGACGACCCGCGCGGCGTCCCGATCGACGCGATCCTCTTCGGCGGCCGTCGCAAGACGACCATCCCGCTGGTGACCGAGGCACGCGACTGGACCCACGGCACGTTCATGGGCGCCACCCTGTCCAGCGAGACCACCGCCGCGGCGGTCGGACAGGTCGGCGTCGTGCGTCGCGACCCGATGGCGATGCTGCCGTTCATCGGCTACAACGCCGGCGACTACTTC
>DASTUX010000039.1:0-15061 GCA_035759395.1 Nocardioides sp.
GATCAGGGTGGGTGCGTCCGGCGCGGAGCCACACTGGGGCGGGTCCGGCGAGCCTTGCGAGACGCTGTCTCGTCACCCGATCAGCAGGTCTTGTGCGGAAGAAACCGCACACCAACACCGGGCTCCAAAGAAGAGCGGCCCCTCGAAGAGATGCGGGACCACTGGCTGTTCCCCAGTCTACGGGCGGGGTTCGCCTTCCCCCGCATCGTCGTCGCGGTGAGGTGGACCACCCCGCCCCGGCACGCCGACCCGTCGCTGGTTGACGCGCCAGGGTGGCCGACCCGTCGCTCGTTGACGCGCCAGAGGGCCGACCCGTCGCTCGTTGACACGCCAGAGGGCCGACCCGTCGCTACGCCGTACCGCCCAGCGGGAGCACGAGGCGCACGTCGCCGTCGGCGCTCACCCGGACCGGCACGCCCCAGTCCTGCTGGTGCATCCGGCAGGCGGCACCCTCGCCCCCGTCGACGTCGCAGGAGGCGGCCCGGGCGGCGATGTGGAGCACGCCCTCGCCGACGCGCGGGTCGAGGACGATCCTCCGGGTCAGCGCCGTGCCGCGGCCGTCGCCCGCGCGGATCAGCGACGGCGGCGTCGCCTCCACGACCAGCTGGGACGAGGGACCGAACCGGTCGTCGACCTTCTGGCCCGGGGGCGGCTCGAACGACACGACCAGGTCGATGGTGGCCGCCACGTCGGTCACCGGGCGCTGGGTGCTGTGCGCGAAGCCGTCGGTCCGGGTCCCGGCCGCGCCCAGCGGGATCCGGCTCAGCCGGTGCGCGCCCGACTCGACGACGACCAGGTGCGCGTCGTCGACGTACGCCCCGCTCGGCTCGGCCAGGTCGTTCGCCAGCGTCGTCACCTCGCCGGACGCGGGGTCGAAGCGGCGGACTGCGCCGTTGTAGGTGTCGCAGACCGCCACGCTGCCGTCTGGCAGGGCCGTCACCCCGAGCGGGTGCTGGAGGAGGGCCTGGTCCGCGGGGCCGTCGCGGAAGCCGAAGTCGAAGAGGCCGGAACCGATCGCGGTGTGCACCGTCGTCTCGCCGGTCGAGCCGTCTTCGGGGGTCGAGCCTGTCGAGAGCCAGCGCAGGCTGGACGTCTCGCTGTCCGCCAGCCACAGCCGGTCGCCGTCGGCGGCGAGGCCCGAGCTCTGCGCGAACCACGCCTCGGCGGTCGGGCCGTCCAGCAGCCCCTCGTTGGTGGTCCCGGCGGCAACCTCGACCTCACCGGTCCTCGGGTCGAAGGTCCACAGCTGGTGGATCCCGGCCATCGCGACCCAGACCCGATCCTGCCACCAGGCCACGTCCCAGGGGCTCGACAAACGATCGGTCCCGTCGCCCTGCATCCACTGGGTGCCGTCGCCCGCGAGCACGCTGACCGCGCCGGTGGCGAGCGCGATCCCGCGGAGCTGGTGGTGCACGGTGTCGGCGACCACGACGTCGTAACCGACCCCGGCCGCGACGTCAGGAGGCAGCAGGCACAGGCCGTTGGGCTCACGGAAGCCGTCGAAGCGGCGTACGACGCCACCCTCGGCGTCGAGCTCGACCACCTGGTCGTGCCCGGCGTCGGCGACCAGCGCACGCCCGTCGGGCAGCGGCACGGCCTTGGCGGGGAAGCGCAGGTCGGTGGGCTCGACCGTCGGCGCGACGTACGGCGAGTCACCCGGCTGCAGCGTCCCCTTCGCGCGGTGCTCCTCGACGAGCGACTCGAGCAGGGCGTCGATCGCGTGGGCGTGGCCCTCGCCGGCGTAGTGCGCGACGACGTAGCCCTCCGGGTCGACGAGCACCAGCGTCGGCCAGGCGCGGGCGGTGTAGGCCTGCCAGGTGACCTGCTCGGGGTCGTCGAGGACCGGGTGGTGCACGGAGTAGCGCTCGACGGCAGCCGCGAGCGCGACCGGGTCCGCCTCGTGCACGAACTTGGGCGAGTGCACGCCGATCACGACCAGCTCGTCGGCGTACTTCTCCTCGACGGGACGAAGCTCGTCGAGGACGTGCAGGCAGTTCACACAGCAAAAAGTCCAGAAATCGAGCAGCACGAAGCGCCCGCGCAGCTCGCGCAGGGTCAGGGGTCCGTCGGTGTTCAGCCAGCCGCGGCCGGCGAGCTCGGGGGCACGTACACGCACGGGGCCATTCTCCGGGGTCACCACGATCTCGTCGGTCGGCGGGGGCAGACCGGGTCCCGACGCGGGTCATAGGCTGCCCTGCATGACGGACCAGGAACGGCTGAGCGGATACATCGACGTCTGGTGGGACGCGATCAACGACTTCACGGCGCTGCTGGAGAAGGTGCCCGCGGAGCAGTGGTCGACGCCGACCGACCTCGAGGGCTGGGACGTGCAGGCCGTGGCCGCGCACATCGCGCACCTCGAGGGGATCCTGGCCGGCGCCCCCGAGGAGAACGTGGAGGTCGGCGAGCCCGACCACGTCACCGGGCTGATGGGCCTCTACACCGAGCAGGGCGTCGTCGCGCGCCGCGACCGCACCCCCGACGAGATCATCAACGAGATCCGCGAGGCGGCCACCGCCCGCCACACCGCGCTGGTCGCGAACCCGCCGACCGACGGGTCGGCCAAGCCGGACCGGATCTTCGGCGGCATCGGCTGGGACTGGGAGCGCCTGCTGCGCAACCGCCCGCTCGACGTCTGGATGCACGAGCAGGACATCCGGCGCGCGGTCGACCAGCCGGGCGGCATGGACTCCGCCGCCGCCAAGCACGTGGCCGACTACCTCGCCGAGAGCCTCGGCGTCGTGCTGGCCAAGCGGGTCGGCGCCCCGGCCGGTACGACGGCGATCCTCGAGGTGACCGGCAGCGAGCCGGTCGCGTTCGGGGTGACCGACAACGGCCGCGGTGAGCGGCTGCCCGAGGCGCCGGCCGAGCCGACGGTGCGTCTCGGCATGGACCGCGAGGCGTTCATCGTCCTCGCCGGCGGCCGTCGCGAGCCCGAGCCCGGCTCGGTGAAGATCGAGGGCGACCAGGCCCTCGGCCAGCGGATCCTCGACATGCTCGCCGTCACCCCGTGACGAACTACCTGCAGCGCTGGCACCTCGACGACATCCCGGACCAGTCGGGACGCACCATCGTGGTCACCGGCACCACCACCGGCGGGCTCGGCCACCACACGGCGCTCGAGCTGGCCCGGCGCGGCGCCCGCGTGGTGCTGGCCGGGCGTACGTCGAAGCGGCTGGACGAGACCGAGGCCGAGATCCTGCGCGAGGTCCCCTCGGCCGACCTCGAGAAGGTGGTCGTGGACCTCGCCGACCTGGGCTCGGTCCGCCTGGCCGCGGTCGAGTTCGCCTCGGTCGGTCCGATCGACGTGCTGGTCAACAACGCCGGCGTGATGGCGACGCCGTACAGCCGGACCGTCGACGGCATCGAGCTGCAGATGGCCACCAACCACTTCGGCCCTTTCCTGCTGACCGGCCTGCTGCTGCCGCAGCTCGTCGCGAGCAAGGCCGGCAGGGTCGTGGCGGTGTCGTCCCAGATGCACCGGCTCGCGCGCAAGGCGCCGCTGGACGACCCGCGCCACCCGACGGGCCGCTACGCGCGCTGGCCGGCGTACTGCGAGTCGAAGCTCGCCAACCTGCTCTTCACCTACGAGCTCGACCGCCGGGCCCGCGCCGCCGAGCTGCCGGTCAAGGCACTGGCCGCCCACCCGGGGCTCTCCGGCACCCACCTCGCCGCCAACGGCCAGTTCGGGCGGTCCCGCGGCGGCGTCGCGTCGATCCTCGACGCCACCATGAAGGCGATCTCGCAGCCGGCGGACGCGGGAGCGTGGCCCACGCTGATGGCGGCCACGGCCGACCTGCCGGGAGCGACGTACTGCGGACCCGAGGGATTGATGGAGTATCGCGGCACCCCCCGCGTCGTGACCAGCACCAAGCGGTCGTACGACGAGGACGCCCAGCGGCGGCTGTGGGAGATCAGCGAGCAGACCACGGGGATCAGCTACCCCTGAGCCTCGCCGGTCTCACAAGCAGGATGGCGGTGGATCGAGGTCACCTGGTGACACGGATCCACCGCCATCGCGGCCGATCACCTGCGGTCGTGGACCCGGACGATCCCGCCCACCGTGGCGACGTACGCCGACCCGTCCGGCGCGATGGCGACCCCGGCGTCGCTGGCGGCGAGCGGGCCGAGGCCGGTGCGCACCCCGAAGACCCGGCGGCCGGTGCGGGCGTCGATGGCGGTGAGGTACCACGCGTCGGCGCCCCACCAGCTGTGCTGCTTGGTGTGGGCGTAGAGCAGCCCGTTGGCCGGTGACAACGCCGGGTCGGCGCTCGGCGCGGCCTCGGTCGAGGTCCAGGCGACCCGGCACGTGCCGCCCGCGACGTCGACCCGGGCCAGGCCGGCGTCGGTGGTGCGGCCGAGGACCGTGCTCAGCGGACCGTTGTGGCCGTGGTTGTTCTCGACGATGACGCCGTCGCCGACCGGGACCAGCGAGCTCGCCGTGGCACCCCGGTCGTCCTCGAACACCTCGACGCTGCACACGGTCGACCCGTTGGCCCTGTCGTGGAGGAGGACGTGCATGCGCGGGTTCGCGTTGTCGGTGATCGCGACGAGTCCACCGGCCAGCAGCACCGGTGACGTGCCGCTCCCCTGGCTCGGCTGTCCGGACTTCCGCTCGCTGCCCCGGTCGTACGCCGCCCGCCAGGTCACGGTCGGCTTCCCGCCCGGTCCGGCGCCGAGGCGGTAGAGCGCCTGGTTCGTGACGACGTAGGCGTCACCGTCGGGATGGACGGCGAGGGAGGTGTCGACCTGCTCGTCGAGCTCGATCACGGCCGCGTTCCCGGTGACCACGTCGGCGGCGCCGACCCGACCGGCCCGCGTCGCGAACCAGATCCGGCCGCGCCCGTCGGGTGCCAGCCCGACCAGGCAGTCGTCCGCGGGCACCTGCTCGCTCAGGTCGAGGTCGGCCCGGGTGGTGAGGTCGGCGTCGCCCCCGGCGTCCGCGGTCTCCACCAGCAGCACGTGCCGGTCAGCGGTGGCGACCGCGGCTCGGTCGTCGTCGAGGTGGAAGGGGGCGTCGGCGCAGGCGTCGTCCAGCTCGCCGGCAAGTTCGGGCAGCTCCTTGGTCACCAGCGGGCGCATCGAGTCGGGGTCGATGACCTCGAGCGCGCCGGCCCGCCGGTCACGACAGACGGTCACGAGGCGCCCGTGCGAGTCGAACGCGGGAGTGGCGCAGCGCGTCAGGCCGTACCAGGCGGAGTCGACCTCCGGGGACTCCCCGAGCGGGCCGGCCTCACCGCCATCCGCCAGCCCCGGCAGGACGGGCACCGCCATCCTGATCGGGCGCGCCGAGGCCGGGCGACCGACGTACGCCGGGGTGACCAGCGCACCGGGACCGGGCGGAATGGGAAGCCATCCGTCGGGGATCACGACCACCAGCCCGGCGATGCCCACGAGGACCACGGTCACGATGCCGACGACACGCCGGGTGGGGCGCAACCACTCCCTGACCCGGGGGGCGAAGAGGCTGCCGAGCGCGGCCACGAGCACCCACGGCCCGAGGGCCAGGCAGAGCAGGAGGACGCCCAGCAGGGCGAGCGGACGCCGGAACCTCATCGGGCCCGCTGGCCGGTCCCCGGCGTGGATGCCGGGTGGGTTGTCTCACGCCGGCGGCTCACGCGCAGAGTTTAGGCACGGTCAGGCTGCGCATAATAAAAGTGTCGGACCCGGATCGGTCACAGCCGATCCGGCCCTCCCCCGCGACACAGGAGTGAAGCAAATGGCAACACACAGAGATCTCGAATCGAACGACCCCGATCGGGAGGTCGTGGAGCGCGAGTACGTCGAGCCCGAGGACCGGGTGGGCGAGGAGCACGCGCGCGAGAAGTTCGGAGGGATGAACCCGGGGGCCGACTTCTTCGGCTGGTTGGTCGCCGTCGGGGTGACCGTGCTCCTGACGAGCATCATCGGCGCGATCGTCGCGGGCGTCAGCTCGACGACGAACGTCAGCCAGTCGGACGCGGAGCGCGCCGCAGGAACGATCGGTGTCGCGGCCGCGATCACGCTGCTCGTCGTGCTGATCATCGCCTACTACGCCGGGGGCTACGTCGCGGGCCGGATGTCGCGGTTCGACGGCGCCAGGCAGGGTGTCGCCGTGTGGGTGATCGGCCTGGTCGTCACGATCATCGCGCTCGTGCTGGGCGCGATCTTCGGCAAGCAGTACAACATCCTGGACCGCGTCGACCTGCCCAGGATCCCGGTGTCGACCGATGACCTGAGCACGGGTGGCATCGTCACCGCGATCGCCGTCCTGGTGCTCACCTTCCTTGCCTCGGTGGCAGGCGGCTCGGTGGGCCACCGCTACCACAACAGGGTGGACCGCGCGGCCGGCATCTGAGACGAACGCTCGTCCGCACGAACGGCCCGGGGGACTCCCCCGGGCCGTTCGTCATGTCGGCTGGTCCTACCGGGTCATGGACCGGCAGACGGTCCCGGTCGTAGCGTCGGCACCATGAGACCCCGCCGCAAGACGCCACTGCCGGCCGCGCCGGAGACCGAGGATCGGCTCGGCCGGGCCCACGCGTTCGCCCACGACGACGACACCCGGCCTCGCGGTGAGGACCTCGGCGCCGACCACAACCCGATGACCAGCTTCCTCGCACCGGTCCCCCTGCCCGACTGGCTGCGTCGCCGGCTCAAGCGGGACTGACTCCCCGGGTCTCACTGCGGGCGGCGTTCGGATGCCAAGCAGGTCCGGGCAGAGCATGATGACGCCCATGGCCGACCCCTCCCGCGCTGGACAGCTCGCCGCACCCTCGGACCTCGTCGACGTCGCGCATCTCGTGACGGCCTACTACACCGGGGTCCCCGATCCGGCCGACGTCGACCAGCAGGTCGCGTTCGGCACCAGCGGCCACCGCGGGACGTCGCTGAAGACCTCGTTCAACGAGCACCACATCCTGGCCACCACCCAGGCGATCTGCGACTACCGCAAGAAGCAGGGGTACGACGGGCCGCTCTTCATCGGACGCGACACCCACGGCCTCTCGGAGCCGGCGTGGGCGACCGCCCTCGAGGTGCTCGCCGCCAACGACGTGACCGTGCTCGTCGACGACCGGGACCGCTACACGCCCACGCCCGCGGTCTCGCACGCGATCCTGCGCGCCAACCGCGGGAAGGTCTCGACAGGCTCGACCGCCGGGAGGGGCCTGGCCGACGGGATCGTGGTCACCCCGTCGCACAACCCGCCGTCGGACGGCGGCTTCAAGTACAACCCGCCCCACGGCGGCCCCGCCGACACCGACGCCACGTCGGTGATCGCGAAGCGCGCCAACGAGATCATCGCCGCCGGGTTGGGCGACGTGAAGCGGATCCCGTTCGCGCGCGCCCGCGCTGCGGCGTCGCCGTACGACTTCCTGGGGACGTACGTCGACGACCTGCCCCACGTGCTCGACATGGCTGCGATCCGGGAGGCGGGCGTGCGGATCGGCGCCGATCCGCTGGGTGGTGCGAGCGTCGACTACTGGGGCGAGATCGCCGAGCGGCACCGCCTGGAGATGACGGTCGTGAACCCGCTCGTCGACCCGACGTGGCGGTTCATGACGCTCGACTGGGACGGCAAGATCCGGATGGACTGCTCCTCGCCGAACGCGATGGCGTCGCTGATCTCGCGCAAGGACGACTACGACATCGCGACCGGCAACGACGCCGACGCGGACCGGCACGGGATCGTCACGCCGGACGGCGGGCTGATGAACCCCAACCACTTCCTCGCGGTCGCGATCGGCTACCTCTTCGGTGGGGCGCGGCCGCACTGGCCGGCGTCGGCGCAGATCGGCAAGACCTTGGTGTCGTCGTCGATGATCGACCGGGTCGCGGCGTCGCTGGACACTCCGATGGTGGAGGTGCCGGTCGGGTTCAAGTGGTTCGTGCCCGGGCTGATCGACGGGTCGTTCGGCTTCGGCGGCGAGGAGTCCGCGGGCGCCTCGTTCCTCCGGATGGACGGCACCACCTGGACCACCGACAAGGACGGGATCATCCTGGCGCTGCTCGCCTCCGAGATCCTGGCGCGGACCGGCCAGACCCCCAGCCAGCACTACGCCGAGCTGGTCGCCCACCACGGGGACCCGGCGTACGCCCGGATCGACGCACCCGCCAACCGCGAGCAGAAGGCGAAGCTGGCGGCCCTGTCGCCGTCGGACGTGAGCGCCACGTCGCTGGCCGGTGAGGAGATCACCGCGAAGCTCACCGAGGCGCCGGGCAACGGCGAGAAGATCGGCGGCCTCAAGGTCACCACCGACTCGGCATGGTTCGCTGCCCGGCCGTCGGGCACCGAGGACGTCTACAAGATCTACGCCGAGTCGTTCCAGGGGCCCGAGCACCTGGCGCGGGTGCAGGCCGAGGCGCGCGAGGTGGTCTCCGCGGCGCTGGGGTGACCTTGGCAAGACCCCTGCGCGAGCCAGCTCATTCGGGCAGGGTGTCGCGCATGCAGATCGTCCCCCTCACTCCGGACCGGCACGAGCAGGTCATCGAGCTGGTCCTCCGCAGGTGCCCGCACTTCGACCGGACCATGGTGGCCGGACCCCTCCAGATGCCCGGCCGGACCGACCACGCGACCTGGCTGGTGGCCCTCGACGAGACCGGCGGCCTGACCGCCGTGGGCGCCCAGTTCCACCTCGTCGGGGAGCCCGAGGACCGCTTCATCCACACCGTCGTGGTCGATGAGCCCCGGGTGGGCAACGGTGTCGGCGGGCGACTGCACGCCCTGCTGGTCGAGCGGCTGCCGGAGCACGCGCGGGTGCTGACCTCGATGGTCTCCGACAGCGGTACGCCGCTCGCGGTCGCGCAGCACTGGGGCTTCGGCGTCCAGCAGGTCTCGATCCAGTCGCGACTCGACCTCTCCGGGATCCCCGCGGTCGCACTGCCCGCGGACGTCACGCTCGAGACCAACCACCGGCTCGCCTTCGACGACGAGCCCGTCGTGGAGGCGATGCTCGACGCGAGCCAGACCAATCCCGAGCGCGAGCGGACCGGTCCGATGACGCTGTCCCAGCTGCGCGGCATGGTGTCCGAGGAGTCCGAGACCCGGCCGCTGGGCGTGCTCGTGCGCGTCGCCGGCGAACCCGCGGGGATCTGCTACGGGCTGATCAACGGCGTCGAGGCCCACGTCTTCTACACCGGCGTCGACCCGACGTACCGGGGCCGCGGCCTCGCCGGCCTCGTGAAGCACGGGTTCCACCGGGCGGCGGCCGGGGCGGGCGCCCGGATCGCCACCACCGAGAACGAGCAGCACAACACCGGTATCCGGCACGTCAACGAGGCGCTGGGCTACCGCACCCGGCTCGAGGAGATCTGGCTGGTGCGGCCGGTCGGCTGATCGGCCTGCCGGGACAGTCCGCGACGTTCGCCGGGAAATCCATCGAGGACTTCCCGCCGAACGTCACGGACTGTGCGGTCTCAGGCGGCTTCCGCGGCCTTGCGGGCCTGCTGGGTGAGCCGGGCCTGGGCGGCGCGACGGATCCTCGGGCCACCGGTCGACATCTTGTAGAGCATCTTCAGCTGCGGCACGGCGTTCTTCGCGTTGGTGGTGGCGAGCCAGCCGTTGGGCAGCGACAGGCGGACCACCTTGTGCCAGGCGCTGGCGACCTGCTTCGGCATCGGCGCGGAGTGGTAGTTCAGCGCGTACTTCTCGAACAGGGCCTGCACCTTCGGCGCGATCTCGGCGTACCGGTTGCTCGGCAGGTCCGGGAAGATGTGGTGCTCGATCTGGTGCGACAGGTTGCCGCTCATGAGGTGCAGCGCCTTGGAGCCGGAGATGTTGGCCGAGCCGAGCATCTGGCGGACGTACCAGTCGCCGCGCGACTCGCCCTCGATCGAGCGGCGCTCGAAGGTCTCGACGCCCTCGGGGAAGTGCCCGCAGATGATGATCGAGTGGCTCCACACGTTGCGGACCGTGTTGGCCACGAAGTTCGCGGCCAGGGTCGGCAGGAACGAGCCGGTCGGCAGCGACAGCAGCGGGTGGACGAGGTAGTCCTTGCCGGCCTGCTTGCGGACCTTCTTCAGCACCTGCTTGAGGCGCTTCTGGAACTCGGGGTCCTTCGTCTGCTTCTTCTTGATGTTGGCGCCGAGCTCGAGGTCGTACGCCGCGATGCCGTACTCGAAGAACATCATGTTGAGGAAGTTCCAGAACGGCTGACCGAGGTGGAACGGGTGCCAGGGCTGGTCCTCGTCGACGCGCATGATGCCGTAGCCGAGGTCGTTGTCCTTGCCGATCACGTTCGTGTACGTGTGGTGCAGCTCGTTGTGCGAGTGCTTCCACTGCTCGGCCGGCGTCGCGCTGTCCCACTCCCAGGTCGTGGAGTGGATCTTGGGGTCGCGCATCCAGTCCCACTGGCCGTGGAGGATGTTGTGCCCGATCTCCATGTTGTCGAGGATCTTGGCGACCGAGAGACCGGCCGTGCCGAGGACCCAGGCCGGCGGGAAGATGCTGGCGAGCAGCACGACGCGGCTGCCGAGCTCGATCTTGCGCTGGACGCTGATCACCTTGCGGATGTACGCCGCGTCGGCCTCGCCGCGCGAGTCGAGGATGTCCTGGCGGATCGCGTCGAGCTCGATGCCGATCTGCTCGATGTCCTCGGTGGTGAGGTGGGCGATGGGGCTGAGGGGCTTCTTCTGGATGACGGTCATGGGGAGCTCCTTCAGTGGTCGATGTCGCAGGCGCCGGCGGCTGCGTTGATGCAGGTCTGGATCAGGACGCCGTCGCCGGGGGCGGCGGTGGTGAGCGCACCGTTGCGCAGGTCGCGCACCGCGCCCTCGCGCAGCGGGAGCACGCAGCCGTAGCAGATGCCCATCCGGCAGCCGCTCGGCATGAGGACGCCGGCCGACTCGGCGGCGTCGAGGATCGGGACGTCACCGGAGGCCTCGACGACCGTGCCGGTGCGACCGAAGGTGAGCGTGCCGCCCTCGCCGGTCACGACGACCGACGAGCGGAACCGCTCGACGTTGAGCGGCAGGCCCTGCTCGGCGTGGTGGGCCTCGAGTGCCTCGAGGAGCCCGGCCGGGCCACAGGCGTACGTCATGCGCTCGGCCAGGTCGGGAACGATCGTGGGCAGGTCGGCGACGTCGAGCCGGCCGTGGGTGTCGGAGTGCAGCTCGATCAGCCGCAGCCGGCCCTCGGCGGCGTACTGGCGCAGCTCGTCGCCGAAGATCACCTCGGAGCGCGACAGCGCCGAGTGGAGCAGCACGATGTCGGCCTCGAACGGGACGGCCTTCGAGAACAGGTTGCGCAGCATGCCGATGACCGGCGTGATGCCGGACCCGGCGGTGACCAGCAGCAGCTTGCCCGGCATCGGGTCGGAGAGGACGAAGTCGCCCTCGGCCTGCCCGAGCTGGACCATCTGGCCGGGGCGCACGCGCCGGACGAGGTGGTTGGAGACCACGCCGTCGGGGATGCCCTTGACCGTGATGCTGATGCAGCGGTCGCGGCGCGGACCGTGGGTCAGCGAGTAGGTGCGCCACAGCCGCACGCCCTCGACGTCCACGCCGACGCGGACGAACTGGCCGGGCACGTGGCCGGCCCAGGACTTGCCGGGCTTGATGACCAGGGTGGCGGAGTCGGCGGTCTCGGGGGTGACCGAGACGACGCGCCCGCGCAGCTCCGCGCCCGCGCGCAGCGGGTGGAAGACGTCGAAGACGTCGTCGAGCTCGAGTGGGGTGACCGCGGCCTCGGCCAGGCGCCGCAGGCTGTCGCGGAGGGTACGTCGGGCGGGCGCGGGGGCCCTCTCGGCGACGCGCGGCGTGACAACTGTGCTCATGACACCCACTCTCCTGCACCTGAGGCGTAAAGTCCTGTGCGAGTGACGTGAAGATCTACGTCACATTTGTTCAGTCAGGACAAAAGAGGACACGATGCCGCGACGCACCCCCCGCCGTACCGCCGGCCACGGGCTCCAGCTCTCCCCGGAGGCCATCACCGAGATGCGCTCCCGCCTGCCGCAGGTGGCCGACGAGACGGTCGCGGCGATCATCGCCGAGGTCCCCAGCTACGCCGGTGCGCTCAGCGGGCCGATGGGCGAGAACATCCGCAACGCCGTCCAGCTCGCGCTCGGCGGCTTCCTCTCGCTGGCGAGCGGGCGGCGCGGCATGGACCCGCGTACGCCGACCGCGCCGGCCGTGGAGGGCGCCTACCAGCTGGGCCGGGGCGAGGCCCGCAGCGACCGGACCACCGAGGCCCTGCTCGCGGCGTACCGGATCGGCGCCCGCGTCTCCTGGCGCGAGATGTCGACGACCGCCGTGCGCAGCGGCGCGGACGCGGAGACCCTGGTGCCGTTCGCGGAACTGGTCTTCGCCTACATCGACGAGCTGTCCGCGGCGAGCGTCGCCGGGCACACCGACGAGCTCGCGACCAGCGGGCGCGTGCGGCAGCGGCTGCTCGAGCGGCTCGCCGGTCACCTGCTGGCCGGCTCGTCGCCGGAGACCGTGGTCGCCGCGGCCGAGCAGGCCGGGTGGGAGGTGCCCACCACGCTCACCGCCGTGCTGGTGCCCGAGTCCCAGGTCCGGCCGCTGCTCGCGTCGCTCTCCCCGGCCACGCTGCAGGCGGTCGACGTGTCCGACCTCGACGAGGGGGCGTTGCTGCTGGTCCCGGACGCGCACGGCACGCGGCGTGCGGTGCTGCTGCGGAAGCTGGCCGACCGCGGCTGCATCGCGGGTCCGCCACGACCCTGGCTCGACGTCCGGGCGTCCTACGAGCGCGCCGCACGAGGGCGGGCGATCGGGATCACCGACGACACCGAGGCCCAGCTGGCCCGGCTCGTCCTGCACGCCGACCCCGACGCGCTCGCCGACCTGCGGGCCCAGGTGCTCGCGCCGCTGGCGGACCTGCGCCCCGGCACGGCCGAGAAGCTGGCCGACACGCTGCGCCACTGGCTGCTCCTGCAGGGCCGGCGCGAGGAGGTGGCGGAGGCGCTGTTCGTGCACCCGCAGACCGTCCGCTACCGCATGGGCCAGCTCCGCGAGCTGTACGGCGAGCGCCTCGACGACCCGGCGACGGTGCTCGGCCTGACGATCGCGCTCGGGGGCGACTGACGCGTCAGCCCGACCGGGGCGTCAGGGCGTCAGGTCCGGCTCGTCGGGCAGGGCCAGGGTCAGGATCGCGTCCTCGATCAGGTCGTCGTCCTCGATGTCGGTCTCGACCTGGCGCAGCCGCACCGCGAGGTGGGGCTCCGGGTCGTCGCCGGTGAGGTCGACCGCGGCCACGACGAAGAGCTTGCCGGGGCCCACGAACTCGACGTGCAGGTAGGTGATCCGCTCGATGGCGTCGTGGCGCAGCAGGCTCGCGAGCACCTCCTTGCGCAGCTCCGGGCTCAGCCCCTCGCCGATCAGGTAGTCCATGTTGCGGCGCATCAGGAAGACCGCGACGAAGGCCAGCAGCACCCCGACCGCGATCGATCCGGCCGCGTCGAAGACTGCGCTGCCGGTGAGCTGGTGGAGCGCGATGCCGCCGCCGGCGATCACCACCCCGAGCAGCGCGGCGAAGTCCTCGAAGAAGACCGCCCGCAAGGTCGGGTTGGAGGTCTGGCTCACGAAGCGCAGCGGGTGCAGCCCCCACCGCCGCGCTGAGCCGTGCACCTGCCGCGACGCCTGCACGAACGACGTACCTTCCAGGACGAACGCGACGGCGAGCACGACGTAGTTGACGGTGTAGCTGGTCTCGCCTGGCTCGCTGAACAGCTCGCTGACGCCGTGCCAGACCGACACCACCGCGCCGGCCGAGAAGAGGCCGAAGGCGGCCACGAGCGACCAGACGTACGTCGCTCTCCCGTAGCCACGGGGGTGCTTGTCGTCCCGGGGTCGGCTGCCGGCTCGCTCGGCGAGCAGCAGGAACACCTCGTTGCCGGTGTCGGCCCACGAGTGGGCGGCCTCGGCCATCATCGCCGCGGAGCCGGTCAGGAAGGCGGCCGCGGTCTTGGCAGCGGCGAGCAGGCCGTTTGCCAGCAGGGCGACCAGGACCGTGAACACCGAGTCCCCGCCCGACGCCTCGTCGTGCGGCATGTCGACGGAGACCGCTTGGTCGGGGTCGGGCGTCTGCTCGTCGGTCATGGACCAGTCCTACCCCGACCGGGGTGTGGACCCGCACGGCGCCCCGCGTCCGGCGCCCCCGTAGCGTTCAGGGGCATGAGGTGCCGATGACGACCCCGACCCGCCGCCGCTCCACCAGTCGCGTGGCTGGGATCGCGGTGCTCCTGGCACTGGCCCTGACCGCCACCCTGACCGTCGCCGGGTGCTCGGACAGCGAAGCCGACCCGGCCGGGCCACTGCCGACGCCCAGCACGACGCGCTCGGTCACGCCCGCCGTCGACCCGGCGTACGAGACCTACGTGGCGCTGGGCGACTCCTACACGGCCGCCCCGTTGGTGCCGGCTACCGACACGTCCAACGGCTGCCTGCGCTCGACGAACAACTACCCGTCGCTGGTGGCCGCCGCGACTCCCGGCACCACGCTGGTCGACGTGAGCTGCAGCGGCGCGGACAGTGCCTCGCTGATCGGCGTGCAGAAGACCGGCAGCGGGCCGCAGCCGCCGCAGTTCGACGCGCTGACCACGGACACCGACCTGGTGACGGTCGGCATCGGCGGCAACGACTTCCACCTCTTCGGGACCCTCGTCGGCGTCTGCTCGAAGCTGCGCGACTCGGACCCGAAGGGCGCCCCCTGCAAGGAGCACCTGAGCTCGGGCGGATCGGACAGGCTGACCCGCGCCCTGCCGCAGATCCGCGCCCACGTGACCGCGATCGTCGAGGGCATCCGCAACCGGGCACCGAAGGCCAGGGTCCTCGTCGTGGGCTACCCGCAGATCCTGCCGGCCACCGGCACCTGCCCGCAGCTGATGCCGCTCGCGACCGGCGACTACGCCTACGCCCGCCGGATCCTCGAGGGCCTGGCCGACGCCGTCGAGCAGGGCGCGAAGGCGGCGCACGGCGAGTACGTCGACCTGTTCCCCGCCACCGCCGGGCACGACATGTGTGCGGACGACCCGTGGATCAACGGCCAGCACACCGACACCAGCCGGGCGCTGGCGTTCCACCCGTTCGCGGCCGAGCAGGAGAAGGCCGCCGAGCTCGTCCT
>DASTUX010000040.1:0-8532 GCA_035759395.1 Nocardioides sp.
GGCCCGGCTCAGGTCGGTCCCGAGGAGGCCGGGGGCGAACATGACCTGGCCCATCAGCACGAGGAGGAAGCCGAGCGCGAACAGCTGGAAGCTCTGGGGCACGTCGCCGGTGCGCGCCTGGACGACGAGCACCTGGAGGGCGAAGAGCAGGAGCACCACGGCTCCCGTCATCGCCATCCACAGGCCGACCCGGGCGCTCGTCGGCGCCACGACCACCGCCCGCAGGTCCCACAGGGCGAGGGCGAGCCCGGCGAAGCCGATGCCGACGAGCAGGACGAAGACGATGTCGACGACGTCGGACGGCGAGCCCAGCACGAGCTCCCCCGCCTGCCCCGCGAAGAACCCGGCGCCGGCGGTGACCGCGGCGATACCGGTGCGACGACGTACGGGCCTCACGTCCCGACGCTAGGTCGCCGCCCCGCCCGAACGGGAGCCCCGGATGGGGTATCTCGACCTAGACTGAGCGCCGTGCCCGAGCTGCCCGAGGTGGAAGCCCTGGCCCTCGACCTCAAGGGCCGGCTGACGGACCGCGCGATCGTGAAGGTGCACGTGGCCGCGTTCAGCGCGCTGAAGACCTTCGACCCGCCGCTGAGTGCCCTCGAGGGCACGATGGTCGACGACGTGACCCGGCACGGGAAGTTCCTCGACATCCATGCGTCCGGGCTGCACCTGGTCCTGCACCTCGCCCGCGCCGGCTGGGTGCGCTGGCGCGACGAGGTGCCGACCATCCCGCCCAAGCCGAGCAACAAGTCACCGCTGGCGGTGCGGGTCGTCCTCGACGACCAGTCGGGGCTCGACATCACCGAGGCCGGCACCAAGAAGAGCCTGGCGATGTACGTCGTGCGCGCTCCGAGTGACGTGCCCGGCATCGCCGCGCTGGGGCCGGATCCGCTCGGCGACGCGTTCACCATCGATGCCCTGCGACGCATCCTCACCGATGCCGGGCGCGCCCAGATCAAGGGCGTCCTGCGTCACCAGGGCACCATCGCCGGGATCGGGAACGCCTACTCCGACGAGCTGCTCCACGCGGCGAGGATGTCGCCGTTCAAGCCCGCGAGCAGCCTGGGTGAGGCCGAGCTCCAGACCCTGTACGACGCGATCCGCGACGTCCTCGGCGACGCGGTCGCCCGGTCACGTGGCCTGCACGCCAGCGAGCTGAAGGGCGAGAAGAAGACGCACCTCGCCGTACACGGCCGGACCGGCCAGCCCTGCCCTGTCTGCGGGGACGTGGTGCGGGAGGTCTCCTTCGCCGACTCCAGCCTTCAGTACTGTCCGACCTGTCAGACCGGCGGGAAGCCGCTCGCGGACCGCCGACTCTCGAAGCTGCTCAAGTGACTCCTGGGAGAACCGAAATGCATCACCACGTGCCGACCGTGACCATCGACGGCGTCCCCGACCCGCTTCCCGAGGACCTCACGGTGCTCGACGTCCGGGAGTCGGTGGAGTGGACCCACGGCCACATCGAGGGTGCGCTGCACATCCCGCTGATGGACCTGCCGCAGCGGCTCGAGGAGGTGCCGGCAGGTCAGACGCTGGTCGTGTGCAAGATCGGCGGACGCTCGGCGCAGGCCGTGGGCTACCTCGTCCAGCGGGGGCACGACGCGGTCAACCTCGACGGCGGCATGCTCGACTGGGCGGGCGCCGGACGGCCCATGGTGAGCGAGTCCGGCGGCCCGGCCCAGATCGTGTGATCAGCCGGGAACGGTGACCCCTACTGCGAGGGGGTGCCGGACGGCGTCTCCTGCGGGCAGGTCTCCGACGCCCACTTGCCGAAGGCATCGGACGCCTTCTGCTCCTCGGCGCTGAGGTCGCCCGTCAGCTGCTGGATCTCTGCCTTGGTGGCGTCGTCCGGGATGTCCGCGATGGTGTCCAGGACGAGCTCGAAGCCCTCCTTGGCGTCGGCCGGGATGTCCTCGGGCGTCCCGGTGTCCTCCATCTCGGTGCCCCAGTCCTTGATCGCCTTGACCGCCTCCGCGTCGGAGGGCGGCTTCGTCGCGCCCTCGAACGAGGAGAAGAGGCTCTTGTAGGCCGTGCAGAAGTCGTCCGTCGACGTGGTCTCGGACGCAGCCTTGTCGTCGTCCGAGTTCCCACCGCAGCCGAAGGTGGTGCCGGCGACCAGCACCAGGCTGGCGGCAATCAGGGCGTGCTTCATCAAGTCTCCTCTGGTTGGTGCGTCTGCCCGCCACCATGCCCCATGGGGGGTGGGCGCACACCGTGGGGCCCCTCGAAGGCCTGCGGCCCCGGAACGGCAAGGACGTCCGGCAGGCGATGCAGGTACGCCGCACGCGAGACCTCGGTCACACCGAGGCTCGCCAGGTGTGGCGTACTCCACTGCACGTCGATCAGCCGGTCGGCTGCGTGGTCGTCGCTGAGCAACGACACCAGCCCGACAAGAGCCACCTTGGAGGCGTCGCGCTCCCGGTGGAACATCGACTCCCCCGCAAACAGGCCGCCGATCGCCACGCCGTACAGCCCACCGACCAAGCGCCCCTCGTGCCAGGTCTCGACGGAGTGCGCCCAGCCCAGCCCGTGAAGCCGCAGGTACGCCGCCCGGATGTCGGCGTCGATCCACCCGGCGTCACGAGCGGGGTCCCCACACGCGTCGATGACCTCCTCGAAGGCCGTGTCGACGCGGAGGTCGAACTCGCGGACCGAGCGCCGCAGGGACCGCGACACCACGAGCCGGTCGAGGGGCAGGACTCCCCGCCGGACAGGGCAGAACCAGTACATGGGGTCGCCCGGGGTCCCCGACGGCATCGGGAACAGCCCGCGACGGTAGGCGCCCAGCAGGGTCCCCGGCTCCAGGTCGGCGCCGACCGCGACGAGGTCGTCGTAGTCGTCGCAGGTCGCCGGATCGCCGAAGGTCCAGGCGGAGGGAGACGGCTCGACGGGCACGCATCCACGGTAGTGGCCGCCCGGCCTCCACCTAGGATCGAGCCATGAGTCTCAAGGGGAGCATCGGCAAGCACCTGGCGCCTCGGATCACCGAGGTGGCGCCCGACCTCACGACCTCGTTCGTCCGCGAGGCGCTGCAGCGCGCGATCAAGGGCGTCGGCCCGTTCCCGCCCGCCGCGGCGGCCGCCGACAAGCAGCTGCGTGAGCAGCACGGCAACGTCGACCGCGCCGTGCACGAGGTGATCGAGAACCACGTCCGGTACGCCGGCGCCCAGGGCTTCGCGACCAACCTCGGCGGCCTGGTGACGGCTGCGGTGACGATCCCCGCCAACATCACCGGCCTGGCCCTGATCGAGTGCCGGATGATCGCCGGGATCGCGCACCTGCGCGGCTACGACCTGTCCGACCCGCGCACCCGCAATGCGATCCTGGCCTGTCTCCTGGGCGAGGAGAAGGTCAACGACCTGGTGAAGAAGCGGAAGCTGCCGGCGCCCCCGATGGCGCTGGCGACGGCACCGGCGCACGACCCCGACCTGGACCGGATCATCTCCGCCGAGGTGGCCTCCGAGCTGATCACCAAGGTCGCCGGCAAGCGGCTCGCGATCACCGTGGGACGCCGGGTGCCCGTGGTGGGCGGGCTGGTCGGCGCCGGAGCGGACGGCTACGCCACCTGGAAGATCGGCCGGTACGCCGACACGGAGCTGCTGGCCCGACCGGTCCGGTGACTCCGGGCGCTCACTTCTGACGAACGCGCTGGGCCTGCGCGCGGACCCGGTTGAGCAGCAGGCGTTGCGGGTCCGGGCGGCGAGCGGCCTCACTCGTCATGGCGACGAGGGCGTCGAGCGCCGCGCCGAGCTGTTCCTTGGGCGGAACCTTGTCGGGGTTCACGAACTGCTGGTCCTCCGACGGCCGCTGGGGACGCAGCTCGTCGACGTCCCCGATGATCTGGACGTTGCTGGCCTCGAGCCACGAGATCCAACGCTCGGTCTCGGCCTCCGCCCAGGCGTAGCGGCGGGGCGGGAGGCGGACCGCCACCGACTCACGGTTGACCAGCTGCTCCTGGGCCAGCAGCTCGCGGATCAGCCCGTCGTAGTCGGACTGGCGCCGGGTCTCCGGGTCCATGCGGCGGTTGAGCTGGCGGATCACCTGCGCCTCGGCCACCCCGAGCGAGCGGTTGGCCCGGTCGCTGTCGCGCGGCGCCCAGGCCGGGTCGATGCCGAAGGTCTCGCAGAAGCGCAGCCAGAGCGTGTTGCCCCCGTCGGCCCGCGCCGCACCCGACCGGGGCACGGTGACCACGTGGATCCGCTCCTGGGGCAGGCTCGCACCCCAGGTCTCGAGCACGGCCGGCAGGTCGAAGGCGCGGTAGAACCACGGGTTCCCGTGCGCGGCCCGGTTGAGGAACTTGCGGTAGGACCACCGGCGTCCCTGCTTGAGGCTCTCCTGCCAGGCGGCCGGGAGCTGGCGGCCGAGGTCGCGGGCCGAGTAGACGACATGCACCTCGCTGCCGGCCAGGTCCCGCATCACCTTGGCGACCTTGTCGGGATCGGCCGGGGCGAGGATCTCGTGGCTGACGATCACGGTGCCCGACTTGCGACGGATCCGGCGTACCAACGCGTCCCAGGCGCCCTCGGCATGTCCCGGCGGCCCGCCCCAGTCCTGGTCCTGCAGGTCGAGCGCGGCGCGGAAGTGGGCCAGCCCGGGGCTCACCAGCGCCGAGGTGGTCGGGAAGTGGACACCGTGCCGGGCGAGGGACTTGGCGTTCACCCGCAGCCGGTCCTGCAGATAGGTCGTCCCGGTCTTGGGGGCACCGATGTGCAGGTAGACGACCCGACTCATGGAGTCGATTCTGCCGTACCCCCGGAGAGTGCCCGCACCACGGCCGAGGGCGAGGGCCGACCGAGCTGGCCGGCCATCCACGCGCTGGTCGAGACAACCTCCTCGAGGTCGACGCCGGTCTCGATCCCGAGGCCGTGCAGCATCCAGACCAGGTCCTCGGTGGCGAGGTTGCCGGTGGCGCTCTTCGCGTAGGGGCAGCCGCCCAGGCCGCCGGCGCTGGCGTCGTACGTCGTGATGCCGGCCTGGAGCGCGGCGTACGTGTTGGTCAGGGCCTGGCCGTAGGTGTCGTGGAAGTGCATCGCGAGCTGGTCGAGGCCCATCCCGCCCTCGACGAACGCGCGGACCAGCGCCGTCACGTGCCCGGCGGTGCCGACCCCGATGGTGTCGCCGAGGCTGAGCTGGCTGGCGCCGAGGTCGAAGAGCCGCTTGCCCACCGAGACGACCTGCTCGACGGGAACTGCGCCCTCCCACGGGTCGCCGAAGCACATCGAGACGTAGGCGCGGACGTCGAGCCCGGCCTCCCGGGCCCGGCGGACTGTCGGCTCGAACATCGCGAACTGCTCGTCGAGGCTCCGGTTGAGGTTCTTCTGGGCGAAGGTCTCGGTCGCCGAGCCGAAGATCGCGATGTGCCGGCAGCCGAGCTCGAGGGCCCGGTCGAGCCCCCGGTCGTTGGGGACCAGGACCGGCAGGTCGCGGCCGGTCTCGCCCAGCATCGTCATCAGGTCTCCGGCGTCGGCCAGCTGGGGCACCCACTTCGGGTGCACGAAGCTGGTCGCCTCGACGATCGGCAGGCCCGCGGCCAGCAGCCGGCGGATGAACTCCGCCTTGACCTCGGTGGGGACCAGTGCCTTCTCGTTCTGGAGGCCGTCGCGCGCGCCGACCTCGTAGATCGTCACCCGGTCGGGCATCGGGGCGATCGGGGCGGCGTTGCCGGGGACCACCGTGGGGCTGCGCATCACTCGGCCTCCTGCGGCTCGACGAGGAAGAGTCGCGCGCCGAGCGCCACCTGGTCACCGGCGGCGGCGTCGACCGCGGCGACGGTGCCGGCGAACGGCGCCTTGAGGCTGAGCTCCATCTTCATGGCCTCCATCGTGCCCAGGACGTCACCCTCCGCGACGGCCTGGCCCTCCTGGACGCGGACGTCGAGGACGGTGCCCGGCATCGGGGACAGGATGGTGCCGTCGCCGATGTCGGCGGCGTGGTCGCCGAAGACGTCCGGCCGCTCGAAGACGTGGCGGTGCCCGTGGTGCACGACCTCCACGATGTGCGGGGCCACGTTGACGACCGCACGTTCGCGCCGCCCGTCGATGGTCAGCACGACGACGTGCATCTCGGCCAGCAGCTCGGTCACCGAGTGCACCGTCTCGCCGTCGTCGACCCGGCCGGCGGCCCGGTCGACGCGGACCGGCCGGTCCAGCTCCACGATCACCGGCGCCGGGTCTCCGGCCGAGCGCCAGCCGTCGGCCTGGAACGGGTGACCGCTGTCGGTCGCGACCAGCATCGCCTGGGTCCAGGCCGCGATGACGCGGGCGGTGTCGTTGTCCGGCTCCGGCACCTCAGCGGTGTCGAGCCAGGCGGTGTCGATGGTGGCGTCGCGGAACTCGTCGCTCGCCGCCAGCGCCCGGAGGAACCCGAGGTTGGTGGTCAGGCCGAGGATCGCGGTGTTGTCGAGCGCGGCGACCAGCGCGCGACGGGCCGTCTCGCGGTCCGGGCCGGTCACGATGATCTTGCCGAGCATCGGGTCGTACGACGTGCTCACGACGCTGCCGGACTCGAGGGCCGCGTCGACCCGTGCGTCGGCCGGCCAGCGCACGAGGGTCGCCGTCCCCGCCTGGGGCAGGAAGCCGTGGAACGGGTCCTCGGCGTAGACGCGCGCCTCGATGCTGTGGCCGACGACGGTGAGGTCGTCCTGGGTGAACGGCAGCTCCTCCCCCGCGGCGACGAGCAGCTGGAGCCGGACCAGGTCGACCGGCGCGCCGGCGGTGCCGGTCGCCCGCTGGTGCGGGGTGGTGGCGACGACCACGGACTCGGTCACCGGGTGCTCGACCTGGAGCCGGGTGTTCATCTCGAGGAAGTAGACCTCGCCGGTCTCGTCGTCGAGGAGGAACTCGACGGTGCCGGCGTTCTCGTAGCCCACGTGGGCGGCGAGGGCGACCGAGGCCTCGGTGACCGTGCGGCGTACGTCGGCGGTGATCGTGGGGGCCGGGGCCTCCTCGAGCACCTTCTGGTGACGGCGCTGGGTGGAGCAGTCGCGCTCGAAGAGGTGCACGACGTTGCCGTGGGAGTCGGCGAGCACCTGGACCTCGATGTGCCGGCCGTGCTCGACGTACTTCTCCACGAGGATCGTGTCGTCACCGAACGCGGAGGCGGCCTCACGCTTCGCGGCCGCGACGGCGGCCTCGAACCCGGCCTCCTCGCGGACGATCCGCATGCCCTTGCCGCCGCCACCGGCGGCGGCCTTGACGAGGACCGGGAACTGCATCGAGTCGCCGTCGTCGCCGGTGCCCTGCGGGACCACCGGGACGCCCGCGGCGATCGCGATCTCGCGGGCCGCGTCCTTGCGGCCCATCTGCTCCATGACCTCGGCGGACGGACCGACCAGCTTGATGCCGGCCGCCTCGACAGCCCGGGCGAACGCGGCCCGCTCGGAGAGGAAGCCGTAGCCGGGGTGGATCGCGTCGGCGCCGGCGGTCTTGGCGGCCGCGACGACCTCGTCGATGTCGAGGTAGCTCTCGACGCGGACGGCGTCGTCGGCTTCGCGGACGTGGGGCGCGCTGCGGTCGAGCTCGGAGTAGATCGCGACGCTGCGCAGGCCCGCGGCGCGGCAGCCGCGGATCACGCGGAGCGCGATCTCGCCGCGGTTGGCGATGAGGACGGTTTCGAGGGACATGCCGCTCACATCCGGAAGATGCCGTAGTTGGGAGCCGGGATCGGCGCGTTCGCCGCGGCGGCCAGGCCCATGCCGAGCACCCGGCGGGTGTCGGCGGGGTCGATCACGCCGTCGTCCCAGAGCCGTGCCGTCGAGTAGTACGGCGAGCCCTGGTGCTCGTACTGGTCGCGGATCGGCGCCTTGAAGGCCTCCTCCTCGTCGGCCGACCACTCGCCGCCCTTGCCCTCGATGCCGTCACGCTTGACCGTGGCCAGGACGGACGCGGCCTGCTCGCCGCCCATCACCGAGATCCGGGCATTGGGCCACATCCACAGGAAGCGCGGGTCGTAGGCGCGCCCGCACATGCCGTAGTTGCCGGCACCGAACGAGCCGCCGATGACGACGGTGAACTTCGGGACCACCGAGCAGGCGACCGCGGTGACGAGCTTGGCACCGTCGCGGGCGATGCCGCGGTTCTCGTACTCCCGACCGACCATGAAGCCGGTGATGTTCTGCAGGAAGACCAGCGGGACGCCGCGCTGGTTGCACAGCTCGATGAAGTGCGCGCCCTTGAGGGCCGACTCGCTGAAGAGGATGCCGTTGTTGGCGATGATCCCGACCGGGTGGCCCCAGATCCGGGCGAAGCCACAGACCAGCGTCTCGCCGTACAGCTTCTTGAACTCGTGGAAGCGGCTGGCGTCGACGATCCGGCGGATCACCTCGCGCACGTCGTACGGCGTGCGGGTGTCGGCGGGGACGACGTCGTAGAGCGTCTCGGGGTCCTCGTGCGGCTCCTCGACCGCGTGCACGGGGATCGAGTGCGCGGTCGGTCGCTCGAAGGTGTCCACGATGCTGCGGACGATGGCCAGCGCGTGCGCGTCGTCCTCGGCGAGGTGGTCGACGACGCCGGAGATGCGGGCGTGCACGTCGCC
>DASTUX010000041.1:0-13610 GCA_035759395.1 Nocardioides sp.
CTTCGGATTCCACGACAGCCACGTCGCCGCCCTCATGGCGTACCTCCAGCGTTTCTATCCGACCGACCACGAGGTCACTCATTACCGGGCGGCGCAGTCCGTGGTCGTGGAGCCGACCATTCAGCCGATTGCCCTGGGCGAGCTCGCCTCGCTCCCGCTGACGGTGACCTCAACCCTGTACGTCCCGCCGCTCGGTGAGCGCGACTACGACTTGGCGATGGCGACTTCGGTGGGGCTCGACGGGTCCACCGCCGTCGGGTCCAGACAGCGAGCCGCCGCTGACTGGTACCGCCCCCTCTCAGAGGCCCCCGGCCGGCTGACCGCACTGCTCACCTTGCTCAGCACCAACCCATTGCTGCTCCTCGCGGTTCGCGAAGACCCTCACCCGTATCTGGTCGCCATCGGCCTGGATCCGATCGAAGCGTGGGCTTTCGTGTCGCGGGACCAGGCGTGGATCCACGCGTGCCTGCGTGAAGGCAGCGGAGTGGCCGCGGCGGTGGCGGTAGGTGCCGCCGCCAACGAAGAGGAGGCCGCCACCTTCTTTGTTCACCCCGACGGCCGGCTGGTGCGGCGTACGCCGGACGCTCCCCCGTAAGGCCAGGCCGGTCTCAGGTAGAACCTCTAGACGACGGTCGCACCATCGTCAGTGCGGAGAGCAGGTCAGCCGCTTCGCGGCTTGAGCGTGCGGGTCGCTCTATTGAGAGTCGCCTGACTCCCGGAACCCCTGCACCGCCTCGCTCATGGAGCCCTGCGAGGGCACTACCGATCGAGCGGCGATACCCCAAAGTCACCCGAAGGAGTTGGTGCCGGACGGGCAGCCTCAGTCGGAGATCTCCTCCAAGCTCCGGATCGGAACATGGGATTGCGCGCGGCCGAGTGGGCCCGACTCCGCCGCTACAGGTCTGCCAGCGCGGGATCACGGCGTGTTGTGCGCAAAGTGTGCCCAAGATGCGTCTTGAGACGACTCGGCGGAAGCCATCAGCCCGAATCGTTCCGTTGCAGGTCAGAGTCGGCTTTCTCCAGTAGCGCCACGCACTCCACGTGGTGGGTCATCGGGAACAGGTCGAACGCGCGCAGCTTGCGCAGCACGTAGCCGTGCTCGGCGAAGAACGCCACGTCGCGGGCGAGCGCGGCCGGGTCGCAGGCGACGTACGCCACCGCTCGCGGTGCCCGGTCCACGATCTGCTCGACGACCTTGCGCCGGGCGCCCTCGCGGGGAGGGTCGAGCACGACCAGGTCGAAGGGCTCGTCGAACGACTGGGAGAGCACGCGGTCCACGCTGCCGCACTCGACCCGGGCCCCTTCGAGGCCCGACAGGTTGCCCCGGGCCTGGACGCAGGCCTGCCGGTCACCCTCGATCGCTGCGACCCGGCCCCGCTCCCCCATCGCGTCGCCGATGAAGCGGGCGAAGAGCCCGACGCCGGCGTAGAGGTCGAGGGCCTTCTCGCCGGGCTGGGGCCGGAGGAAGTCGAGGACGGTGTCGACCAGCACGCGGGGCGCACCGGGGTGGACCTGCCAGAAGCCGTCGGCCTCGACGGTGAAGTCGTGCGCGCCGTGCGCGGTCTCGACCGGCTCGACCACCGGCAGGGCTCCGCCCGCGTTCGGCTCGACCACCCGCGCGTCGGGGTGCGCGATCAGGCAGTCGTCGATCGGGATGACCTTGCTGGAGCGGTGTGCCCGCATGCCGAGCTGGCCGTCGGGCGTGACGGCGTACTGCATGCGGGTGCGCCAGCGCAGGCCGTCCTGGTCGCCGGGGACGGCCTCCACGGTGACGGGGAGGTCGAGCTTGGCCAGCCGGGCCAGCTGCTCGCGGACCACGGCCGCCTTGAGCTCGCGCTGCCGCTCGAGCGTGACGTGCTGGAAGTCGCAGCCGCCGCACAGGCCGGGGCCGGCGAAGCGGCAGGGCGGCGTGACCCGGTCCGGCGACGCCTCGAGCACCTCGACCGCGTCACCGCGCCAGAACTTGTCGCCCTCGGTGCCCTCGGTGATCTCGACGACCACCCGCTCGCCGGGGATGGCGTGGCGCACGAAGACGACCCGGGACTCGGGGGCGGGCAGCCGGACGATGCAGTGGCCTCCGTGCGCGACGGGGCCGACCTCGGCGTCGAACCTGGCGCCGACCAGCGACGCACCGCGGGCCTTGCGGGCTCGGGGCGTGCGGCTCATCGGCGACCCTTCCGGCCAGACTGTGTTGTTTCCTCGTGGACGTTCCCGCGGCGCAGGTCACCGGGGCGGACCCGCATCACCTCGCGCTCCTCGCGCTCGCGGGCGATCTGGGAGGACCGGAGCTGGTAGGGCACCGAGGTGACCATCACGCCGGGGGCGAAGAGCAGCCGGCCCTTGAGCCGCAGCGCCGTCTGGTTGTGCAGGAGGTGCTCCCACCAGCGGCCGACGACGTACTCCGGGATGTAGACGGCCACGACCCCGCGGGGGTTGGCCCTCTTGATCTCCATGGCGTAGTCGACGATCGGCTTGATCAGCTCGCGGTACGGCGAGTGCAGGACCTTGAGGGGGACGCCGAGGTTCCGCTCGTCCCACTCCTCCAGCAGCCGGTTGGTCGACTCCTGGTCGGTGCCGACGTAGACGCCCTCGAGCACGTTGGGACGTGCGGCCTTGGCGAAGGCCAGCGCCCGCAGCGTCGGCTTGTGGAGCTTGGAGACGAGGACGATCGCGTGCACCCGGGTCGGGAGCACCTTGTCCTCCTCGTCGGCGGCGAGCTCGGCCTGCACGTTGTCGTAGTGGCCCTTGATGCCGCGCATGATCATGTAGAAGATGACCATCGCCAGGATCGTGATCCAGGCGCCGGACAGGAACTTGGTGACGAGCACGACCACCAGGACGACCGCGGTGAAGGTGAGCCCGATCGCGTTGATCGCGCGCGAGCGGATCATGCGGCCACGCTCGGCGGGGTCCCGTTCGGTCTTCAGGTGTCGCGTCCAGTGCCGGATCATCCCGAGCTGGCTGAGGTTGAAGGACACGAAGACGCCGACGATGTAGAGCTGGATCAGACGCGTGGTCTCGGCGTTGAACACCTGGATCAGGACGATCGCCATGACGGCCAGGAAGACGATCCCGTTGCTGTAGGCCAGCCGGTCGCCCCGCGAGCCGAGGGCCCGCGGCGCGTAGCCGTCGTTGGCCAGGATCGAGCCGAGGACCGGGAACCCGTTGAACGCCGTGTTGGCCGCGAGCACCAGGATCACGCCGGTCACGGTCACCACCAGGTAGAACCCGGGCGAGAAGTCGCTGAAGACGGCCTTGGCGATCTGGGCGATCACGGCGTGCTGGTCGTAGCCGTCGGGCAGCGGCTTGCCGTTCAGCGTGAGCCGGTCGAGGTCGTTGGGGTCGACGGCCTTCAGCCCCATCTGCTTGGCCAGCACGATGATGCTGATCATCATCGTGATCGCGATCAGGCCGAGAAGGAGCAGCGTGGTCGCGGCGTTCTTGCTCTTGGGCTTGCGGAAGGCAGGCACGCCGTTCGAGATCGCCTCGACACCGGTCAGCGCCGCACAGCCGGACGAAAAGGCGCGCGCCAGCAGGAACAGCAGGGCGAACGTGGTGAGCGACCCCTCGTAGCCCGGTGCCGAGTGGATCTCCAGACCGGCGCTCTCGACCTGCGGCAGGTTGCCGGTGGCGAGCCGCAGCATCCCGAAGGCGCTCATGCCGAGGATGGCGACCATGAAGGCGTAGGTGGGGAAGGCGAAGAACGTGCCCGACTCGCGGATCCCGCGCAGGTTGATCGCCATCAGCACGATCACCATGACCGAGGCGAACGTCGCCTCGTGACCGCTCAGCGCCCCCACGGCGGAGGCGGCGTACTGCGCCCCCGACGAGATGGACACCGCGACCGTGAGCACGTAGTCGACGAGCAGGGCACTGGCGACGACGGTCCCGGCCTTGGAGCCGAGGTTGACCGTGGCCACCTCGTAGTCGCCGCCGCCGCTCGGGTAGGCGTGCACCGTCTGACGGTAGGACATGACGACCGCGAGCATGACGAGCGCGACCGCGATGCCGATCTTCCAGGACCAGACGTACGCCGACGCGCCGGCCAGCGACAGCATGATGAAGATTTCGTCGGGGGCGTAGGCCACCGAGGAGAGGGCGTCGCTCGCGAACACCGGGAGCGCGATCCGCTTGGGCAGCAGCGTCTCTCCCAGCTGGGAGCTGCGCAGTTTGCGCCCCAGCAGGATCCGCTTGGACACATCACCGACACCCACGAGCGGAAAGGCTAGACCAATCCGCCCGGCGCGGTGTGTTCCGGGCCCAACCGGGTCTGGCGGCGCGACACGCTGCGGTAGCGTCTGTGTCGTGCATGTCGTCATCATGGGCTGCGGCCGCGTAGGTTCCACGCTCGCCCGGAGCCTCGAGGACCGCAACCACACCGTCTCGGTCATCGACAGCGAACCCGACGCGTTCCGGCGCCTCGGGCCAGGCTTCAACGGCGACAAGATCACCGGCTACGGCTTCGACCAGGCCGTTCTGGAGAAGGCCGGCATCCGCCGCGCCGACGCCTTCGCCGCGGTCTCCAGCGGCGACAACTCCAACATCATCGCCGCCCGGGTGGCCCGCGAGACGTTCGGCATCCAGCAGGTCGTCGCCCGCATCTACGACCCGGGCCGCGCCGAGGTCTACCAGCGCCTCGGCATCACCACCGTCGCGACGGTGAAGTGGACCGCCGACCAGGTGCTGCGCCGGATGCTCCCGGCCGGCGCCGAGCCCGACTTCCGCGACCCGTCCGGCACGATCCGGCTCGACCAGGTGCCCGTCACCGAACCGTGGATCGGCCACCGCACGGTGGAGTTCCAGTCGCAGTCGCGCAGCCGGATCGCGTGGATCGACCGTCTCGGCGAGGGCATGCTGCCCACGAAGGACAGCGTCATCCAGGAGGGCGACCTCCTGCACCTGGTGATGCGCGAGGAGAACGCCGCGCACGCCTACTCCATCATCGAACGCGGCCCCGAGGAGTCCTGATGCGCGTAGCCATCGCCGGAGCCGGCGCCGTCGGGCGCTCCATCGCCCGGGAGCTGATCACCAACGGGCACGAGGTCCTGCTGATCGACAAGGCTCCCGACGCGATCAAGCCCGAGCGGGTCCCGGACGCCGAGTGGCTGCTCGCCGACTCGTGCGAGATGTCCTCGCTCGAGGAGGCCCAGCTCGACAAGTGCGACGTCGTGATCGCGGCCACCGGTGACGACAAGGCCAACCTGGTCACCTCGCTGCTGGCCAAGACCGAGTTCGGCGTCCCGCGCACGGTCGGCCGGGTCAACCACCCGAACAACGAGTGGCTCTTCACCGAGGCCTGGGGCGTGGACGTCAACGTCTCCACCCCGCGGATCATGTCCGCGCTGGTCGAGGAGGCGGTGACCGTCGGCGACCTGGTGCGGCTCTTCACGTTCCGCCAGGGCAACGCCAACCTGGTCGAGATGACGCTGCCGTCGAACTCGCCGTACGTCGGCAAGCCGATGGGGCTGATCCCGTTCCCCGAGAACTGCGCGCTCGTGACGATCCTGCGCGACGGCCAGGTCTACGTGCCCGACGTCGAGCAGCCGGTCGAGGCCGGTGACGAGCTGCTGTTCGTCGTGCCCGCGGACGTCGAGGACCAGCTGGAGCGACTGCTCGCACCGCAGAACCACGGCGGCTGAGCCCGGCCCCGTGGTCAGGCGGCGGGCTGCTCCACCGGCGTGTGGTTGCGGGCCAGCACCCACGCCATCGCGGCGAGAGCGCCGATCTGCAGCGGCCAGCCCAGCACGATCTTGAGGATGCCGAGCGCGGCGATGGCGGTGTCGGCGTCGATCGTCCCCGACGAGCCGGCGAACCACAGCGGTCCCTGGACCGCCACCCGCAGCATGCACGGCAGGACCAGCAGCCAGGTGAGCAGCGTGCACAGCCGGACGACCTGGCGGTCCCGGTGCCACGCCGTCGGATCACCGGTGACGCTGCCGACCATGAAGCCGACCAGCGGCCAGCGGATCAGGCAGGTCAGCGCGAGGACGGCCGTGTAGGCGGCGTTGTAGATGATCCCGGGCAGGAAGTAGGCCAGCGCCTGGTCGTCGGCGCTCCCACCGTTGCGGGCCGACATCGAGACGAAGAGCCAGCCGATGCCGATGCCGACCAGCGCGTTGACGCAGAACTGGACGGTGGAGCGCTGGACGATCCGCGCCACCAGGAGCAGGACCGCGGCACCGACGCTGATCGCGAGGGCGAGCTGGAGCTCCCGCGTCGAGAGCCACATGATCGTGAAGAGCAGCGTCGGCACCGCCGCCTCGACCATGCCCCGGCGCCCGCCGAGCGCCTTGGCCAGCTGGGCGCGGACGACGGACTCGACGGTCTCGACGGAGGCGGAGGCGGAGGTCGTGCTGGAGTCGCTCATGGCATCAATTCGTATCGGGGGTTGTACATGATCCGCTGGCCGTCCAGGAAACCGATGCGGCCCTGGATCTCCATCGAGCGACCCGGCGAGATGCCCGAGATCCGACGCCGGCCGAGCCAGACGACCGTGACCACGCCGGAGCCGTCGTACAGCTCGGCCTCGAGCGCGGGCACGCCGCCGCGCGGTCGCAGGGTCACGGTGCGCAGGGTGCCGCGCAGCCGCACGCGCTCACGGTCCGGTGCCTCCGCGATGGTGCTGACTCCGGAGTCGGCGTACGTCTTGCGCAGGTCGCGGGCGTCCTGGTCGGCGCTGTTCGCCCACTTGCTGATGCTGCGGCGCAACCGGCTCTTGTCGGGGGCCATGCCTCGAGCCTAGGCGCTGGGCGGGTCGAGGCGCCGGGCATTCTCGGGGAGCGTGACCGGCAGGACGTCGCCGACCGGCATCGCCGCCTCGCCGCGGCGCACGGCGATCTTGGTGATGGTGTCCTCCCAGGCCGCCGATCCCTCGACGTCCATGGCCGGGCGGCCGAGCAGGGTGGCGCGCAGCATCCAACGCGAGCCGTTGATGCCGATGATGCGGGAGGGCTGGGTGCCGGTCGTGCCGTCACCGCGGTCCACGGTCATCTGGCAGAGCAGCTCGGTGCCGAACCGGCCCTCGCGCTCGCTGGCAGTGCCGCCGCGCTGGGCCATGTCGGCCGCGATCTGCGGGCGTACGTCGCTCCAGAGGTCGCCGCCGCGGGGAGCCGCGAACGCGCGCAGCTCCACGGCGCCGTCGGCGCCGGCCAGCACCACGGACTGGATCTCGCCGGTCGACTCGTCGACCTGGAGCCGCAGCTCGCGGCCGGCCTCCGGCTCGATGAGGAGGGAGCCGAGGTCCACCCGCTCGATCCCGTCGTCGGGGAGGTCGTCGACGTCGAACGGCCCGACGGCGGGCAGCGCGGTCTCGGCGACCTCGGCCTCGGCGGGGTCGGACTCGGCGGACTTGCGACGGAACTTCACGGGACTACTCCTCGATCACAGTGATCCGGGGCTGGTCAGGACTGACCGAAGCCTCCGGTTGAACCGTATCCCCCGGACCCCCGCGCCGAGTCGGGGAGTTCCCCGACCTCGACGAACCGGGCGCGCTCGAAGCGCTGCACCACGAGCTGGGCGATCCGGTCGCCGCGCCGCAGCTCGATCGACTCGGCCGGGTCGTGGTTGATCAGCATCACCTTGATCTCGCCCCGGTAGCCGGCGTCGACGGTGCCGGGCGCGTTGACGATCGACAGTCCGTGGCGTGCCGCCAGGCCGGAGCGCGGGTGCACCAGCGCGACGTAGCCGGGAGGCAGCGCGATCGCGACACCTGTCGGCACCATCGCCCGCTCCCCCGGGGCCAGCGTCACGTCGACCGTGGTGAGCAGGTCGGCGCCGGCGTCGCCGGGGTGTGCGTACGCCGGGAGCGGCAGGTCGGCGTCGAGGCGGACGACGTCGATGGCCAGGTCTGTGGCGAGGCCGGCGTCCGGGTCATGGCTGGGGGTCACGGCCGGTGACCCTACCCCGCGTGAAAGTCTTCTCCCCGTGGAGAGCCCCCCGGAGTACCAGGAGCGCCTGCGCGTACCGCTGCGCTGGTGGGTCCAGGGCACGATGCTCGTCGCCAGCCTGTGGCTCGCGGTCGTCGTCGCGCTGCCCGGCCCGGTCGCCTGGTCGGTGACCGGCGTCGCGATGGCCCTGCTCGTCCTGGCCTTCGTCACCTACGGCTCGGCCCGCGTCAGCGTGCACGGTGGCACCTTCCGCGCCGGAGCCGCCCACATCGACGCCGCCCACCTCGGCCGGGCGGTCCCCCTGGACGCCGAGGCGACGCGTCGTACGGCGGGGGTCGACGCCGACGCCCGCGCGTTCCTCCTGCTCCGGCCCTACCTCAAGCGGGCCGTCAAGGTCGAGATCACCGACCCGGCCGACCCGACGCCGTACTGGCTGGTCTGCACCCGCCACCCGGAACGACTGGCCCGCGCGCTGGGTGAGCTCTCCCGTTCTGGGTAGGGTCCTCACATGGCATCTGGCTCGAAGATCTGGACCGCGTTCTCGCTGGGCTCGGCGCTCGCCGCCGCGGCGATCACGAAGAAGACCCTCAACTCGTCCTGGAAGGCGGCCACGGGCAAGAACCCGCCCGCGAACCCGGCCGACCCCGACGTCGCGATCTGGGAGGCCGTCGCCTGGGCCACGCTGAGCGGCACGGCCGTCGGCGTCGCACGGATGCTGGCCGCCCGCAAGGCGGCGGTCTACTACGCCAAGTCGACCGGCCACCTGCCACCCGACCTCCAGAAGGACGACCAGGACGCCACCAAGGCAAAGACCCCGGTCAGCTGACCGGGGTCTTCGGGGACGCGGAGCGGTTCAGACGCAGTCCCTGCAGATCATCTTCCTGGCGTCGGCGAGCTGCGAGCGGTGGTGCACCAGGAAGCAGTTCATGCACGTGAACTCGTCGTCCTGCTTGGGCTTCACCTCGACGGCGAGCTCCTCGTGGGACAGGTCGGCGCCGGGAAGCTCGAAGGACTCGGCCGCCTCGGTCTCGTCCTCGTCGACCTTGCCGGAGTTCTTGTCGTGCCGACGCGCCTTGAGCTCCTCGATGCTCTCCTCGGACTGCTCGTCCTCGTTCTTGCGCGGTGCGTCGTAGTCAGTAGCCATGCGTCACTTCTCTCCCTGGAACCCTGCAGCCCGTGCCAAGCCGTCTGTTCGTCGTAGCCGGCGCCAGATTGTGCACCATCCGGGCAGGTCCTCGCACACCGGTCCACGACGTGACGCGTGAACGCTCGGCGACGGCCGGCTATTCCCCGATTCCCGGCTCTCCGCCGGCCAGGAACCCCGCCTCACGAACGGCCTCCCGGAACTCGTCGAACCCGTGCTCCGGCGCGCAGATCAGCACCTCCCGGCCACCGGCCCCCGCGGTCAGCTCGGTGCGCGCCCCGGCGAGCCTGGCGACCAGGCCACCGGCGGCGTGGTCCCAGAGGTTGACACCCTCCTCGACGTAGCCGTCGACGGAGCCCTCGGCGACGTGGCAGAGGTCCAGCGCGCAGGATCCGAGGCGCCGGATGTCGCGGACCCGCGGCAACAGGTGGACCAGCGCCCGGGCCTGGATCTCGCGCAGCCCGGCGTCGTAGGAGAAGCCGGTCGCGACCAGTCGCTGGGAGAGCGGCGCCGGGGCGCGGACGGCGATCGCCTCGCCGTCGCGGGTGGCGGACGGACGCGGGCCGGTGTGGGCGACGTACTCGGTGCCGGTCGCGGCGTTGAGGACCACCCCGGCGACGACCTCCCCGTCGAGCTCGGCGGCGATGGAGACGGCGTACTGCGGCAGCCCGTAGAGGAAGTTGACCGTCCCGTCGATCGGGTCGATCACCCAGCGGACCCCGGTCGTGCCGGGCTCGTCCGCGCCCTCCTCGCCCTGGAAGGCGTCGTCGGGCCGTCGCTCGCGCAGCAGCCGGCGGATCAGCTCCTCGGCGGCGCGGTCCGCCTCGGTGACCGGGTCGACGGAGCTCGACTTGGTGTCCGCGACGGTGACCCCGTGCGCGGCCCGGTCCCGGATCAGCTCGGCGGCGGAGCGGGCCGCGAGCAGGGCGATCCTGGCGAGGTCCTCGCTCACGAGTCCGCTCCGCACAGAGCTGAGCGCTCGGCACGCGGGTTCGGGCAGCAGCCGACCGGGCAGCGGTCCCACAACGGCGCGATGCTGCCGACCGAGGCCCGGACGACCTCCTGACCGCGCTCGACGGCGGCCCGCTCGAGCAACAGGTCACGGACCGCGGAGACGAAGCGCTGGTCGATCCCGGCCGTCGCCGCCCGCACGACCGGCAGGGCGAGCTTCTCGGCGGTGGCCATCGCCTCGGTGTCGAGGTCGTAGATGACCTCCATGTGGTCGGAGACGAAGCCGATCGGCACCATCACGACCGCGGTCACCCCGTCGTCGCGGAGCTGCTGGAGGTGGTCGTTGATGTCGGGCTCCAGCCACGGGATGTGGGGAGCGCCCGACCGCGAGCAGTAGACCAATCGGTGCCGGTGGCGGCGGCCGGTCTCCTGGCGCACCCGCTCCACGACCTCGTCGGCGACGCTGAGGTGCTGCTCCACGTAGGCCCCGCCCTCGGGGCCGCTGCCGTCGTTCATCGACAGCGGGATCGAGTGGGTGACGAACGCGAGGTGGGCGCGGTCGCGCACTCCGTCGGGAAGGTCGGCCAGCGCTGCGAGCGTCGCGTCGACCATCGGCTCCACGAAGCCCGGGTGGTTGAAGTAGTGGCGGAGCTTGTCCAGCTGCGGGGCGCCTTCAACGCCTTCGACGGCGTCGGCGAGGTTCTCGCGGTACTGCCGGCAGCTGGAGTACGACGAGTAGGCGCTCGTCACGAAGCAGGCGGCCCGGGTGATCCCGTCGGCGGCCATCTGCGCGAGCGTGTCCTTGAGGAAGGGGTCCCAGTTGCGGTTGCCCCAGTAGACCGGCAGGTCGATCCCGGCGCCGTCGAGGTCCTCGCGCAGGGCAGCCAGGAACTGGCGGTTCTGGTCGTTGATCGGCGAGCGTCCCCCGAACTGGAAGTAGTGCTCACCCACCTCCTCCAGCCGTTCCCGCGGGATCCCCCGGCCCCGGGTCACGTTCTCCAGGAACGGGACCACGTCGTCCGGGCCCTCGGGGCCGCCGAAGGACACGAGCAGCAGGGCGTCGTACGGGCTCGTGTCGGGCTGCTGGGAAGGCGGCATGGCGCCCATCGTAGGGACTGCCCGGAATTCGGTGCGCCTCGTCCCGCAGCCCTAGGCTCCGCTGGTGTTGTCGTCCTACCGCAGGGTGCTCGCCGAGCCCGGCACGCTGCGCTTCAGTGCCACCGGCCTGGTCGCCCGGCTGCCCATCTCGATGGTCGGCCTCGGCATCGTGCTGCTCGTCTCCACCGCGACCGGTTCGTACGGCGTCGCCGGGGCCGTGTCGGCCGCCTACCTGCTCGCCAACGCCGTGCTCGCGATCGTGCACGGCCGGCTGACGGACGCACTGGGCCAGTCGCGCGTGCTCCCGGTCGCGATCACCGTCTTCGGCGTCGCGCTGGCGATGCTCATGTGGGCCGTCGAGTCGGGCTGGCCGGACTGGGCGGCGTACGTCATCGCGGCCGTGGCCGGGGCGGCACTCCCCCAGGTCGGCTCGTGCGTGCGAGCCCGCTGGTCGCACGCGCTGAGCTCCCCGGCCGACGTGCAGACTGCCTACGCGCTGGAGGCCGTCGCGGACGAGGCCGTCTTCATCGTCGGGCCGATCCTGGTGACCGTCCTGGCCACCACGTGGCACCCGCTCGCCGGTCTGAGCGTCGCGATCGTGACCGGTGTCGCCGGCACCCTGGCCCTCGCCGCCCAGCGGTCCACCGAGCCGCCGGTCCACGAGCGGCACCTCGGCGGTGGGCGGCGGCCGGCGATGCCGTGGGCGACGGTCGCGCCGCTGACCGTCGTCTCCGCGGCGCTCGGCGCGCTGTTCGGCTCCGCCGAGGTGACCACCGTGGCGTTCGCCGCCGAGCACGGCGCCAAGGCGTACGCCGGCGGGCTGCTGGCGCTCTGGGCGCTGGGCAGCCTCGTCTCCGGGATCATCACGGGTGCGGTCGTGTGGCGCCGCAGCCCGTCCCACCGCGTCCGCTGGGGCACGGTCGCCATGGCCTGCGCGATGGTGCCGCTGGCGTTCATCGGGTCGGTCCCGCTGATGGGGCTGGCGCTGCTGGTCGCCGGCTTCGCGATCGCGCCGACCCTCGTGGCGACCCTGTCGCTCACGGAGCGGACCGTCCCCGTCCGGCGGTTGACCGAAGGAATGGCGATCATGCACACCGGCCTGGTCGCCGGCGTCGCCCCCGGCGCGACCCTCGCCGGCCTGGTCATCGACGCCCACGGCGCGTCGGCGGCGTACGCCGTGGCGATCGTCTCCGGGGTGGTCGCCGCGCTCGCCGCGCAGACGCTGCCCCGGGACTCCTCGCGCCCCTAGGCTGCGTCCCGTGACGGTGTGGCGGAACTGGTCGGGCCTGGAGACGGCGTCGCCCACGCGCGTGGAGGAGCCCACGGACACGGCCGCGATCGTGGCGGCGGTGGAGCAGGCGCGAGCCGACCGGTCGACCGTGAAGATGGTCGGGACCGGCCACAGCTTCACCGCGATCGCGGTCCCCGAGGCGACCATGCTCACGCCCCGCGCGCTGAGCGGCATCGTCGCGGTCGACCGGGACGCGATGACGGTCACCGCCCTGGCCGGGACCCCCCTGAAGGTCCTCAACGCGGGGCTGGAACGGCTCGGCCTGAGCCTGCACAACATGGGTGACGTCGCCGAGCAGACCCTGGCCGGCGCGATCTCGACTGGCACCCACGGCACCGGCGGCGTGGTGGCCGGGCTCTCCGCCCAGGTCGCGGGCCTCGAGCTCGTCACCGGCACCGGCGTGGTGCTGCGCGCGAGCGCCGACGAGAACCCCGACGTCCTCGAGATGGCCCGGCTCGGTCTGGGCGCGTTGGGCATCCTCACCACCGTCACGTTCCGGGTCGAGCCGCTCTTCCTGCTCGAGGCGCACGAGCAACCGATGACCTGGGACGCGGCGCTCGACACGTTCGACGAGATGGTGGCCGGGAGCCACCACGTCGACATGTACTGGTTTCCCCACACCGACCGGGTGCTCGCCAAGCGCAACGACCGGCTGGACGCCGACCTCTCCGATGCGCGGCCACTCCCCCGCTGGCGGGCCTGGCTCGACGACGACCTGCTCGCCAACACCGTCTTCGGTGCCGCCTGCGCCGGCGCCAACCGGGTCCCCGCGGTGATCCCGCGGATGAACCGGGTGCTGGCCCGGGCGCTGACCGCCCGCAGCTACAGCGACGTGGCGCACCGCGTCTTCACCGCCCGGCGCGACGTCGTGTTCCGCGAGATGGAGTACGCCGTGCCGCGCGAGGCCGGTCTGTCGGCCCTCCGCGAGGCGCGGCGGGCGATCGAGGCCGCCGGGTGGCGGATCAGCTTCCCCGTCGAGATCCGGGTCGCTCCGGCCGACGACGTCCCGCTGTCGACGGCGTACGGCCGCGACACGACGTACCTCGCCTTCCACACCCACCACCGCTCGGACCCGGCCGTCCACCGCTCCTACATGGCCGGGATCGAGGCGATCATGCGCGCGCACGACGGGCGCCCCCACTGGGGCAAGGTGCACTCCCGCACCGCGGCCGACCTCGCCCCGGCGTACCCCCGCTTCGGCGACTTCCTCGCGATGCGCGACCGGCTCGACCCGGACCGG
>DASTUX010000042.1:0-5580 GCA_035759395.1 Nocardioides sp.
CATGACGGCGCTCGCCCTCGGCATCGACCCCGAGGCGCTGGGGGTCGCCCCCTTCGTCATGTCGACGTCGCAACCGCCGACCGTGCTGGCCGCGGACGTCGGCCTCTCCCTGCACCCCCGGGCGCGGGCCTTCTTCTTCCCGGCGCTCGGTGCGTACGTCGGCGGCGACATCGTGGCCGGCATGCTCGCCACCGGGATGGACCGGGACAAGCGGGTCCGCCTCTTCATCGACGTCGGCACCAACTGCGAGATCGTCCTCACCGACGGCGAGACCATCCTGTCCACCGCCGCACCCGCCGGGCCGGCCTTCGAGGGCGGCGCGATCCGGTGCGGCATGCGCGCTGCCGACGGCGCCATCGAGGTGATCAAGCTCGAACCGACGGCGACCGATGGGCAGGCCGCGGTGACCCTGGGCGTGATCGGGGACGTGACACCCATGGGCCTGTGCGGCTCGGGGCTGGTCGACGCCGTGGCCGAGCTGGTCCGGGTCGGTCTCCTCGACGCCAGCGGACGCCTGGTCCCCGAGGAGGACGCGGCCACCATCGCGCCGGCGCTCGCCGACCGGCTGGCGAAGATCGGCGAGGAGCGGGTCTTCGTGCTGCACCGCCCGGCACCCGACACCGATCCCGCCGAGTGCGTCTACCTCTCCCAGCGCGACGTCCGCGAGCTGCAGTTCGCCAAGGCCGCGATCTCGACCGGCTGGACCCTGCTGCTCGAGCAGCTCGGCCTCGAGCACCGCGACGTCCAGCAGGTGCTGCTCGCAGGTTCCTTCGGCAGCTACCTCTCCCCGGCCTCGGCGGTCCGGATCGGCCTGGTGCCGAAGCTGCCGGTGCTCCGCATCGTGGCCGCGGGCAACGTCGCCGGCGAGGGCGCGAAGATGGCCCTGCTCTCGCTGCGCGAGCGCGCCGGGGCCACCGCCCTGCTGGAGGAGGTGACCTATGTCGAGCTCTCCGACCGTCCCGACTTCAACGACAAGTTCGTCGAGCAGCTCGCCTTCGGCGGCTGAGGCGGAAGCCCTGCAACCGTCGCCTTCGGGGGTTGAGGAGGTTGCGCTGCAACCGTCTCGAAACCACATCGCCCTGATCGCCTGCGGCGCGATCGCCCAGCCGGCGGCCGCGATCGCCGCGAGGCGGGGCTGGCCCGTCGACGTCCACCCGCTGCCCCCGCTGCTGCACAACCAGCCCCAGCTGATCGCGGGTGAGGTGCGCCGGCTCGCCGCGGCCCTCTCCGCGACGTACGCCTCGGTCGTGGTGGGCTACGCCGACTGCGGGACGTACGGCGCCCTCGACGAGGTCTGCCGCGACCTCGGGCTGGAGCGGCTGCCGGGGCTGCACTGCTACGACGTCTTCGCCGGGTCCTCGCGCCTGGAGGGTTTCTTCGACGAGCAGCCCGGGACCTATCTGCTCACCGACTTCCTCGTCCGCTCGTTCGCCCGCACCGTGCTGCAGGAGCTCGGGCTCGACCGGTGGCCGGAGCTGCGCGACACCTACTTCGGCCACTACACCCGCGTGGTCTGGCTGGCCCAGGAACCCGACGACGCCCTGCGGCTGCTGGCCCAGCAGGCGGCCGACGCGATCGGCCTGCCCCTCACCGTCGTCGAGACCGGCGACACCGGGCTCGAGCACGCGCTCGCCGCGCTCGTCGGCTGACGGGTCAGCGCCGGAGCCGCTCGAGCAGGTCGTTGCGCCAGGCCTCGGTCTCGGCGATCTGGTTGAACGTGAAGACGTGCAGCCCCTCCACCAGCGCGTCCGGCGTCGCCAGGGCGGGCGCGCACTGCTCCAGGAAGCGCTCACCGGTGAAGCCGCCGGGGGCGGCCAGCCGCGCGAACGTGCCCTTGTGCTTGACCAGGAAGCGGGTGGACTCACCCACCCCGATCCTGGTCGCCATCGCGAGCAGCTTGGTGCGCTCCACCGGGCCGGGAATCCCCAGCAGCAGGGGCATCGTGATGCCGCGGTCGCGCATCCGGCGGATCCAGGTCCGGATGGCACTGGGGTCGAAGGTGAGGTTGCTGACGATGTGCGTCGCGTGGCGCCGCTTGTCCCACATCGACTGGACGGTCAGGTCGTCGTTGATCGAGGGATGCGTCTCGGGATAGCCGGTGATGCCCACGTGCGCGAACGGCCTGCCGAGCACGGTCAGGTCCTCGAGCAGGCTCAGGGCATCGGGGTAGTCGCCGACCGGCTCGGCGTCCCCGCCCGGCACGAAGACGCGCGTGATCTCCTTGCCCGTCAGCCGGTCGCAGATCTCCGCCAGCTCCGTGCGGCCGCTGACCATCCGGGCGGCGAGGTGCGGGACCACGGTGTAGCCGTACGCCGTCAGCCGCTCGGCGAGGTCGAGGGTCTCGCCGAGACCCTTGCCGGGCGAGGCGGTCACTGTGACGACCCGGTCCCGGGGCAGGAACTGCAGGACCTTCTCCTCGGCCGAGGGGGTGGGCAGCACCTCGTACCGGGCCTGCTCGAGGAGCCGGACCAGGGTGTCGGTCGCTGCCTTGTTGCGCATTGTGCATCCCGTTTCGTGATGCGCATCAGATCGCGTCAGCCTAGCGCTCGCCCGGGCTGCGGTACAGCGTCCTCAAGGACGCTCGCCGCTGACGGTCAGAGGTCGTGCAGCGCGGGCACGACGGAGCGCCCGAGCTCCTCCACGAAGCCGACCGGCTCGTTGCCGAAATGCATGACGTGGACCTCGCTGACCCCGATCGCGGCGAACTCCCGCATCTGCTCGACGAACTCCCTGCCACGCAACGGGTCGAGCCGTGCCGACCAGAGGATCGTCTTCGCGATGGCGTCGTAGTCGGTGCCCTCCCGCTCACAGTGGTCGCGCAGCACGTCGAGCTTGTGCTGGACGGCCGTCGGACCGCCGTCGGGGTTGGCGAAGATGTTGCAGGCGTCGGCGTACTTCGCGACCAGCCGCAGGGTCTTCCTCTCGCCGGCCCCACCCACCATGATCCGCGGGGTCCGCAGCGGCGCCGGGGAGTTGATGGTGGCGTCGAGCCGGTAGTGGCGACCGGCGTACGGGCCGGTGTCCGGGCCGAACATCTGGCGGACCACCTGCAGCGTCTCCTCGAGCCGCTCGAACCGCTCGGCCACGGGCGGGAACTCCACGCCGAGGGCCCGGTGCTCCTCCTCGTTCCACGCAGCGCCGAGCCCGAGGACGGCCCGACCGCCGGAGAGCACGTCCAGGGTGGTGACGATCTTGGCCAGCAACCCCGGGTGCCGGTAGGTGACCCCGGTGACGAGGAGCTGCAGGTCGACGGTCGAGGTGTGCGCGGCCAGGAAGCCGAGCGTCGTGTAGCCCTCGAGCATCGGCAGCTCGGGCGGGCCGATCATCCGCAGCTGCAGGTAGTGGTCCATCAGCGACAGGTTGTCGACGCCGGCCTCCTCGACCGCCGCACCGAGGGCGGCGAGCGTCGGCGCGACGGTCGGCGCGCCGCCCGCGAAGTCGAAGCTGATCAGGTGGACACCGATGCGCATGGCACGAACCTAGGGCGTCTCTCCCCAGTCGTCACCGACCGTTGAGGAACCCGATCGCCATGGCGCCCCACCACCCGGCCTGGGACAACGCGGCGGAGGCCCCCGCGGCCAGGCAGAGCCGGCTCACCGTCGCCGGCTCGACGATGCGCGACAGCGGGGTCATCAGGCTCGTCGCGACGACGCCGTTCCAGCCGATCAGGATGACCAGCGCGAGCTTGGTCCAGGTCAGCCAGCTCGACAGGTCCGGCCCCAGGAACATGCCGGTGATGACCAGGCCGGCATACCCCGCCCAGATCGGCAGGTGCGCGTTGCCGGCGGTCACCATGACGTCGGCCAGCGTGCGCTGGCGCAGCAGCCAGAGCAGGGCGACCCAGTCCACCGCGAGCACTGCCCCGAACCCCACGACCAGGCTGGCCAGGTGCCCGAAGAGCGCCACGTCGTGGAGCACCGGGTCGACCTCGAGGTGGCTCGAGACCCACAGCGCCACCAGGACCGCGAGGCTCACCAGGAGGCCGGCCACCGCAGGAGCCCACCCGGGGTAGCGCCCGGTCGCCCGGACAGTCGCCCGGACGGGTCCGTTGACCAGCCCCAGAGCTGTCCCGCGTTCCGGCACAGCCGTGCGCATGGCGTTCCTCCACGATCCGATCATGATTAGGTAAGCCTTACCTAATCACACCTCCGTGCGATCCCCTGCCCAGGGGTTGGGACGGATCCCGACCCAGGGGTTCCGGATCGTGAGCCACGAGACTGCCCCGCCGACCAGGAGCAGCCCCGCGCAGGCCAGCAGGGCAGCGCGGTACGCCGAGTCGAGGGCGCCGGGGTCGGCGTACTCCTCACCGGCGAGACCGACCGCCATCGGCAGCGCCGCCACGGCGAAGAGCGACCCGGCGCGGGCCACGGCGTTGTTGACCCCACTGGCGATGCCGGCGCGCGAGTCGGGCGCCGCCGCGAGCACGGTCGCCGTGAGCGGCGCGACCATCAGGGCCAGGCCGAGCCCGAAGACGGTCAGGCCGGGCAGCACGTCGCGCCAGTACGACGTGTGCGGGCCGACCGAGCGGAGCAGGAGCGCGCCCCCGGCCATCACGAGGGGGCCCAGGGTCATCGGCAACCGGGGGCCGATCCGGGCGGCGAGCGCACCGCCCCGCGCGGCGAGGAGGAGCATGCAGACCGTGATCGGCAGCGTGGCGACCCCGGCCTGCAGGGCGCCGTACCCCGCGACGGTCTGGAGCTCGAGGATCAGGAAGAACAGGATCGCGCCCAGCGCGGCGTAGACCAGCAGCGTCATCAGGTTCGCGGCACTGAACGTCCGCTCCGCGAAGAGGCCGAGCGGCATCATCGGGTTGCCGCTGCGCGACTCGACGACGAGGAACGCGACCGCCGCCGCGGCCCCGGCCGCCGCCGCCCACGGCGCCGCGGTCGAGCCCCACTCGATGAGCGCGTACGTCGTGCCGCCCAGCGCGAGCGAGGCGAGCGCGGCACCCGGCAGGTCGAACCGGCCGGGTGCCCGCGGGTCGCGGGTCTCGGGCACCGACCGCTGCGCGATCACCACCGTGAGCACCGCCAGCGGCAGGTTGATCAGGAAGATCCAGCGCCACGAGGCGAACTGCACCAGCGCGCCGCCCACGAACGGGCCGACGGCCGCCGCGATCGCGCCCAGCCCCGACCAGGCGCCGATCGCGCGGGCGCGGCTCTCCGGCTCGAAGGCGCCCTGGATCATCGCCAGGCTGCCCGGCGCGAGCAGGGCGCCGCCCATCCCCTGCAGGACCCGCGCGACGATCAGCACCAACGGCGTGGGCGCGATCCCGCACACCAGCGAGGCGGTCGCGAACCAGACGGTGCCGACCACGAAGACGCGTCGGCGGCCGAACCGGTCGCCGAGCGAGCCGCCGAGCAGGATCAGCGCGGCCAGCGAGAGCAGGTAGCCGTTGGTGATCCACTGCAGCTCGGCCAGGCTGGCGTCGAGGTCGCGGCCGATCGTGCGCAGGGCGACGTTGACGACCGTGCCGTCGAGCAGGGTGAGCCCGGATCCGAGGGTCGCAGCGGCGATCACCGCGCGCCCGGTCGGCGTACCCCACCCCACGCCGGAGACCTCCGGCACCGTGCCCATGCC
>DASTUX010000043.1:0-52384 GCA_035759395.1 Nocardioides sp.
CCATCTCCTCGTCCAGCTCGCCCACGCGCCGACCCGGGCCCTGGCCGCCGACGAGGACGACACCGAACAGGCCGCGGTCGGGGATCGTGCCGCCGCTGGTGACCGCGAGGCGTTGCGCACCCGGCCGGCCCGTGAGCATGCCGGTCACCCGGTCCCAGACGATCCGCGGGCGCAGCTCGGCGAACTCGTCGGACGGGTAGCGGCCGCTGAGCAGGTCGAGCGTGGCGTCGTAGGCACTCCGGGGCAGGCCGGTGAACGGCGCGCTGCGGCGCACGAGGTCGAAGAGCTCGTCGGCCTGGACGGCGTCGAGGGCCGTGATCGCGACGACCTGCTGGGCGAGTACGTCGAGCGGGTTGGTCGGGACGCGCAGCGACTCGATCGCGCCGGAGCGCATCCGCTCGACCGCCACCGCGGTCTGCGCGAGGTCGCCGCGGTGCTTGGGGAACAGGACTCCGCGGGAGACCTCGCCGACCTGGTGGCCGGCGCGGCCGACGCGCTGGAGGGCGCTGGCCACGCTGGGCGGTGACTCGATCTGGATCACGAGGTCGACGGCGCCCATGTCGATGCCGAGCTCGAGGCTGCTCGTCGCCACCACGGCTGGGAGGCGGCCGCGCTTGAGGTCGTCCTCGATCAGGGCGCGCTGCTCCTTGGAGACCGAGCCGTGGTGGGCCTTCGCGATCACCTGGCCGGCGCCGGTCGATGCTCCTGACTGGGCCATGATCTGCGCGGGGGAGCCGAGGCCGGGTTGCGTTGGTCGTGCGGTCGCCGTCGAGGCCGCCTCCGTCTGCGACGGGGCGGAAGCCCCGTCTCCGCCTACGGCCACCTCGCCGGCGGCGTCGCCACCCTCGGCTCCGCCTCCGGTGCTGTCGTCACGGTCGCCTGCGGCCTCGGCGCGGGTGGTGGCGATCTCGTTGAGGCGGGCGGTGAGGCGCTCGGCGAGGCGGCGGGAGTTGGCGAAGACGATCGTGGAGCGGTGGGCCTCGATCAGGTCGACGACGTGTTCCTCGACGTGGGGCCAGATGGACTGGGAGCGCTGCGGGTCGCCGCTGTCCTCGTCGTACTGGTCGGGGGCCGTCATGTCCTCGACGGGGACGACGACGCGGAGGTCCCAGCGCTTGGCGGAGGGTGGGGCGACGATCTCGACGGGGGCGCTGCCACCCAAGAAGCGGGCGACCTCCTCGAGGGGGCGGACCGTGGCGGAGAGGCCGATGCGCTGGGCGGGGCGCTCGAGCAACGAGTCGAGGCGCTCGAGGGTGAGGGCGAGGTGGGCGCCGCGCTTGGTGCCGGCGACCGCGTGGACCTCGTCGACGATCACGGTCTCGACGCCGCGCAGCGACTCGCGTGCCTGGGAGGTGAGCATCAGGAAGAGCGACTCGGGGGTCGTGATCATGATGTCCGGGGGAGCGGTGACGAGCCTGCGCCGGTCGGCGGGCGAGGTGTCGCCGGAGCGGATGCCGACGGTGAGCTCGGGGACCTCGTCGCCGAGCCGGTCGGCGGTGTGCCGGATGCCGGTCAGCGGGGCGCGCAGGTTGCGCTCGACGTCGACGGCCAGTGCCTTGAGCGGGCTGACGTAGAGCACCCGGCAGCGGCGGGTGCGGTCCCCGGGACGGGGCGTCGTGAGCAGCCGGTCGATCGACCACAGGAACGCGGACAGCGTCTTCCCGGAGCCGGTGGGGGCCACGACCAGGGCGTGTCGGCCCGCGCCGATCGCCGTCCAGGCACCCACCTGTGCGGGGGTGGGCTCGGCGAATGCCGCACCGAACCAGGTGCGGGTCGGCTCGCTGAAGCGCGCGAGTGGATCGGGTGACGCGTCGGGCACGCCCCCATCCTTGCTCACGCCACCGACAACCGCGGCTCCCGTCGGCACATCACCCGGTGGTGTGTGGCCAGCAGGAATAGGGTGGGCGCATGGCCGGTGATGACGCCGATCGAGACTTCGTGGCCACGCAGGGCAGGGCCGACGGTTTCGGCGAGCGGTTGCTCGGATCGCTGCTGGACCGCTCGCACACGATGCCGCCGCAGCAGATCCCTCCGCTGATCGCCCACGAGATCTCGACGATCGGTGGGAGGGACGTGACCGTCCTGCTCCAGGACTACGACCAGATGACCCTGGTGCCGTTGCCGGGGGAGCGCCTCGTCCTGGGCCCGCCCCAGCCCATCGACGACTCCCTCGCAGGGCTCGCCTTCCAGACCGATCAGATCGTGCAGAGCCGGAGGCAGGGCTCGCTGCGGCTCTACATCCCCCTGCTCGACGGCGTGGACCGCGTCGGCGTGCTCGCCTTCACCCTCGACGACCACGACGACCTCGACGAGCAGGCCCGGCCGTGGGTGCGGAGGCTGGCCGGGCTGGTCGCGGACATCCTGGTCACCAAGAGCCTGTACACCGACCAGTTCTTCCAGGCGCGCCGCCGCCGGCCGATGAGCCTGTCGGCGGAGATGCAGTGGCAGCTGCTCCCGCCGCTGATGATGGCCACTCCCCAGGTCTCGGTCGCCGGGGCCCTCGAGCCGGCGTACGACGTGGCCGGGGACAGCTTCGACTACGCGCTCAACGGCCCCATCCTGCATGTCTGCATGATCGACGCGATGGGGCACGGGCTGGACGCCGCCGTGATGGCCACGCTCGCGATCGGCGCCTACCGCCACGCGCGACGCACCGACGTCGAGCTGGCCGACCTGTACGCCGCCATGGACGCGGCCGTTGCCAGCCAGTTCGAGCCGGACCGCTTCGCGACGGCCCAGATGGCGCGGCTGGACGTCGGGACCGGCCGGCTCGAGTGGGTGAACGCGGGGCATCCGCCACCGCTGCTCATCCGCCATGCCCAGGTCGTGGGAGAGCTCGACAGCCCGACGACCCTGCCGGTCGGCTTCGGCGGAGCGACGCCGATCGTGACCGACCGGATGCTCCAGCCCGGTGACCGGGTGCTGTTCTTCACCGACGGCCTGACCGAGGAGCACGTCTCCGGCGGCGCGGAGTTCGGGGATGCCCGGCTGCACGAGCTCATCGAACGGGTCGAGGCCGACGGGGTCCCGGTCCAGGAGTCGGTCCGTCGGCTCTCCGGCATCCTGATGCGCGCGCGAGGCGGATCCACCAACGACGACTCGACCCTGCTGATGATCGAGTGGAACGGCAAGTCGATCGACGGTCGCCTGATCGCGCGGTCGCCGGAAATCGGGTGAGGACTGTCCCCGCCCGCGACTAGGGTCTGAGCCGTGGCTGACACCGAACCGATGATCCTGGCCCGCGGGCTCCGCAAGTCCTTCGGGGACCTCGAGGCCGTCAAGGGCATCGACGTCGAGGTACGCCGCGGTGAGGCGTTCGGCTTCCTCGGACCCAACGGTGCCGGCAAGTCCTCCACGATGCGGATGATCGCCGCGGTCTCGCCCGTCAGCGGAGGCGAGCTGCGGATCCTCGGCATGGACCCGGAGACCCACGGGCCGGCCATCCGTGGCCGGCTCGGGGTCTGCCCCCAGGAGGACACGCTCGACAACGAGCTGAACGTCCGCGACAACCTCTTCATCTACGGCCGCTACTTCGGGATCCCGAAGGGCGAGGTCAACGACCGCGTCGACGAGCTGCTCGACTTCGTGTCGCTCACCGAGAAGGCCAAGGCGAAGGTCGAGGACCTGTCCGGCGGCATGAAGCGGCGGCTCACGATCGCGCGCTCGCTGATCAACCGCCCCGACCTGCTGCTCCTCGACGAGCCCACGACCGGCCTCGACCCGCAGGCGCGCCACGTGCTGTGGGACAAGCTGTTCCGCCTCAAGCAGGCCGGCGTGACCCTGGTGATCACCACGCACTACATGGACGAGGCCGAGCAGCTCTGCGACCGACTGGTCGTGATGGACAAGGGCCTGATCGTCGCCGAAGGCTCGCCGCTCGCCCTGATCCGCGAGCACTCCACCCGCGAGGTGGCCGAGCTGCGTTTCGGCGTGGCCAGCGAGGGTGACAGCCACGAGGCCCTGGCCGAGAAGGTCGCCGACCTCGGCGACCGGATCGAGGTCCTGCCCGACCGCCTGCTCGTCTACACCGACGACGGCGAGGAGGTCGTCGCGAAGGTCCACGAGCGGGGACTCCAGCCGGTGGCGGTGCTCGTCCGCCGTTCCACGCTCGAGGACGTCTTCCTGCGGCTCACCGGCCGGACGCTGGTCGACTGATGTCCACGATCGAGGACCACGTCCGTCCGGTCGGGCTTCCGATCGGGGAGGGCGTCGCGCGCCAGTTCGACTACTGGTGGACCGTCTACAAGCGCACCTGGCGCGGGTCGGTGATCTCGTCGTTCCTGTCGCCGATCTTCTACGTGATCGCGATGGGCGTGCTGCTGGGTGGCTTCATCGAGGGCGACCCGGCCCAGCTCGAGGGCGCCACCTCCTACCTCGCGTTCATCGTGCCCGGGCTGGTCGCGGCCCACGCGATGCAGACCGCGGTGGGCGAGACGACGTACCCCGTCATGGGGCTGATCAAGTGGCAGCGGGTCTACGACTCGATGCTCGCGACGCCGCTGCAGGTGCGCCACCTCGTGACCGCCCACCTGCTCTTCGTCGCCTTCCGGCTCGCGACCACCAGCGCCGTTTTCATGCTGATGCTGGCGCCGTTCGGGGTCTTCGAGTCCTGGTGGGGGCCGCTGCTGGCGTTCGGCTCCCAGATCCTGGTCGGCATGGCCTTCGCCTCGCTGGTCTACGGCTTCACCGCGCGGCTGCGCTCCGAGGAGGGCTTCGGCGTGCTGTTCCGGCTCGGTGTCTTCCCGCTCTTCCTCTTCTCGGGCGCGTTCTTCCCGGTCAGCAACCTGGGTCACGTGGGGGAGTGGGCCGCCCGGCTGACCCCGCTGTGGCACGGCGTGAACCTGTCCCGGATGTTCTGCATCGACCACGTCGACTGGTCGATGGCCGCGGTCAACGTCGCGGTGCTGCTGGCGCTGACGGTGTTCGGCTGGTTCTGGTCGGTGTCCGGGCTGACGAAGCGGCTGGTGAGCTGATGAGCACCCTCGACACCACCGCGCGGACCGCGCCACCGCTGACGTCCTCCCAGGCGCTGCGACTGCTCGTGCTGCGCAACTACATCGTCTACCGCCAGGCCTGGAAGCTCTTCCTCACCGGGTTCCTCGAGCCGGTCTTCTACCTCTTCTCGATCGGCATCGGCGTCGGTGCGCTGATCACGACGTTCGAGTTCAATGGCGAGGCGATCCCGTACGCCCAGTTCGTCGCGCCCGGGATGCTCGCGGCCTCCGCGTTCAACGGCGCGCTGCTCGACTCGACGTACAACGTCTTCTTCAAGCTCAAGTACGACAAGCTCTACGACCAGATGCTGGCCACGCCGCTGACCACCGCCGACATCGCCCGCGGCGAGATCGCGTGGGGGCAGCTCCGCGGCGGCACCTACTCCGCCGCCTTCCTCGTCGTCATGACCGCGATGGGCCTGGTCGACTCGTGGTGGGCGCTGCTCGCCCTGCCGGCGACGCTGTTGATCGGGTTCGCGTTCAGCGCGGTGTGCATGGCGCTGACGACGTTCATGAAGTCCTGGCAGGACTTCGACAAGATCACCCTGGTCCAGCTGCCGCTGTTCCTCTTCTCCGCGACCTTCTTCCCGATCACCGCGTTCCCGACCGGGATCCGTTGGGTCGTCGAGTTCACGCCGCTCTACCGCGGCGTCGTGCTCTGCCGCGAGCTCACGACCGGAGCCCTGTCGTGGGGCTCGGCCGTGTCGGTGGTCTACCTCGTCGCGATGGGGCTGATCGGGATGGCGATCGTGCGGCGCCGGCTCGACAAGCTGCTGCTCACCTGAGCGCTACGCTCGAACGCATGCTCAAGTGGCTGGCCGCCACGGTGGCCCTCGCAGTGGTGGCGGTCGGGCTCTGGGCGTTCGAGCCGTGGCGCCTGTTCACCAGCTCCGAGATCGACGAGCCCCCACCGACCAGCGCGGTCGCGGCCTCGGCGGACCCGACCACCGGCGCCGGCCCGTCGACACCGGTACGGTCCGACCGGGTGCTGGCCCGCGGGGACTTCGAGGACGCCGAGCACGGGACGAGCGGCAGGGCGCTGGTGCTCGAGCTCGGCGACGGACGCAGGTTCGTGCGCCTCGAGGACCTCGCCACGTCCGACGGGCCCGATCTGCACGTGTGGGTCACCGACCGGCCGTCCGGTGGAGGCTGGTCGTCGTACGACGACGGCCGCTACGTGAAGCTCGGCGAGCTGAAGGCGACCCACGGCAACCAGAACTACGAGATCCCGTCGGACGCCGACCTGGCCGGGCTCCGCTCGGTCGTGATCTGGTGCGACCGGTTCAACGTGGCGTTCGGGACCGCGCCGATCCGGCTCAGCTGACCAGGATCCGCTGCAGCCACACGACGTCGATCCACCGGTCGAACTTGCGTCCCACCTCGCGCATCACCCCTACCTCCTCGAAGCCGCAGGCCCGGTGCAGCGCCAGGCTCGCGGGGTTCGGCAGCGCGATGCCTGCGAGCGCCAGGTGGATGCCGTCGGCGACGAGCCGGGCGAGGAGGTCGTCGTACATGATCTTGCCGACCCCCTTCCCCTGGCAGCCCGGCGCGAGGTAGATCGTCGTCTCGCGGGTGTGCCGGTAGCCCGCTTTCGGTCGGTACGCCGACGAGTGGGCGTAGCCGCACACCTCACCGCCCTCCTCGGCCACCAGCAGGTGGTCGCCGGTCTCGGTGCTCGCGAGCCGGGCCTCCCAGACCTCGAGGGAACGTGGCTCGAGGTCGAACGTGGCGACCCCGGTGCGCACCTCGTCGGCGTAGATCGCGGCGATCGCCGGCAGGTCGGAGGCGTCGGCCGGGCGGATCAGCATGCGGCGAGTCTGCCAGTCACGGCCGCCCGTCCGGCTGACAGGATGTGCGCATGCCGATCGAGCCCGACACCAAGGACTGGACCTGGGTCCTGGCGCGTTCCTGCCCCGAGTGCGGCTTCGACGCACCCGGCCTGGCCCGGACCCGGATCCCCGACGCGATCCGGGACAACGCCACCCTCTGGGAGGTCGTCCTCGACACCGAGGACGCCGCGGTCCGCCCGTCGCCGCACGTGTGGTCGCCGCTGGAGTACGCCTGCCACGTCCGGGACGTGAACGTGCTGTTCGCCCAGCGGGTGCGGCAGATGCTCACCGAGGACGACCCGACGTTCGCGAACTGGGACCAGGACCAGACGGCGGTCGAGCAGGACTACGGCTCGCAGCGGCCCACGACCGTCGCCGCCGAGCTCATCGCCGCGGCCGACGCCGTCGCCGGGGTGTACGCCGGCGTGGCCGACGACGAGTGGGAGCGCACCGGCACCCGCAGCAACGGGGACCGCTTCACCGTGGACACGATGGGCCGCTACCACCTGCACGACCTCGTGCACCACGCCCACGACGTCTCCCATGTGACCAAGCGGATCACCGTGGCGTCCTACGACGCGTACGCCGACGCCTACCGCGCCGGCACCGAGGAGATGCCCGACTCGGTCCGCCTCGCGATGGAGCGCTTCGTGGCTGCCCTGCCCGACGGCGCCCGCGTCCTCGAGGTCGGGAGCGGCCCCGGGCGTGACGCGCTCGCCCTCGAGGCGGCCGGACTCTCGGTCCGGCGCACCGACATCACCCCCGCGTTCGTGGCGCTGCTCCGCGCCGACGGCCACGGGGCCGACCTCGTGGACCCGCTCGCCGACGAACTCGCCGACCCGGACCGCGACGCGGCGTACGACGGCGTCTGGGCCGCGGCCTCGCTCCTGCACGTCCGGCGCGAGGACCTGCCGGTCGTGCTCCGCCGCCTGGCCGAGACCACCCGCCCCGGCGGCGTCCTGCACCTCGCCCTCAAGGAGGGCGACGGGGCCAGGTTCTCCACCCACGGCAACGTCGCCGCTCCTCGCCACTTCACGTTCTGGCGCGAGGAGCAGCTGCGTGACGTGCTCGAGGACGCGGGGTGGCAGGTCGACGAGGTCGATCGCGAGACCGGTCCGCGCGACCAGCCCTGGCTCGACGTGCTGGCGACGCGGACATGAGGCACCGATGAGACACACCGAGTTCTGGGAGCGGATGAACGCCGCTCTGGGGCCGGCGTACGCCCGCTCCTGGGCGGACCAGTTCGTCATGGCGCAGCTGGGCGGCCGCACCGCCTCCGAGGCGCTGGCCGCCGGCGTGTCGCCCAAGGAGGTCTGGCTCGCGGTGTGGTCGGCCCTCGAGCTCCCGCCGGTCGACCGTTGAGCGAGGTGGGCGTCCGGCCCGACGCCGTCGCCGTCCAGCGGCGCACCATCGGCACTCTGGTCGTGGCCCAGGCAGTCGGCGCGGTCGGCATCACCATCGGCATCGCCACCGCGTCCCTGCTCGCGCGCGACATCTCCGGGTCGGAGGCCCAGGCGGGCCTGGCGCAGACCTTCCAGGTGCTCGGGGCCGCCGTGGCGGCGTACCTCCTGGCGCGGCTGATGTCGCGACGCGGACGACGGGTCGGCCTCATGACCGGGTACCTGCTCGGCGCCTGCGGTGCGGTGCTCGCGGTCGTCGCCGGCGTGCTCGACTCGATGGTGCTGCTCCTGGTCGGGGCGGTGCTGCTGGGCTCGACGACGGCCGCCAACAGCGGGGCCCGGTACGCCGCCACGGACCTGGCGCCCGCGGCGCACCGCGCCCGGGCGCTGTCCACGGTGGTCTGGGCGACCACGATCGGTGCCGTGGCCGGGCCGAACCTCACCGGACTGTCCGCCAACGTCGCCGACGGGCTGGGGATCCCCGAGCTCACCGGCCCGTTCGCCGTCGGCAGCGTCGGGATGCTGGCCGCTGCCCTCGTGGTCGCGGTCTTCCTGCGGCCCGACCCGCTGCTCCTCGCCCGCGAGCTGGCCGACGAGCCGGTCGCCACCACCAGCAGTACGTCGTGGGGCCGCGTGGTCCAGGCCGTGCGGGCGCGGCCGGTGCTGGGTGCCGCGGTCGGAGGTCTCGCCGGTGCCCACGCCGCGATGGTGGCGGTGATGGTGATGACGCCGCTGCACATGGAGCACGGCGGTGCGGAGCTGCGCGTGATCGGCATCGTGATCAGCGTGCACGTGCTGGGGATGTTCGCGTTCTCCCCGCTCGTGGGGCTGCTGGCGGACCGGCTGGGGCGCGCTCCGGTGCTGTTCGCCGGGGGAGTGCTGCTGCTGGTGTCGCTGGTGCTGTGCAGCCGCTCGCCGGAGGGCAGCTCGTGGCAGATCTTCGCGGGACTCTTCCTGCTCGGCCTGGGCTGGTCGTTCGCGACGGTCGCTGCGTCGACGATGATCGCCGACCACGCGCCGCTGGACGCGCGCACCGACGTCCAGGGGGCGGCGGACCTGGTCATGGGACTCACCGCGGCCTCGGCCGGCGGGCTGGCCGGCGTCATCGTCGGCGGGTGGGGCTACCCCGCGCTGGCGGTGGCTGCGACGGCGCTCGCGGGCGGTGTCCTGGTGGCCGCCGTCGCGGGCGGACGACACGCCGGGACCACCTGACCTGCTCGAACACGTGTTCGGGTTAGATTGTCTCCACAGGCGAGGCAATGAACGGCGTTGTCCCCAAGGTCCCGGTGCGTTTCGGGGCTGTCGGTGGTCCCGTCTAGCGTTCCCACCACGATGACGACGAAGACCCGGAAGACAGCAGACAAAGGGGCTCGGGGAGCCCGGACAGGACGGATTGACATGGCTGGAGCAGACCGCGAGAAGGCCCTCGACGCCGCGCTCGCAGGCATCGAGAAGCAGTTCGGCAAGGGCTCGATCATGCGCCTCGGCGAGGAGACCCGGGCCGCCCTGGGCATCATCCCGACCGGTGCGATCGCCCTCGACGTGGCGCTCGGCATCGGAGGTCTCCCGCGCGGCCGCGTGGTCGAGATCTACGGCCCGGAGTCCTCCGGAAAGACGACCGTCGCGCTGCACGCCGTGGCCAACGCCCAGGCGGCGGGCGGCATCGTCGCCTTCATCGACGCCGAGCACGCGCTCGACCCCGACTACGCCAAGGCGCTCGGTGTCGACACCGACGCCCTGCTCGTCTCCCAGCCCGACTCCGGTGAGCAGGCGCTGGAGATCGCCGACATGCTGGTCCGCTCCGGTGCGCTCGACCTGATCGTGATCGACTCGGTGGCCGCGCTCGTGCCCCGCGCCGAGATCGAGGGCGAGATGGGTGACAGCCACGTCGGCCTCCAGGCCCGGCTGATGAGCCAGGCGTTGCGCAAGATGACCGGTGCGCTCAACAACTCCGGCACGACGATGATCTTCATCAACCAGCTGCGCGAGAAGATCGGCGTCATGTTCGGCTCGCCCGAGACCACCACGGGTGGCAAGGCGCTGAAGTTCTACGCGTCGGTCCGCCTCGACGTACGCCGCATCGAGACGCTCAAGGACGGCCAGGACATGGTCGGCAACCGGACGCGCATCAAGGTCGTCAAGAACAAGGTCGCCCCGCCGTTCAAGCAGGCCGAGTTCGACATCATGTACGGCAAGGGCATCAGCCGCGAGGGTGGCCTGATCGACGTCGGTGTCGAGGCGGGCCTGGTCCGCAAGGCCGGTGCTTGGTACACCTACGAGGGCGACCAGCTCGGCCAGGGCAAGGAGAACGCCCGGACCTTCCTCAAGGACAACCCCGACCTGGCCAACGAGCTCGAGAAGAAGATCCTCGAGAAGCTCGGCGTCGGCCCGCAGGTCGACCAGCCGGTGGACCCGCTGGGCGTGGACACCTTCTGATCGTGGCTTCCACCGACGGTGACCCCTGGCGCGGCGACGTCGCGGCGGGGGTCGCCGCCTGGACCCGGTCCACAGAGCCGGAAGCGGTGCCGGACCCCGTCGCGGACGGCCCGGAGGCCGACCCCGAGTCGGTGGCCCGCAAGATCCTGCTCGACCAGCTCACCGGCCAGGCCCGAAGCCGCAAGGAGCTCAGCGACAAGCTGGCCTCGCGCAACGTGCCGACCGACGTGGCGACCCGGCTCCTCGACCGCTTCGAGGAGGTCGGGCTGATCAACGACGACGCGTTTGCGCGCTCCTGGATCGCGAGCCGCCAGCCCGGCAAGGGACTCGCGCGGCGGGCGCTGGCCCAGGAGCTGCGGCGCAAGGGCATCGACGACGAGGTCGCCCGCGAGGCGCTCGACGAGATCGACCCGGCCGACGAGGAGTCCGCGGCCCGCGCGCTGGTCCGCAAGAAGCTGCGCACCCTGTCCCGTGTCGACGACACCACCGCCACTCGGCGCCTGGTCGGGTTGCTCGCGCGCAAGGGCTACTCGTCCGGGCTCGCCTTCGCCGTCGTCCGTGAGGAGCTGGCCGGCGCGGGCCGTGACGCGGACGGCGACGACCTCGCCTGATCCCTCCCGCCGGGACGCACGCGCCAGTAGCCTCGCGTGAATGGACGACAGCCCACCGCACCTGACGGTCCTCGACCGTGGGCGCGAGCTGGACGGGGTCGTGCGGGTGGGGGAGTCCTGGGTGGCCGCGGCGCGCCGGATCGCCTCGAGCATCCACGCCGAGCCGTCCCCGCTCGACCTCTCCGGTGAGGTGAAGCGCTTCGTCATCGACCACGACACCGTGGTCACGGTGCGCGCGATGTCCCACGGAGACCTGCCCGACGTCACCCGCTGGCGGCAGAGCGAGCACGTCCACCGCTGGTGGGCCGGCGACGGCGAGCCGACCCGTGAGCTGGTCGAGGAGAAGTACGGCCCCAGCATCGACGGCATGAGCCCGACCCGGATGTGGGTGGCGGAGGTCAACGGCCGCTCGATCGGCTTCGTGCAGGACTACCGCATCGGCGACTACCCCGACTACGCCCTGCTCGGACCGGACCCGGACGCGATCGGGGTCGACTACGCCATCGGCGATCCGTCGTGGACAGGTCGCGGCCTCGGCGTCCGAATCCTCTGGGCGTGGATGGTGCGCGCCAGCCACCGCTTCCCCGAGGCCACCGCGTTCTTCGCCGCCCCCGACCACCGGAACACCGCGTCTCTGCGCATCCTCGCGAAGGCGGGGTTCACCGAGGGGCTGTGGTTCGACGAGCCCCAGGACGACGGGTCGGTCGCGACGGTCGTGGGCTGCACGCTCGACGTGCGTCGGGTGCTCGGGTGAGTGCGACATGATGGGGCGATGAGCGAGCACCCCCTCCGGCTGCCACCCGGGCCCGTCGACCTGGCGTCCCTGAAGAGCGACGCCACCCCCGGTTTCGACGGCGGCAAGGCCGAGGGCAAGGCCGCACTCTTCGCACTGGGTGACGAGCTCAGTGATCTCCAGGAGCGACTGTTCGCCGAGGGCAAGAAGGAGTCGGCGCGCCGGATCCTGCTGGTGCTCCAGGGCATGGACACCTCCGGCAAGGGCGGGGTGCTCCGCCACACCGTGGGCCTGATGGACCCGCAGGGCGTGCGGATCACGTCGTTCAAGGCGCCGACCGAGGAGGAGCGGGCCCACGACTTCCTGTGGCGGATCCGCAGGGCCCTCCCCGAGCCCGGTTACATCGGTGTCTTCGACCGGTCGCACTACGAGGACGTCCTGATCGCCAGGGTCCGGGGCTTCGCCGAGCCCGACGAGATCGAGCGCCGCTACGGCGCGATCAACGACTTCGAGCGCGAGCTGGTCGACAGCGGTGTCACGGTCGTCAAGTGCATGCTGCACATCTCCGCCGAGACCCAGAAGGAGCGGTTGCTCGCCCGGCTCGACAAGCCCAGCAAGCACTGGAAGTTCAACCCGGGGGACATCGACGAGCGGGCGCAGTGGCCGCGCTACCGCGAGGCCTACGAGCTGGCGCTGGAACGCACCAACACCGAGCATGCGCCGTGGTTCGTGGTCCCCAGCGAGCGGAAGTGGTTCCGCAACCTGGCGATCGGCAACCTCCTGCACGCCACGTTGAAGAACCTCGACCCGCAGTGGCCGGCCGCCGACTTCGACGTCGAGGTCGAGCGCAAGCGCCTGACCGACGAGGCACCGCTGTCGTGATCCCCACCGTGTCGGTGACGCGCTACGTCACCCCGCTCCGCGAGGGCGGCAGCCTGCCAGGGATCGTCGAGGCCGACGACCTCGGCACCTACGTCTGCAAGTTCCGTGGTGCCGGCCAGGGGGTGCGGGTGCTCGTGGCCGAGGTGGTCGTGAGCCAGCTGGCCCGCCGGATCGGCCTGAGCACCCCCGAGATCGTGGCCCTCGACCTCGACCCCGACATCGCCCGCTACGAGGCCGACGAGGAGGTCCAGGACCTGTTGAACGCCAGCCCGGGGCTCAACCTGGGCGTCGACTTCCTGCCGGGTGCGTTCGGCTTCGACGGCGACCTGCCGACGCGGGCGGGCGAGGCCGCGAAGGTGCTCTGGCTCGACGCGTTCTGCGCCAACGTCGACCGGTCCTGGCGCAACCCGAACCTGCTCCTCTGGCACGGCGACCTGTGGGTGATCGACCACGGTGCGGCGCTCTACTTCCACCACGCGTGGCCCGGCGGCTCCCTGCTGAAGGACGATGCACCGGACCGCTTCGCCGCCCAGCCCTGGGACCCGGCCGACCACGTGCTCGGTGCCCACGTCGCGGATCTCCCTGCCGCGGACGATGAGATCAGGGCGCTCCTCGACGACGGTGTGTTCGCCGAGGTCCTGGCCGAGGTGCCCGACGCCTGGCTCGAGCCCGTGCCCGGCGCGGAGACCCCCGACGCCGTGCGCGCGGCGTACGTCGCCTTCCTCAACGCCCGCCTCGGCACCCGGCAGTGGCTGCCCCAGGGGGTGCTGGCATGAGCACGCCAACCCGGCTGGCGTACCAGTACGTCGTGCTGCGCTGCGTCCCGCGCGTCGACCGCGAGGAGTTCCTCAACGTCGGCGTGGTGGTCTACTGCCAGGCCTCCGACTTCCTCGCCGTCGCGTGGCAGGTCGACCGGGACCGGCTCGCGGCCCTCGACCCGGGCATCGACCTGGACCAGGTCTGCGAGGCGCTGGCCTTCGTCGACGGCGTCTGCGCCGGCGACGAGCGCGGGGGAGCGGCCGCGTCCAAGCCGATCGGCCAGCGCTTCGGCTTCCTCAAGGCGCCCAAGAGCACGGTGCTCCAGCCGGGACCGGTCCACGGCGGGGTCACCGCCGACCCGGCCCGCCAGCTCGACCACCTCCTGGCCAAGCTCGTCGGCTGACCGGGCAGTCACAGGCAGTGCCCCTGAGTGCCCGGTCGGGTCAGACGGGGACGAGCTCGACGGCTCCGACGGCGTAGCGGGCGAGCACGGTGCGGGCCAGCTCCGGGTGGGCACCGAGCGGCTCGGAGACCGCGATCGCACCCGCCTCGACGGCGAGCTCGGCGGCCCGGTCGGGCAGGAAACCCGGTGCCAGGAACAGCGACGCGACCGCGATGTGACGACGACCCTCGCCGCGGAAGGCGCGCACGGCCTCGCCGGTGGCCGGGGGAGAGGACGACGCGAACGCCGCGGTCACGGGCAGCTTGTGGCGCTGGCCCCAGACCCGCGCCAGCCGGGCGACGGCCTGGTTGGCGAGCGGGTCGCTGGAGCCGGCGGCGGCGAGGACGAGGGCGTCGAGCTCGCGCACCCGCGAGGCCTTGAGCGCCTCGCGCATCCGCACGTCGAGCACCTCGAGGAAGCAGGGCTCGAGGCCGAGGATCGAGGTGGCCCGGATCTTCAGGCCCTCGTGGCGGGCCGAGGCGGCCGCGATCGCGCTGGGGACGTCGACCTTCGCGTGGTAGGCCTCGGTGAGCAGCAGGGGCACGACGACGATCTCTTCGTGGCCGGCCTTGACGAGGCGGTCGACGACGGTCTGGAACGACGGCCGGGACAGCTCGAGGAACGCCTGCTCGATGCGCAGGTCAGGGCGCATCGCGCGGACCTCGTCGACCAGGGCGGTGATCGTTGCGGCGGAGCGGGGGTCACGGCTCCCGTGAGCCAGGGCCACCAGGGCAGGAGCAGCCATCACGGCCTCCTCAGGTTGTTGCAGGGTTGGGTTCTCATGAGTGGATTCCGCACTCGGTCTTGTTCGTGCCGGCCCAGCGCCCGCTGCGCGGGTCCTCGCCGGGGGCGACACGTCGGGTGCAGGGCCAGCAGCCGATCGACGGGTAGCCGTCGTAGACGAGCGGGTTGACCAGGACGCCGTTGTCCTCGATGTAGCGCTCGACCTGCTCGTCGGACCAGCGGGCCAGCGGGGACACCTTCACCTTGCGCTTCTTGGCGTCCCAGCCGACGACGGGCGCGATCACCCGGTTGTGGGTCTCGGCCCGGCGCAGTCCCGTCGCCCAGGCGTCGTACTCCTCGAGCGACTCGGCCAGGGGAGCGACCTTGCGCAGCTTGCAGCACAGGTCTGGGTCGGTCTTGTAGAGGTCCTTGCCGTACGCCGCGTCCTGCTCGGCCACGCTCTGCACGGGCGTGATCGTCAGCAGGTTGACGTCCAGCGTCGCCTCGACGGCGTCACGGGTGCCGACCGTCTCGGCGAAGTGGTAGCCGGTGTCGAGGAAGACCACGTCCACGCCGGGCGCGACCTTGGCGGCGAGGTGCGCGAGCACGGCGTCGCCCATCGAGGAGGTGATGCAGAAGCGGTCGCCGAACGTGGCGACGGCCCACTCGATGATGTGCTCGGCCGGTGCCAGCTCGAGCTCGGCCCCGACGTGCGACACGAGCTCGCGCAGCTCCTCGGGAGTGCGCCCCTCGGTGTGGGTGCCCCGGAAGGCGCGGGCCTTGCGGGTGGTGGCGGCAGTCATGCGGGGTCCCCGTTCAAAGCGGAACGAAGTGAGCATTTGGATGGGGTGCTCATGGGGTCGCTCCCGAGGGTCGGATCAGGCCGAGCATCTTCAAGGAGAAGGCGCGCAGGCAGGACCGGCACTCCCACGTTCCGTGCGGGGAGGTGACCTCGCCCGACTCGGAGACGGCTTCGTGGGGACGCAGGTCCTCGTCGCCGCAGTAGGGGCAGTGGTACGGCACAGCGCGCTCGCTCATGTCAGACCGCCACCTTGCGGTGGTCGAGCTTGTCGACACCCTCGCCGCGCAGCGACTCGTCGTCGGCCCGGGCGACCCAGGCCGCGAACGCCTCGCCCGGCTCGCGCTCGGCGAGGAACGCCTGCACGACGTTCGTGACGTAGTCGTCGAGCCCGGCGCTGGTCACCTTGTGCGCGCGCAGCTTGCGGCCGAAGGCGGGCTCGAGGCCCAGGGCGCCACCCAGGTGCACCTGGAAGCCCTCGACCTGGTTGCCGTCGGCGTCCATCACCAGCTGGCCCTTGAGCCCGATGTCGGCGACCTGGGTGCGGGCGCAGGCGTTCGGGCAGCCGTTGACGTTCACCGTGATCGGGACGTCGAGATCGGGGATCCGCTTCTCCAGCTCGGTGATGAGCGCCTTGGAGCGGTCCTTGGTGTCGACGATCGCGAGCTTGCAGAACTCGATGCCGGTGCAGGCCATCGTGTTCTGGCGCCAGTTGGAGGGGCGCGCGGTCAGGCCGATCGTCTCGAGGTCGGCGGTGAACGCGTCGACATCGGCGCCGTCGATGCCGATCACCACGAGCTTCTGGTACGCCGTGAGCCGGGCGCCGCGGGCGCCGTACCGCTCGACGAGGTCGGCCAGGTTGCTCAGCGTGGTGCCGTCGACGCGCCCGACGACCGGCGCGATGCCGACGTAGAACTTGCCGTCCTTCTGCTCGTGCACGCCGATGTGGTCGCCCTGGCGTGCGGGCGCGGCGGGGGACGGGTTGTCGACGAGTGCGCGGTGGAGGTACTCGGTCTCGAGGATCTCGCGGAACTTGTCGACGCCCCAGTCGGCGACCAGGAACTTCAGCCGGGCACGCGAGCGCAGGCGGCGGTAGCCGTAGTCGCGGAAGATCGAGGCGACGCCCTCCCAGGCGTCGGCGACCTCGTCGATCGGGATCCAGACGCCGAGCTTCTGGGCGAGCATCGGGTTGGTGGAGAGCCCGCCGCCGACCCACAGGTCGAAGCCGGGACCGTGCTCGGGGTGGACCGTGCCGACGAACGAGACGTCGTTGACCTCGGGCGCGACGTCGTGGCTCGGGTGGCCGGTGAGCGCGGTCTTGAACTTGCGGGGGAGGTTCGAGAAGTCGGGGTTGCCGATGAAGCGTCGCTTGATCTCGGCCAGCGCCTCGGAGCCGTCGATGATCTCGTCCTTGGCGATGCCGGCGACGGGGGAGCCGAGGAACGGCCGCGGCGAGTCGCCGCAGGCCTCGGTGGTGTCCAGGCCGGCGCCCTCGAGCCGCTCCCAGATCGCGGGGACGTCCTCGATCTCGATCCAGTGGTACTGGATGTTGTTCCGGTCGGTGACGTCCGCGGTGTTGCGTGCGTACGTCGTCGACACCTCGCCCAGGGCCCGCAGCGCGTCGGCACCGAGGAGCTGTCCGTCGGTGCGCACCCGCATCATGAAGTAGCGGTCGTCGAGCTCCTCCTCCTCGAGCATGGCGGTCTTGCCGCCGTCGAAGCCGGGAGCACGCTGGGTGTAGAGGCCCATCCAGCGGAACCGGCCGCGCAGGTCGGCCGGGTCGATGGAGTCGAAGCCGCGCTTGGAGTAGATGCCCAGGATGCGGCTGCGGACGTTGAGCGGGTTGTCGTCCTTCTTGGTCTGCTCGTTCTTGTTCAGCGGCTCGCTGTAGCCGAGAGCCCACTGGCCCTCACCGCGCTTGGCGCGGGGGCGGGGGGTACGGGAGGGGGCCTGTTCGTTCATGGGGAACGGGTTCCTTGGCGGTTGTGAGACGCGCGACTCGTCAGGGGCCCGACCTCGTCGTCGGGTTGGCCTTCCGGACCGAGCGCCCGGGACGAAAGTCTGGGCGTACGGGTCGTCGTTCTCGCGAGGAGGGCGACGCCGGTCAGGACGGCCAACACATCATGCTGCGGGTACGCCCGAGGTCCACGTGGCGTCGAACCACGAGGTAGGCATGCGTTGCAGCGCTGATCATGTCGGCCAGTCTCAGGGGGCGGACACCCTGCCGACAAGGCGAAATCTCATGCCGTGAGATCGCTGTCCAGATGCTGGAATATCGTGCCCGTTCCACGCGTGGGGTGCGGCCCACGTCACATCGAAGACGCCCTCCCCGGCCCCTCGGCCCGGCCCGGGAGGCATCACTAGGCTGTGGCCATGACGGATGCCCTCATCAGCAGCGCGTACAGCCAGGCCCTCGAGGTCATCGCCTCGGTCGAACCCCGGATCGCGGACGCGACCCGGCAGGAGCTCGCCGACCAGCGTGCCTCGCTCAAGCTGATCGCGAGCGAGAACTACGCCTCGCCCGCGGTGCTCCTCACGATGGGCACCTGGTTCAGCGACAAGTACGCCGAGGGCACGGTCGGCCACCGCTTCTACGCCGGCTGCCAGAACGTCGACACCGTGGAGACGATCGCCGCCGAGCACGCCCGGGAGCTGTTCGGGGCGCCGTACGCCTACGCCCAGCCGCACTCGGGGATCGACGCCAACCTGGTCGCCTACTGGTCGATCCTCGCCCACCGCGTCGAGGGTCCCGCGCTGGAGAAGCTCGGCGCCAAGAACGTCAACGACCTGACCGACGAGGACTGGGAGAAGGTCCGCCACGAGCTCGGCAACCAGCGCCTGCTGGGCATGTCCCTCGACGCCGGCGGCCACCTCACGCACGGCTTCCGCCCGAACATCAGCGGCAAGATGTTCCACCAGCAGCAGTACGGCACCGACCCGGAGACCGGGCTGCTCGACTACGACAAGGTCGCCGAGAAGGCCCGCGAGTTCAAGCCGCTGGTGCTGGTCGCCGGCTACTCGGCGTACCCGCGCCGCGTGAACTTCGCCAAGATGCGCGAGATCGCCGACGAGGTCGGCGCCACGCTGATGGTCGACATGGCGCACTTCGCCGGCCTGGTGGCGGGCAAGGTCTTCACCGGCGACGAGGACCCGGTCCCGTTCGCCCACATCACCACGACCACCACGCACAAGTCGCTGCGCGGTCCGCGAGGCGGCCTGGTCCTCGCCCAGGAGGAGTACGCCCCGTCGGTCGACCGCGGCTGCCCGATGGTGCTGGGCGGCCCGCTGTCGCACGTGATGGCCGCCAAGGCCGTCGCGCTCGCCGAGGCGCGCCAGCCGGCGTTCCAGACCTACGCCCAGAAGATTGCCGACAACGCCAAGTCGCTGGCCGAGGGATTCCTGACCCGCGGCGCGAACCTCGTCACCGGCGGCACCGACAACCACATCGTGCTGCTCGACGTCTCGTCGTTCGGCCTCACCGGCCGCCAGGCCGAGTCGGCGCTGCTCGACGCGGGCGTGGTCACCAACCGCAATTCGGTGCCCTCCGACCCCAACGGCGCCTGGTACACCTCCGGCATCCGCCTGGGCACCCCGGCGCTGACCACCCGCGGGTTCGGCCACGACGAGTTCGACAACGTGGCGGAGCTGATCGTGCACGTGCTCTCCAACACCGAGGCCGGCACGACCAAGGCGGGCGGCCCGTCGAAGGCGTCGTACAAGCTGGGCGACGGCGTGGCCGACAAGGTCAAGGGCGCCTCCGCCGAGATGCTCGACAAGCACCCGCTCTACCCCGGCCTCGAGCTGACCTGATCAGCGCCAGGCGTACTCCACCTCGGGGCGACCGCTGCCGCCGTACCGCGGCTGCCGGTCGACCTGGCCCGCCTCGGCCAGGTGCTCGAGGTAGCGGCGGACCGTGACGCGTGAGGCGCCGACGGCTTCGGCGACCTCACTCGCAGACAGGGGTACGCCGGCCCGGCGCAGCGCGGCCGTGACCTCGCGCATCGTCTCGACGCTCATCCCCTTGGGCAGCTCCGCGCTCGTCGCCGACGAGCGCAGCGAGCCGAGGAGCCTGTCCACCTCGTCCTGCGCGACCCGGTCGGGCGTCGCGGCCAGCTGCGCGCGGTAGGCGGCGTACTGCTCGAGCTTGGCGCGGAACGTCGGGTAGGTGAACGGCTTGAGCAGGTAGAGCACGACCCCCTGCGCCACCGCCTGGCGGACCACGTCGGCGTCCCGCGCCGAGGTCACCGCGATCACGTCGCACAGGTGCCCGGCGGCGCGGAGCCCCTGCAGCAGACCGAGCCCGTGCCCGTCCGGGAGGTGCATGTCGAGGAGGATCAGGTCGACGTGGCGGTCGGTGCTGAGGAAGCGTGCGGCCTCGGCGGCCGAGCGGGCGACCCCGGCGACCTCGAACCCCTCGACGCGGGAGGTGTACGCCGCGTGCGCCTCCGCGGCGAGCGCCTCGTCCTCCACGACCAGCACCCGGACGGTCATGACGGCTCCTCCGTGACGTGGACGCGGGTCCGGCGGAAGGTGACGGTGAACCGCGCGCCGCCCAGCTCGGAGGAGTCGATCCGGACATCGCCGGCGTGCCGCCGGGCCACCTGGCCGACCAGGGCGAGCCCGAGTCCCCGTCCGCCGCCCTCGGACGCCTTGGTGGTCCAGCCGCGGTCGAGCGCGTGCGCGGCCTGGTCGGGGGTGAGGCCCGGTCCGCTGTCGGCGACCGTCACCCGCAGCACCTCGGTCCCGTCCTCGACCGCGGTCTCGATCCGCACCGAGACCTGGCGTTGCGGCTGCCCGGCGACGGCGTCCAGCGCGTTGTCGACCAGGTTGCCGACCACGGTCACCAGGTCGCGGGAGGAGACGTCGGTCCCCTCGACGGGCAGGTCCCCGCTGATGGTCAGCTCGATCCCGCGCTCGGAGGCGTCGGCCGTCTTGCCGAGCAACAGGGCAGCGACGACGGGGTCGCCGACCGCGCCCACGACGCGGTCGGTGAGCAGCTGGGCGACCTGGAGCTCCTCGGTCGCGAACGCGACGGCCTCGTCGGGGCGGCCCATCTCGATGAGGGAGACCACGGTGTGCAGCCGGTTGGCGGCCTCGTGGTTCTGGGAGCGCAGCGACTCGGTGAGGCCGCGGACGACGTCGAGCTCGCCGGTGACCGACCGCAGCTCGGTGTGGTCGCGAAGCGTGACGACGGCACCGACCTCCCGGCCCTCCCACGCTGCCGGGGCGGAGCTGACCACCAGCACGTGCTCGCCGGCGACGTAGATGTCGTCGGACTCCGCAGTGCGGCCCAGGGCCGCCGCGACGAGTCCGGGCGGGAGGCCGAGGTCGTGCACCGAGCGGCCGACCACGTCGTCTGGCAGGTCGAGAAGGCGGCGCGCCTCGTCGTTGACGAGCTGGACCCGTCCCTCGTGGTCGAGGAGCAGGAGCCCCTCGCGCACGGCGTGCAGGACGGCGCTGTAGTACTCGTACATCCGGGTGATCTCGCGCTCGCCCATGCCGTGGGTCTGCCGGCGCAGCCGCCGGCTGACCAGCCCGGCGCCGGCGAGACCGGCGACGAGGACAGCGAGGGCCGCGAGCAGGATCAGCCCGAGGTCCTGGCGCAGGTGGCGGTCGATCGTGGAGACCGTGATCCCGACCGAGACCAGCGCCACCACCTCGCCGTCGTCGAGGACCGGGACGACCGCACGCATCGACGGACCGAGCGTGCCGGTGAACTCCTGCGTGAAGACCTCGCCCTCCGGCGCGCCGCCGAGGTCCCCGACGAACGGCTTGCCGATCTGGGTCGGGTCCGGGTGGGTGTAGCGCGTCCGGTCCAGCGCCATCACCACGACGAAGTCGACGCCGGTGTCGCGCCGGACGTCCTCGGCGAACGGTTGCAGCGTCGCCGTCGGATCGGCCTCGCCCACTTCCCTCACGACCGTGGGGGAGTCGGCCACCGACTCGGCGACCACCACGGCACGGTCGGTCGCGGTCGCACGCGCATCGCGGCGGGCGTCGTACGCCGCCAGCGAGAGCGAGGCGACCACCAGGACGAGGACGACCAGCACCTGGAGCACGAGTATCTGGCGCGCGACAGACGGCTCCCGTCTGCTGCCGGCTCCGCGCATGAGGCGCATTGTGCCGCACCGGATGGGCGGCACCAGGCCGGTGAACTCAACGACCAGAACGGTGACGCGCGTCACAGGCCGCACCACGATGGCGGGACGAGAGCCGGGTGCCGCCCGGCGAAGACTGGAGGACCCGATGAGCATCACCACCACCGGAGGGCGGGGAGCGGCGACAGCGCCGCGCAACCGCACCCACTATCTCTACGTCGCCGTCATCGTCGCGGTCGGGCTCGGTATTGCCGTCGGCCTCGTGGCCCCGTCGTTCGCGGTGGAGCTGAAGCCGCTGGGGGAGGCGTTCGTCGGCCTGATCAAGATGATGATCCAGCCGGTGATCTTCTGCACGATCGTGCTCGGGGTGGGCTCCGTCCGCAGCGCCGCCCGGGTCGGCCGGGTCGGGGGACTGGCTCTGGGTTACTTCCTGGTCATGTCGACCGTCGCGCTCGCCATCGGGCTGTTCGTCGGCAACCTCCTCAACCCGGGCGCCGGGCTGCACCTGACCGACGAGGTCGCCGCCGCCGGCGCCGAGCAGGCCGCGGGCGCCCACGGCTCGACCGCGGACTTCCTGCTCGGCATCATCCCCACCTCGATGCTCTCGGCCATCACCTCCGGCGAGGTCCTCCAGACGCTGCTGGTCGCGCTCCTCGTCGGCTTCGCGATCCAGGCGATGGGTCGCTCCGGCGAGCCCGTCCTGCGCGGCGTCGGCCACATCCAGCGGCTGGTGTTCCGGGTCCTCGCGATGATCATGTGGGCAGCGCCGGTCGGCGCCTTCGGTGCGATGGCCGCGGTGGTGGGCGAGACCGGTGTCGACGCGCTGAAGAGCCTGGCGGTGCTGATGCTCGGCTTCTACGCCACCTGCGCCGTGTTCGTCTTCGTCGTCCTCGGCCTGGTGCTGCGGCTGGCGACCGGGGTCAACCTGTTCAGCCTGCTGCGCTACCTCGGTCGCGAGTTCCTGCTGATCCTCTCCACGTCGTCGTCGGAGTCGGCGCTGCCGCGGCTGATTGCCAAGATGGAGCACGCGGGCGTCGACAAGCCGACCGTCGGCGTCGTCGTACCGACCGGCTATTCGTTCAACCTCGACGGCACGGCGATCTACCTGACGATGGCGTCGCTGTTCATCGCCTCGGCCCTGGGTGACCCGCTGAGCATCGGTGAGCAGGTCTCGCTGCTGCTGTTCATGATGGTCGCCTCCAAGGGCGCCGCCGGCGTCACCGGTGCCGGGATGGCCACCCTGGCCGGCGGTCTCAGCTCGCACCGCCCCGAGCTGCTGGACGGCGTCGGCCTGATCGTCGGCATCGACCGCTTCATGTCCGAGGCCCGTGCGCTGACGAACTTCGCCGGCAACGCCGTGGCCACCGTGCTCATCGGCCACTGGACCGGCGGCCTCGACCGCGGCCGGCTGGACCGGGTGCTCGCCGGGCACGAGCCCTTCGACGAGACCACGATGGTCGACGACCACGAGGCTGCGCCCGGGCTCGATCCCGAGCCCGAGACGTTGACGGAGCGCGAGCCGGTCCGCGTCTGACACCCCGCAACATCACTGACCCGCCCGGGAGCCAGGAGCTCCGGGCGGGTCAGTGCATGTTTCAGAGAGTGGGGGTCGCGCGCTCCACGATCGCCTTGAGTCCGCCGCTGTCGAGCGTGCCGAACGTCCCGTCGTACGACGTGCCGAGGCGCGAGGAGCAGAACGCGTCGGCCACCTCCGGGGGAGCGAACCTGACCAGCAGCGACCCCTGCAGGCAGGCGGCCATCAGTCCGGCCAGGCGACGCGCGGAGACCTCGAGCGAGGCGGTGTCGCCGAGCATCGTGAGGGCGGCGTCGATGGCGCGGTCCAGGCGCGGGTCCTCGCCGCGGGCCAGGCCGACCTCGGTGATCCACGCCGCCAGCACCTCCGGCTCGCGCGAGAGCGCACGCAGCACGTCGAGGGCGTTGACGTTGCCGGATCCCTCCCACACCGAGTTGAGCGGCGCCTCGCGGTAGAGCAGCGGCATGACCGACTCCTCGACGAAGCCGTTGCCGCCCAGGCACTCCAGCGCCTCGGCCACCATGAACGGCGTCCGCTTGCAGACCCAGAACTTCGCCAGCGGCAGCGCGATCCGGCGCAGGGCGGCCTCGTGCGGGTCGTGCAGGTTGTCGACCGCGGACGCGAGGCGCATCGCCAGGACGGTCGCGGCCTCGGTCTCGACGGCCAGGTCGGCGATGACGTTCTGCATCAGCGGCTTGTCGGCCAGCAGCGAGCCGAACGCCGAGCGGTGCGCAACGTGCCATGACGCCTCGGACAGCGCGCGCCGCATCAGCGAGGTGGAGCCGAGCACGCAGTCGAGCCGGGTCGCCGCGACCATCTCGATGATGGTGCGCACGCCGCGGCCCTCGTCGCCGAGGCGCTGCGCGACGGTGCCGTTGAACTCCAGTTCCGAGGAGGCGTTGGACCGGTTGCCGAGCTTGTCCTTGAGGCGTACGACGTCGAGCTGGTTGCGGGTCCCGTCGGCCAGCACCCGCGGCACCACGAAGCAGGTGACCCCGTCGGCGGCCTGCGCGAGCACGAGGAACATGTCGTTCATCGGCGCCGAGGTGAACCACTTGTGGCCGTGCAGCGTGTACTCGCCGCCGGACGTCGGCCGCGCTTCGGTCACGTTGGCCCGGACGTCGGAGCCGCCCTGCTTCTCGGTCATCCCCATCCCGGCGAGGGCGCCGTGCTTCTGCGAGATCGGGCGCAGGCCGGGGTCGTAGGTCGTCGAGGCCAGGAGCGGCGTCCACTCCTTGGCCAGCGCATCGTCGGCGCGGAGCGCGGGGACGGCGGCGTACGTCATCGAGATCGGGCAGCCGTGTCCCGGCTCCGTGTGCGACCAGGCCATGAAGCCGGCGGCGCGGCGTACGTGCGCGTGGGGCGAGCCCGCCTGCTGCTGCTCCCAGGGAGCGGCGGCGAGGCCGTGCCCGACCGCGCGCTCCATCAGCCAGTGCCACGACGGGTGGAACGCGACCTCGTCGATCCGGTTGCCGTAGCGGTCGTACGGCGTGAGCTTCGGGTGGTTCTCGTTGGCGAGGATGCCGTGCTCGCGGGCCTCCGCGGTGCCGGCCTCGGCACCCAGCGGAGCGAGGTCGTCGACCACCTCGGCGGAGGCGTGCCGGGTGACCGCCTCGACCAGCGCGAGGTCGGTCGTGACGACGTTGTGACCCACGAGCGGTGGAGCCTGATTGGTGGCGACCCGGATGTCGGCCGGTGACTGAGGTGACATGTGGATACCGTAGAGCCATGCCGCCCTCGGAGAACCCGCCGGACGCGGTCTCCCAAGGTGCGGACAACCCGCCGGGCAGCCAGTCGGGCAGCCGGCTCGGCAACCGCCTCCACCACGTCCGGGAAGTCGTCTGGCGGCTCATCGTGACGACAGTCGCGTCGTGCATCCGGCACCGAGTCACCGGGCTGGCGGCCGAGGCGGCGTTCTTCGCCGTGCTGTCCGTGCCGCCGCTGATCTTCGCGATGGCCGGCGCGATCGGCTACGTCTCCGATCGGTTCACCCCGGCCCAGGTGGCCGACGTCCGTACGGCGGTGATCGAGCTCTCCCAGCGGGCGCTCACGCAGAGCGCCGTCGACAAGATCATCATCCCGACGATCGACGACGTCCTGAAGGGCGGCCGGTTCGACGTCATCTCGCTCGGCTTCGTGCTCGCCCTCTGGTCGGGGTCGCGGGCGCTCAACGTCTTCGTCGACACGATCACGATCATGCACGGGCTCGGTGGGCAGCGCGGGATCATCCAGACCCGGGCACTCTCGTTCGGGCTCTACATCCTCGCGATGATCACCGGCATCCTCTCGGTCCCGCTGCTGGTCGCCGGCCCGTCGCTGGTCGAGCACTGGCTGCCGAACCGGGCGGACTTCGTGATGACGTTCTACTGGCCGACGGTCCTGGTGGCCTCCATCTGCTTCCTGGCCACCCTCTACCACGTGTCGGTTCCGGTCCGGACGAACTGGAGCTTCAACCTGCCGGGCGCGACGTTCTCGCTCATCGCCTGGGTCGGCGGCTCCTACCTGCTGCGTTGGGTCCTGACCGCGACGGCGGCCGGGTCGAAGTCGATCTACGGCCCGCTCTCGGCGCCGATCGCGGTCCTCATCTGGCTCTACCTGGTGGCGATCGCGGTGCTCATCGGGGCGGCCGTGAACGCCGCCTTCGACACGGTGTTCCCGCAGAACGCCACCACCCGGGCGCGGCTCGAGCTCGTGCAGCGCCTGCGGGACCGGATGACGAACACCCGCCCGTGAGCCCGGCGGTCACCCAGTGCCGCAGTGCGGTCGACTAGATTCGCCCCGTGCCTGACGACGCGAGCCACCCCTCGGTGGCACACAGCCGGGGGAAGATCGCCCTTCCGGAAATCACGCGTTCGCCGTGGTGGGAGCTCGTACGCCGGCTCCTCGCCGCCGTGGGGATCCTCGTGGGCACCGTCCTGCTGGTCTACCTCGACAAGGACGGCTACCACGACGCGAACGACCCGACCGGGCGCGTGGGCCTGATCGACTCGATCTACTACACGACCGTCACGCTGAGCACGACCGGCTACGGCGACATCGCGCCGGTCTCCACGCAGGCGAGACTGCTCAACGCTTTCGTCGTCACGCCGCTCCGCATCGCGTTCCTGGTGCTGTTGATCGGTACCACCCTGGAGGTGCTCGCCTCCCAGGGCCGCGAGATGTTCCGTGTCGCCCGTTGGAGGAAACACATGGGGAACCACGTCGTGATCGTCGGCTACGGCACCAAGGGCCGCAGCGCCGTCGAGACCCTGGTGAACAACGGCCAGGACCGGGAGGCGATCGTCGTCGTCGACCCCAGTCCTGGGGCCATGGCGGAGGCACACGCCGACGGCCTGGCCGTCGTCACCGGCGACGCCACCCGTCGCGAGGTGCTGCGCCGGGCCGGGGTCGCGGAGGCCAGCCAGGTCATCATCACGACCGACCGCGACGACTCCAACGTGCTCGCCACCCTCACCGTGCGTCAGCTCAATCCCGATGCCTACATCGTCGCGTCGGTGCGCGAGCAGGAGAACGCGCCGCTGATGAAGCAGTCGGGGGCCAACTCCGTGATCACCTCGTCCGACGCGGTCGGCCGGCTGCTCGGCCTCTCGTCGCTGTCACCGACGCTGGGCCAGGTGATGGAGGACCTGCTGACGTACGGCGAGGGGCTCGAGGTCGCCGAGCGTGACCTGCTCGTCGGCGAGGTCGGCATGCAGCCGCAGAAGCTGCCGGACCAGGTGATCGCGGTGGTCCGCGACGAGAAGGTCTACCGCTACTTCGACCCGGTCGTCACCCAGCTCGCCCGCGGCGACCGGCTGGTCGTCGTGCGCCCCGCCCGTGAGCTGCCGTGGGCCCCGCGCCCGGGCACCCACGGCGAGGAGTTCGCCAGCGAGGACTGACTCGCCGTTCGCGGAAGTCTGGCCGCACCACCAGTCTTGACGACTCGAACACATGTTCGATAGAATGTCTCATGGTTCTGGGACAGCTCGACTCACTCGACGCGGCGGCGACGCTCGCGCGCGCGGAGTCGGTGCTGCACCAGCGTCGAGCGGCTGAGGTCGAGGACCTCCGGCTGATCGCCCACTGGGCCGCGCTGCACTCCTTCGACCCTCGCCGCGAGAGCGGCCGCCGCGTGTGGTGCGGCGAGGACCGGCTGGTCGACGTCGGCGGCGACGGCACGCCCCGGGTCCAGGAGCTCTGCGTCCACGAGCTGGCCGTCGTCCGGCAGGTGCACCCGCTGTCCTGCCGCAACGCGATGGCGGACGTCCTCGACCTCCAGCACCGCCTGCCTCGCTGCTGGGACCTCGTGGAGTCCCTCCAGGTCGACGCATGGGTGGCGCGCAAGGTCGCTGCCATGACTCGCCACCTGGAGCGGGAGGCCGCCTTCCTGGTGGACCGGGCGGTTGCCGACGCCCTCGCGACCGAGTCGCCCTCCCGCGTCTTCACGATCACCACGGCCAAGATCATCGAAGCCGATCCGGCCACGCACGAGGCCAAGGTCGAGGAGGAGCGCCGCCGGCGGTACGTCGCCCTGTCGCGCACCGACGGGCAGGGCCTCCGCCACGTCATCGCCCGGGTCACCGCCGGGGACGCCGTGTGGGTGGACGCAATCGTCGACCGGGTGGCCGACATCCTCGTGGACCGCCACCCGGAGGGCACCACCAAGGACGAGCTCCGCTCGATCGCCTTCGGCTGGCTCGCCCGCCCCGCGGAGCTCCTGCAGCTCCTGTTGGAGGCCGCCGACCCCGCGACAGTCGACCAGGAGCTCGCCGGGGCGCTGAGAGACACCGACCTCACGAAGCTTCGACCGATCGCCACGCTCTACGTCCACCTGTCCGAGGCCGCGGTGTCCGGCGAGACCTCGGGGGTGGCCAGGTGCGAGCAGCTCGGCCCGCTCCTGGTCCGGCAGGTGGCCGATCTGCTCGGCCACGCGAACGTCTCCCTCCAGCCGGTCATCGACCTGCGCGACGCGGTGTCGACCAACGCCTACGAGCATCCGGAGAGCCTCAAGGAGCGGGTCTGGCTCACGACGGCGGGCGACTACTTCCCCTACGCGACGGGGACGAGCCGCGACGTCGACTACGACCACCCGGATCCCTACGTCGCCGGTGGGCGGCGCGGCCAGACCGGCACCCACAACTCCGGTCCCCTGGGCCGGACCAACCACCGCGCCAAGACCCACCTCGGTTACCGATGTCGACAAACCGGGCCGGGCGAGTACGTCTGGCGCACACCCCACGGCCACCACCGGCTGGTCGACAACCTCGGCACCCATTACCTGCCCGCGAACGTCGGTGAAGGTTTCCTGTCCGACGATCCGCTCGACCGCACCCTGTCCCGGATGCTGGTGGACCTGCGGGCCGGCAGACTCGACGCGTAACGGATGGCGGGCGGGATGAACAAGCGGGGGAGCGGCGTGCCCCTGGGTGAGCGACGCCGGCCCGGCGACTCGTCACCTCCGGCCCAGTCGGAGAACGACTGCCCGGCCAGGCACTGCTGGGTCGCCGATGCGGTCGACCGCCAGGGCGTGAAGCGACCCGGCCTGTTGGTCGAGTGGCGCCGTACGACCACGGCGTGGCAGGGCCGCGTGGTGTACGCCGCCTCGTTGCGCCCGGGGGAGTGGCTGCTGGTGGAGGAGTGGTTGCCGGCGGAGCTGATCACCCCCGACTGAGCACGTTCGGACGGATTGCCGAAAATTGCACGACCGGAGCCCGATCCACGCATACGCTTCGCCGCATGCTTTCGGGGGCGGGGCCGGTCAGGATGGCGATTCTCAATGACTACGAGATCGTGGTGGCAGGTCTTGCGGCGATGCTCGCGCCGCACAGGGACCGTGTCCACGTGGTGGAGATTGACGCCCAGATGTCGGTGGTGAGCGACGTCGACCTGATCCTGGTCGACACGTTCGGCCACGTGCACGGGGCCGACCTCGACGAGCTGGTGCGTGACACCAGCGCGCGGGTCGTCATCTTCTCGTGGGACCTGCCGCGCGACCGGGTCGACCGCGCCATCGCCAACGGCGTCGCCGGGTTCCTCTCCAAGGCGCTGCCGGCGGAGCGGATCGTGAGCGCCCTGGAGGCCGTGCACGACGGCGAGACGGTCGTCCTGACCGGTGTCGGGGACACGGCGGAGGAGCTGGCCGAGGCCGGGGGATGGCCCGGCGAGAGCGAAGGCCTCACGCCGCGTGAGGCCGAGGTGCTCGCGTTCATCACGCAGGGGCTGAGCAACAAGGAGATCGCCGAGCGTGCTTTCCTCAGCATCAACTCGATCAAGACCTACATCCGTTCGGCGTACCGCAAGATCGGCGCGACCCGCCGCTCGCAGGCCGTGAGCTGGGGGATGCGCAACGGTTTCGAGCCGGATCCGGTGCGCGTCATCGAGCCGCCGATGGAGGATGCCGTGCGGTCCGGAGACCCGGCCGGCGAGAACTTGAGGAAATCTTGAGGTGAATTTACTGCCGCCGTGGGCGTCGCCCGGATAGCGTTGTACTCGAACCGCCGGGGACCCGAGACCCCGGCGGTTCACTTATGTCCGGAGTGCGCCGCTTCTTCGCAGGCCCCCGGTTTCTTGCGGGAATCTTGAGCGCAAACCCAGCCATTGCCGGGCTTCTGCCGGATAACGTTCTTCTTGGAACCGCCGACCGAGACCCCGGCGGTTCCTCCCATTTCCGGGCAAGTACGCCGGCCCTCCGCGGACCTATCCTGGCCGCGAGTCCCTGACCGGGAGGAGCTGCCGTGCGACGCGTCGTCGCCTTCGAGCGGGCCCATGGCTCGGGTCAGGCTCCTGGGCATCGACACGCCTGAGGTGTACAGCGGCATCGAGTGCGGCGGGCACGCTGCCTCGCGAGCTGCGGCACGGCTTCTGCCGGCAGGCGCGCCGGTCGTCCTCGTGCCTGACCCGACGCAGGCGCTCGTGGACCGGTACGGCCGCATCCTGCGCTACGTGATGAAGGGCAGCCTCGACATCGGCCGCGCTCGGGGTGATGGCTTCCGTCACCGGCGTACGCTCGGAAGCGAGGCTCTCCTCGTTCCCGGAGGTGGTCATGGACGTCGTGCTCTACTCGCTGGCGTCGCTCGCCGTGCTGGCCGGCCTGGGCTGGGTGACCAGCGTGCGGGTGGTCCAGCAGATCGAGCGCGGGGTCGTGTTCCGGCTGGGTCGCGCCCAGGAGGAGCTGAGGCGGCCCGGCCTCACGATGCTCATCCCCGTCGTGGACCGGATGAAGCGGGTCAACGTGCAGGTGGTGACCATGCCGGTCCCGGCGCAGGACGGCATCACCCGAGACAACGTGACGGTCCGGGTCGACGCGGTCGTCTACTTCAAGGTGATCGAGCCGATCCGTGCCGTGGTGCAGGTGCAGGACTACAGCTTCGCGATCGCCCAGGTGGCGCAGACCTCGCTGCGCTCGATCATCGGCAAGAGCGACCTCGACGACCTGCTCTCCAACCGTGAGCGGCTCAACGAGGGCCTCGAGGTGATGCTCGACAGCCCGGCCGCGGCCTGGGGCATCGAGATCGACCGCGTCGAGATCAAGGACGTCGCCCTGCCCGAGACGATGAAGCGCTCGATGTCGCGCCAGGCCGAGGCCGAGCGCGAACGCCGCTCCCGGATCATCACCGCCGACGGCGAGTTCCAGGCCTCTCAGAAGCTCTCCGAGGCGGCGGCCGCTATGTCTGCCACGCCGGCGGCGCTGCAGCTGCGGCTGCTCCAGACGATGGTGGAGGTGGCGGCCGAGAAGAACTCGACCCTCGTGCTGCCGTTCCCGGTCGAGATGCTCCGGTACTTCGAGGCCGTGGCAACGGGTACGCCGGCCGCGCCGCGCGGTGACGGCGCACCCCCCGCCGAAGCCACCAGCGCTCCGATCCTCGAGGAGCACGAGACGCCGTGACCGCGGCGGCTCCTGAGGGGCCACCGTCACACGCTGACATGGGGACGACCGCGCCGTTGGCAGATTCCGCCCGTGAGGCCCTTGCGGGCCCGTGCCACGATCGACGTGGCAAGGCCGCGACCGGATCCCCCGTTTCTGGTCGCGGTCTTGTCCTGCCAGCCCGCGCCGGAAATGCGACAGAGGCCGGCTCCCTGTGCGGGAACCGGCCTCTGACTTGCTGAACTCTGGTGGGCGATACTGGGTTTGAACCAGTGACCTCTTCCGTGTCAAGGAAGCGCGCTACCACTGCGCCAATCGCCCGTGTCGCCCATGAATCTATCGGGCGATCGAGGTGGAGACGGGATTTGAACCCGTGTAGACGGATTTGCAGTCCGTTGCCTCGCCTCTCGGCCACTCCACCGTGGAGGATGAGACCTCTCCGAGCGGACAACGAGACTCGAACTCGCGACCTCAACCTTGGCAAGGTTGCGCTCTACCAACTGAGCTATGTCCGCATGCTTCCGTCCGGCTTTGACCCCGGGGTCGGCGTGCGTGAGAACAGTAGCCGATGCCCTCGGGGGTGCAAAATCCGGGTTCCGGCGGGGTGTTGCGAGCCTCCCGCGCCCCTCCTGCCACTCCTAGAGTGGCGGCATGCGCGCCTGGATCAACGGCCAACTGCTCGCCGATGCGACCGCCCCCGCGGTGGGCGTGACCGACCACGGGCTCACCGTGGGGGACGGGGTCTTCGAGGCGATCAAGGTCGTCGACGGTCTTCCGTTCGCCCTCACCCGCCACCTCGAGCGGCTCGGACGCTCCGCCCATGGCATGGGACTGCCGGACGTCGACGATGCCGCCGTACGGCGCGGGGTCGCGGCGGTCCTCGACGGCCAGGACCTGGCGCTGGGCCGGATCCGCATCACCTACACCGGGGGACCGGCGCCGCTCGGCTCGGGCCGCGGCGACGCGGAGCCGACCCTGATCGTCGTGGCCGACACGATGACGGAGTGGCCGGCCACGACAGCGGTCGCGACCGTGCCCTGGCCGCGCAACGAGCGCGGGGCGCTCGCGGGCCTCAAGACCACGTCGTACGGCGAGAACGTCGTTGCCCTGGCCGCTGCGGCGCAGCAGGGGGCGAGTGAGGCGATCTTCGCCAACCTCGCCGGCCACCTGTGCGAGGGGACGGGGTCCAACGTCTTCTACGTCGTCGACGGTGAACTGCGCACCCCCACGCTGGCCAGCGGCTGCCTCGCCGGCGTGACCCGCGCGCTCGTCCTCGAGTGGTACGGCGGCGTCGAGGTCGACGAGCCGATCGAGGTCGTCGAGCGGGCGAGCGAGGTGTTCCTGGTGTCGACCACGCGCGACGTGCAGGCGGTGTCGCGGTGGGACGGGCGGGAGTTGCCCGCGCCGGGGCCGGTCACCCGTGAGGTCGATGCTCTGTGGCGGAAGCGGGAGCCCGAGCTCCTAGGACGCTGAGCGCCCGAGCAGTCCGTCCACGATCGCGTCGATGTCGAGGTGGTCGCTCTCGGTGCCGGCCGGCACGGCTGCCAGCGACAGGGTGAGGAAGCGCTGCACGTCGTTGGTGTCGGCCTGGGCGATCAGCCGGCCGTCAGGGGAGCGGAACTCGAACGCCACCCACTCCCGGCCCCTCGGGTCCACGCTGGGCCAGACCTCGACGTCGCCCTCGCCGGCCGGGTCGGTGAGCCCCTGGAGCAGGATCTCGCGGGACATCGCCCAGTGGACGGCCCCGGTCGGGGACGGGAACGTGATCCAGACGGCGAAGGGGTCGGTGGCGTCGTACCCGAGCGAGGCCGCGAGCTCGATCGTCCGCCCGGTGGAGTCGAGGCACTCGAGCGCCACGTCCTGGGACAGCGTGGGAGTCATCGGCTGGTGGGTCATGTCGGTTCCTCTCCGCGCAGTCCGGCGCGAAGGCCGGCTACTGACTAAACGAGGCAGGGGCCGACACGTGACGGGGGATTCGGGGGTATCCCCTGAATGTGATGCAGACGGCAGCATGCGCTAAAGTCTGCGACCGCACCCGGGTCACTCCACGGTGCGAGAACTCGGGCGATTGGCGCAGTGGTAGCGCGCTTCGTTCACACCGAAGAGGTCACTGGTTCGAACCCAGTATCGCCCACCGAGTTTCCGCAGGTCAGAGCTCGTCCGCAGGCACGTAGGTGTCCCGGACGGCCCGCCGCAGGGCGCGGCGCGTGTCGCCGCCCACGTCCTCGTTGACGTACCAGTCCCACCCGATCGTCGTGCCCACGTGCCGGTACGAGCCGTCCACCGTGGGGGCCAGCCAGCTCGGGACCGCACCGCCGTCACCGACGGCGATGAGGGTCGGGCTGCGACGGCCGATCCACCGCCCGTAGCCGTCACTGCCGCCCGGCCAGGTGTCGTCCACGTAGTCGATGAGGCCGTTGCCGAACTGTTGGAGGCGGGAGAGGTTGCGCTCGTCCGCGAGGACCAGGGGCTGCGGCGCCTCCACCGACAGGATCCGTGCGTCGGGCGGCAGCAGGTCCATGACGGCGTCGACGGACCTCCGCTGGTCGTCGAGGGTGTCGGTGCGGGTCGAGAGCGCGTACGTCGCGCCGAGCACCGTGGCCACGAGCGTCCACGCCACGCTGGCCACCAGCGCCACCCGCACCGACAGTCGGCCGGCCAGTGCTGCCACCACGCCGCCGATCCCCAGGGCAGCCGACGGCAGCAGGATGAACGCGTCGGGGAAGCCGTTGAAGGCGAGCACCGACCACGCCAGCCCGGCCGCGAGCATGGCGCCTGAAGTCACGACGTGGACCCGCTGGCGGTCCGGGAGTGTCGACCGACCCGTCAGCGCGCGGACGGCCAGCACGGTGATCGCGACCAGCCCGGCGAGGAAGAGCCAGAGCGAGGCGCCGTACCCCTCGACGAACATCCGCCACACCGCCCCCGGCGAGGTCACGGGCGACGACTGCCGCGTGTAGCGGGCGTTGATGAGCACGAAGTTGTCCATGAAGATCTGCAGGGCGCCGACCGCGGCGTACGCACCGACGGTCACCGCGCTGGGGACCAGCCCGCCGACCGCGACGCGGAGCAGCGCCTTGCCCCGTCCAGTCGGCAGGCCCAGCCGTACGGCGGCCACCGCGCCCGCGATCGCCACGAAGAAGACCGGCTGCCAGGTGAGCGTCGCCAGGGCGGTGAAGAAGCCGACGGCCAGCCAGCGCTGGTGGACCATCGCCAGGATCGCGCAGAGCAGGAAGAGGACCATCGACGTCTTCTCGCGCGGCCCGTCCGAGGCGTAGGCGATGAACCCCTGGCAGCCGAGCAGCGTCGCCGCAGCCGCCACCCCGGCGAGTCGGGAGCGGAACACGTCGCGGCCGAGTAGGTAGGTCGCGGCGATGCTGGCCACCGCGAACAGCATCAGGAAGACCCGCATCCCGACCACGTCGTCGACGCCGATCCAGCGCGAGAGCAGCGCGCCGATGCCGGGGATCAGGTGCGCGAGCGGGCCGGCGCGATTGATGACCGCCACGTAGGGAGGTACGCCCTCGGCGACCTGCTGACCGCCGTACGAGTAGTCGGCGAGGTCACGGGACAGGTAGCCGTGGAACCCGTGCAGGACGTAGATCGCGGTGGCGAGCGCGCAGAGGAGCGGGACCAGGGGGTCGACCCGGGGTGGCGTGCTGGAGACAGTCATCGCGGCGACCGTGCCCGGCCAAGATGAGCGGACGATGAACCCTGGGGGTGCAACGAATCCGGCCCAGGTGACCTATTGCGACCCATTTCCCGGGCGGGCCACCGTGGACAGGGGAGAAAGGGGCCTCGACATGGCGACACAGCTGCGGCGTTACCGGACGAAGCCGGGGCAGGGTGGCCAGTTCGCCACCGAGTGGCGCGAGCACGTCGCACCACTCCGCGAGAGGTTCGGCTTTCGGGTGAACGGCTGGCTGCTCACGAGCGGCGACGAGTTCGTGTGGGTCATCGAGCACGACGGTGACCACGCGTCGTTCGAGGCCGCCGAGTCGGCGTACTACGCGTCCGCGGAACGCAAGGCCATGGCGCCGGACCCGGCGCGCCTGGTCGCGGAGACCCACGAGGAGTGGATGACGACCATCGGGTGACGGCGGCGGGCCGAAACCGGGGCGCGGGTGCGGCGGGGTGCCGGATACGATCGACCGGTCCGCTCGTCACCGCGCCAGCCCCAGGAGTTCCTGTGTCCGACATCAAGGTCGCCCTCGTTCACGCCGACGTGCGTGAGGAGCGGACCGTGACGACCGGCACCAAGGCCTGGGAGCTCTTCGCGGAGGTCCCCGAGGTGATCGCGGCCCGGGTCGCGGGTCAGCTCAAGGACCTGGCCTACGAGCTCGGTGACGGCGACGAGGTCGAGGGCGTCGCGATCGACAGCGCCGACGGTCGCGACATCCTGCGCCACTCGACCGCGCACGTGATGGCCCAGGCGGTCCAAGAGCTCTTCCCCGACGCGAAGCTCGGCATCGGCCCGCCGGTCGAGAACGGCTTCTACTACGACTTCGACGTCGAGGTCCCGTTCCACCCCGAGGACCTCGAGAAGATCGAGTCGCGGATGCGCAAGATCGTCAAGGAGGGCCAGAAGTTCTCCCGCCGGGTGACCACCGACGCCGACGCGCTCAACGAGCTCAAGGACGAGCCCTACAAGCTCGAGCTGATCGGCCTCAAGGGCTCGGGCAACGCGGAGAGCGCGGCCGAGGGCGCGGGCGTCGAGGTCGGCGCCGGCGAGCTCACCATCTACGACAACATCAACCGCAAGGGCGAGGTCGCCTGGAGCGACCTCTGCCGTGGGCCGCACCTGCCCACCACCAAGCGGATCCCGGCGTTCAAGCTGATGCGCTCGGCCGCGGCGTACTGGCGCGGCGACGAGAAGAACAAGATGCTCCAGCGCATCTACGGCACCGCGTGGGAGTCCAAGGAGGCGCTCGAGGAGCACCTGCACCGGATCGAGGAGGCCGAGCGCCGCGACCACCGCAAGCTCGGCCGCGACCTCGACCTGTTCAGCTTCCCCGACGAGCTCGGCTCCGGCCTGGCCGTCTTCCACCCCAAGGGCGGCGTGCTCAAGCGGGTGATGGAGGACTACGTCCGCCAGCGCCACATCGACGAGGGCTTCTCGTATGTCGGCACCCCGCACATCACCAAGCAGGGGCTGTTCGAGACCAGCGGCCACCTGCCGTACTACGCCGACACCATGTTCCCGCCCATGGAGATGGAGGGGAGCAACTACTACCTCAAGGCCATGAACTGCCCGATGCACAACCTGATCTACAGGTCGCGCGGGCGGTCCTACCGCGAGCTGCCGCTGAGGCTCTTCGAGTTCGGCACCGTCTACCGCTTCGAGAAGTCCGGCGTGGTGCACGGCCTCACCCGGGTGCGCGGCCTGACCCAGGACGACTCGCACTCCTACTGCACCCCCGAGCAGGCCCCCGAGGAGGTCAAGCACCTCCTCAACTTCGTGCTCGGGCTGCTGCGCGACTTCGGCCTCGACGACTTCTACCTCGAGCTGTCGACCCGCGACGAGACCTCCGACAAGTTCGTCGGCTCCGAGGAGGAGTGGGCGGCTGCCACCAAGATCCTCGAGGACGTCGCCACCGAGACCGGGCTCGAGCTCGTCCCCGACCCGGGCGGCGCCGCGTTCTACGGCCCCAAGATCTCGGTCCAGGCGCGGGACGCGATCGGCCGCACCTGGCAGATGTCGACCATCCAGTACGACTTCAACCAGCCGCGCGGCTTCGAGCTCGAGTACCAGGCCAACGACGGGACACGGCAGCGTCCGGTGATGATCCACTCGGCCAAGTTCGGCTCGCTGGAGCGGTTCTACGGCGTGCTCGTCGAGCACTACGCCGGCGCCTTCCCGCCGTGGCTGGCCCCCGTGCAGGTGCAGGCGATCCCGATCGCCGAGCGGCACAACGACTACCTGTCCGACATCGTCGCGCAGATGACCGCTGCCGGGCTGCGTGCCGAGCTCGACGACTCCGACGACCGGATGCAGAAGAAGATCCGCAACGCGCAGCTGCAGAAGGTGCCGTTCATGGTGATCGCCGGGGACCAGGACATCGAGGCCGGCGCCGTCTCGTTCCGCTACCGCGACGGGCACCAGGAGAACGGCGTGCCGATCGCCGAGGCGATCGCCAGGGTCTCGGCTGCGGTCGAGTCGCGCGAACAGGTCTGAGGAGAAGCCCGTGAGTTTCTCGGTGATGATGCGTGGCCTGGCGGTCGCGGCAACGGTGCTCGCGACGGTGCTGGGACCGACCACCCCGGCTCAGGCAGCGACGACCGCCGCGAAGAGGTGCGAGACGCCCGGCGGCCATCCGAACACCCACGTCTGCATCCGCTACAAGCGGGACGGCGACGGTCACCACTGGGCCAGGGCCACGATCCGCAACGACCGCTACCCAGGAGATGGTCCGGTCGACATCGTGTGGGTCCGACTGCTTCGGTTCGACTGCGGGACCGGCCAGTGGAAGGTGGTGCGCAAGAAGGAGGGCAGCCATACCTACCAGGCCTACGAGGCCACGCTGACGACCGGGAAGTACACCGACTTCTACAGCGCCGTCCGCTGGCGCGCGGTCGCGAGCTGGGTGATCCAGGAGCGCCACGGAACTCTCAGTGGTGAGATCCGGACCAGGCCCGTGGGGTCTTGCGAGCTTTGAGCCAGGACGAGCAGCACCGCCAGGACGGAGCGGGGGATCCCGACGGCCTCGACCGGCTGTGGACCCCGCACCGGATGGCCTACATCCGCGGGCACGACAAGCCGGTCGATGACTCGGCCGAGGAGTGCCCCTTCTGCCGGATCCCGACGCTGTCGGACGAGGACGGCCTCGTCGTACGCCGTGGGGAGCTGGCGTACGCCGTGCTCAACCTCTACCCGTACTCGCCCGGCCACCTGATGGTCTGCCCCTACCGCCACGTCGCCGACTACACGGACACGACCGACGCCGAGGCCGCCGAGATCGCCACGCTGACCCGGGACGCGATGCGGGTCGTCCGGTCGGTGTCGGGCGCCCATGGGTTCAACCTCGGGATGAACCAGGGCGCGATCGCCGGGGCCGGCATCTCCGCCCACCTGCACCAGCACGTCGTACCCCGCTGGGCGGGCGACCAGAACTTCATGCCGATCATCGGCCGCACCAAGACGCTGCCGGAGCTGCTCGTCGAGACCCGGGCCCTGCTGGCCGAGGCGTGGTCCGGCGACTGACCCGGACGGGTGGTCGCACAGGCATTGCGCAGCCGCTCCCCGCGGAGCAATGTGGGCCGTGACCGGCGGCGCCGCTGGGGTGCTGCCCCGAGACACGGAGGCGCGCCCATGTACGCACGCTCCATCACCATCATGGGCGACCCGGAGGCCCTGGACGCCGGGACCACCTACGTCCGCGACGAGGTCATGCCGGCGATCATGGCCATGGACGGCTGTGTCGGGCTGTCGATGCTGGTCGACCGCGAGACCGGGCAGTGCATCGTCACCAGCTCGTGGAGCTCCGAGGAGACCATGCAGGCGAGTGACGTGCACCTGGCGCCGATGCGCAGGCGCGGCGGCGAGATCATGGGCGGGAGCCCGAAGGTCGAGGAGTGGGAGGTCGCCGTCATGCATCGCGACCACATGGCCCCCGAGGGAGCCTGCTGCCGCGCGACCTGGCTGCGGCTCAACCACGGCGACTTCGACCGCGGGATCGCCCTCTACCGCTCGGCGATGCTGCCGGAGATGAAGGCGATCGACGGGTTCTGCAGCGCCAGCCTTCTGGTGAACCGCACGACCGGGCGGGCCTGCAGCACCACGACGTACGACTCCCGCGAGGCCATGGAGGCCAGCCGCGAGCGCAGCTGGACGATCCGCGACGCGGGGGTCCGGGACGCCGGGGTCGACGTGGTCGACGTCGTCGAGTGCGACCTGGTGCTCGCACACCTGCGGCTGCCCGAGCGCGTCTGAGACCGACCGCGACATCAGGCTCGGGGTGGCCCCAACGCGTCATTGCGGCCCCTCCGCCGCCGGGAGGAATGTGGTCGGGAGCGGCGGTGCCGGAGGGGTGCCGCCCCGATCCGAGGAGGCGTTGAATGTACGCACGCTCCACCACGATCACCGGTGACGCCGGCGCCATCGATGCAGGCATCGCCTACGTCCGCGACGAGGTCATGCCGACGGTCACGCAGATGGAGGGCTGCGTGGGGATGTCCATGGTCGTCGACCGGGAGTCGGGGCGCTGCATCGCCACGACCTCATGGGAGACGCAGGAGGCCATGGAGGCCACCATCAACAAGGTCTCGCCGTTCCGCTCCCGGGCTGCCGAGATCCTGGGCGGAAGCCCCGAGATCGAGCAGTGGGAGGTGGCGATCATGCACCGCAGCCACCGCACCCAGGACGGGGCCTGCTGCCGGATCACCTGGGGACAGCCCACCGACGTCGATGCCACGCTCGAGCTCTTCCGGGCGACGATCCTCCCGCAGATCGAGGCACTGGACGGCTTCTGCAGCGCCAGCATGTTCGTCGACCGGGCCCGTGGCCGCACCTGTGGCACGGTGACGTTCGACTCGCACGCCGCGCTCGAGGCGAGCCGCGAGGCGGCGGCCGAGATGCGCGAACGCGCGACCCTGGCCACCGGCGTGCAGTTCCTCGACGTTGCGGAGTTCGACCTGGCGATGGCCCACCTGAGGCTGCCCGAGCTGGTCTGAGGCAGTCCGAATCAGGCGACCAGGTGCGGGTGCTCGGGGGCCCGCCCCTGGAACGCCAGGATCGCGGGGTTGACGATCGTGCCGTCGCGGATCTCGATCGCGCGCGCCAAGGTCTCGTTGTCGTCCCATGACGCGGCGCCCTCGAGGACCGGGCGCAGGAAGGGGATCAGCGCCGAGCTGTTCTCCCAGGTCGCCGAGTTCCACAGGTACGACGGGCTGTGGTCGACGGCGTAGTAGAGGACGTGGTCACCCACCACGAAGGTCGGCTCGTCGAACGTCGTCGGCCTCGCCCAGCTGAAGCCCATGGCCTCGTCGCACGACACGTCGATGATGAGGCTGCCCGGACGGAAGGCCGCCAGGTCCTCGGTCTGCAGGTAGGTCAGCGGCGCCGCCGTGTCCTGCAGCGTGCAGTTGACGACGATGTCGTTCTCGGCGAGGTAGGGCGCCAGCGGCACCCGCCCGCGATCGGTGATGACCTGGCTCAGGTGCGGCTGGTCCGGGTCGTGGTCGAACTGCCGGATCAGCACCGAGTGGATCGGCGAGCCGACCGCCGCGACGCCGCGCGTGGTGAGCACGGCGATGTCGTGCACGCCGTGCGCGTTGAGCGCGGTCACGGCCCCGCGAGCGGTGGCTCCGAACCCGATCACCACGGCACTCAGTCGGCGTCCGTAGTCGCCCGTCGCACCTGCCAGCTGCATGGCCTGCAGCACCGAGCAGTAGCCGGCCAGCTCGTTGTTCTTGTGGAAGACGTGCAGTCCCACCGCCCCGTCCCGGGTCCAGTGGTTCATCGCCTCGAACGCGATCAGCGTCAGTCGTCGGTCGATCGCGATCTGGGTGAGCTCCGGGTCCTGGACGCAGTGCGGCCAGCCCCACAGCACCTGGCCGGGGCCGAGCGCCGCGACGTCGGAGTGCTGGGGCTTCGGCAGCAGGACCACGTCGGAGGTCGCGAGGATCTCCTCGCGCGACGCGAACCCGGCGACGAACGCCCCGAGCTGGGCGTCGGACGCGCCGAAGCGCTCGCCGTAGCCGTGCTCGAGGGTGATCCGCTGACGGATGTCGGCGTCGAGGTGGGGCAGGTGTTCCGGATGCAGGGGGAGTCGCTGCTCGTTCTCCTTGGCTGAGGTCCCGATGACCCCCAGCCCGAGGAGTGTCACTTCTTCTTGGTGACGAGCTTCTCGGAGAACGTCTCCTCGTTGCCCTTGGCGCGCTTGTCGGCGCGCTTCTCCTTGATGGACTTGCCGGCCTTCTTGGTCATGCCTTGCCGCGGCGACTTGTCGCTCATCGGGTTCTCCCTGGTCGGAAGCCTGAATGGCTCCGTCTTGCCACGTTACGCCCCTGATGGACGAAGCCACGTGTCGCCGACCCGGTGGACCGCGGCCGGGTACCCTGCTCGCGCCATGATGGAACATTTCCGCGCCTTCTGGACGAAGGTCATCTCCCCGGTCGCCCACTTGTTGATCAGGCTCGGCGTCAGCGCCGACGCCGTGACCGTGGTCGGCACGCTCGGTGTCAGCGCCGGCGCGCTGGTCTTCTTCCCGCAGGGCAAGCTCCTGACCGGGGTCCTCGTCATCACCGCCTTCGTCTTCAGCGACCTGATCGACGGGCACATGGCGCGACTGACCGGCAAGACCAGCAAGTTCGGGGCGTTCCTCGACTCGACGCTGGACCGGATCGGGGACGGCGCGATCTTCGCCGGGCTCGCGCTCTACTTCGCCGGCCCGGGCGACGAGGAGCTCTACCTCGTCCTGGCGCTGGTCTGCCTGGTGATGGGCGGCGTCACGTCGTACGCCCGTGCCCGAGCCGAGAGCCTCGGCTTCCAGGCCAAGGTCGGGATCGCCGAGCGTGCCGACCGGCTGGTCGCCATCCTCGTGATGACCGGCTTCAGCGCGATCTTCGACCTCCCCGTGCTGCTGTACGTCGCACTCTGGGCGCTCGCGGTGGCGAGCACGGTCACCGTCGTGCAGCGGATCTGGGTCGTTCGCCAGCAGGCGCTGGCCAACCCGATCACCTGACTCGTCGTCGGGAGGATCCCGAAGTACGCCCACGGGCGCGCCAGCCGTAGGATTCAGGCATGGTTGAGACTTCCCCCGAGAGCGGGACAAACGGCGGCGGCACCGGCACCCAGCGCGTGAAGCGCGGCATGGCCGAGATGCTCAAGGGTGGCGTGATCATGGACGTGGTCAACGCCGAGCAGGCCAAGATCGCCGAGGACGCAGGAGCGGTCGCCGTGATGGCGCTCGAGCGCGTCCCGGCCGACATCCGCGCCCAGGGCGGCGTGAGCCGGATGAGCGACCCCGACATGATCGACTCGATCATCGAGCAGGTGTCGATCCCGGTGATGGCGAAGTCGCGGATCGGCCACTTCGCCGAGGCGCAGGTCCTGCAGAGCCTGGGCGTCGACTACATCGACGAGTCCGAGGTGCTGACCCCGGCCGACTACGCCAACCACATCGACAAGTGGGCCTTCACCGTCCCGTTCGTGTGCGGCGCGACCAACCTGGGTGAGGCCCTGCGCCGGATCACCGAGGGTGCGGCGATGATCCGCTCCAAGGGCGAGGCCGGCACCGGCGACGTCTCCAACGCCGTGACCCACATGCGCACGATCCGTCGCGAGATCCGTCGCCTCGGCGCCCTGGAGGAGGACGAGCTGTTCGTCGCCGCCAAGGAGCTGCAGGCGCCGTACGACCTCGTGAAGGAGGTCGCCACCAACGGCAAGCTGCCCGTGGTGCTGTTCGTCGCCGGCGGCATCGCCACGCCCGCCGACGCGGCGATGATGATGCAGCTCGGCGCCGAGGGCGTCTTCGTCGGCTCGGGCATCTTCAAGGCCGGCAACCCCGCCCAGCGTGCCGAGGCGATCGTCAAGGCCACGACGTTCTTCGACGACCCGGACGTCGTCGCGAAGGTCTCGCGCGGTCTCGGCGAGGCCATGGTCGGCATCAACGTCGAGGACATCCCGCAGCCGCACCGGCTCGCCGAACGCGGTTGGTGACTCCACCTCGTTGAGCACAGCCCCCGCACCGTCCGACCGACGGTGCGGGGGCTGTCTCTTTGGTGCCAGTGGCCGCAATGGTCCATACCAGCCGAGGGTCCTTTCGGGCTACTTTTCCCGATCACCCGTGCCGGCATCCCCGCTGCGGGAACAGAATGCCGACTGGGGGGAACGGGGCGCCAACGCCGCTGCTGGTGCCTCGCATGTGGAGATGCCGGGGGGCATCGGGTGCCGGGAGTGCGGGGCATTCGCGGCAGGGATGGTGCCCCCACGGCCCGCCGAGCCACTGTCCGGCCACGCCGTCGGCCCACATTAGGATCGCCCGGTGACCAGCCCCACCATCGGTGTCTTCGCCCTCCAGGGCGACGTCCGCGAGCACCTGCGCGTGCTCACCGACCTCGGCGTCGCGACGCTCGGCGTACGCCGTCCGCGCGAGCTCGAGCAGTGCGACGGGCTGATCCTGCCCGGCGGCGAGTCGACCACGATGGCCAAGCTGGCGCGGACCTTCGACCTGTTCGAGCCGCTGCGCCAGCGGATCAAGGACGGGATGCCGACCTTCGGGACGTGCGCCGGGATGATCATGCTGGCCGACCGGATCGAGGACGGGGCTCCCGGCCAGGAGACCCTGGGCGGGCTCGATGTCACCGTCCGGCGCAACGCCTTCGGGCGACAGGTCGAGTCCTTCGAGGGCGACCTCGACTTCGCCGGATTCGACGCACCGGTCCATGCGGTCTTCATCCGCGCCCCGTGGGTCGAGCAGCCCGGACCGGGCGTCGAGGTGCTTGCCACGGTTCCGACCGGTCCGGCGGAAGGTAAGATCGTCGCGGTTCGCGAAGGCCACCTGCTGGCCACGTCGTTCCATCCCGAGGTTGACGCGGACGATCGCATTCACCGCTACTTCGTGGATCTCGTCAAGCATTCGTAGCGCCGTCGAAGCTGAAGGCGCGTTGAAGTAGGGGAGCGCATGTCCGGCCACTCCAAATGGGCGACCACCAAGCACAAGAAGGCGATCGTCGACGCCAAGCGCGGCAAGATGTTCGCCAAGCTGATCAAGAACATCGAGGTCGCCGCCCGGATGGGCGGGGGAGACCTCACGGGCAACCCGACGCTCTACGACGCCGTCCAGAAGGCCAAGAAGTCGTCGGTCCCCAACGACAACATCGACCGCGCGGTCAAGCGCGGCTCCGGGGCCGAGGCGGGCGGCGCCGACTACACCACGATCATGTACGAGGGCTACGGCCCGGCCGGCGTCGCGATGCTCATCGAGTGCCTCACGGACAACAAGAACCGTGCCGCGATGGAGGTCCGCACCGTGATGAGCCGCAACGGCGGCTCGCTCGCCGACCCGGGCTCGGTGTCGTTCCTCTTCAACCGCAAGGGGGTGGTGGTCGTCCCGGCCGAGCAGGAGGGCAAGACGATCACCGAGGACGACGTCCTCGAGGCCACGCTCGAGGCCGGGGCCGACGCGGTCAACGACCTGGGCGACTCCTTCGAGGTCGTCTCCGAGGCGACCGACCTGGTCGCGGTGCGCACCGCTCTCCAGGCCGCCGGGGTCGACTACGACTCCGCGGACGCGTCATTCCTCCCCGACCTGCAGGTCGAGCTGGACCAGGACGCCGCCGGCAAGCTGTTCCGGTTGATCGACGCGCTCGAGGACCTCGACGACGTCCAGAACATCTACGCCAACTACGACGTGCCCGACGCGGTCATGGAGCAACTGGAAGCTTGAGCCGGGCCGCCGGCTCGCTCGGCAGGCGTGTCGTACGACGATCCGTCCCCGGCGCGCGTTAGCGTTGCCTCCGAACAGATGTTCGGACGGAAGGTTGTGCGATGCGCGTGCTCGGGATCGACCCCGGCCTGACCCGCTGCGGTATCGGCGTGGTCGAGGGCCAGGTGGGTCGTCCGCTCACGTTGATCGACGTGAACGTGCTGCGGACCTCCGCGGACCTGCCCGTCGCGCAGCGGCTGGTGACGATCGAGAAGGGCATCGACGCCTGGCTCGACGAGTACGCCCCCGACGCGGTCGCGATCGAGCGGGTCTTCGCACGCTCCGACGTCAGCACGATCATGGGCACCGCGCAGGCCAGCGGCGTCGCCATGGTCTGCGCCGCCCGGCGCGGGTTGACGGTCGCCCTGCACACGCCGAGCGAGGTCAAGGCCGCCGTCTCCGGCAGCGGCCGGGCCGACAAGGCCCAGGTCGGAGCGATGGTCGCGCGCATCCTGCGGCTCGACGCCCCACCCAAGCCCGCGGACGCCGCCGACTCCCTGGCGCTCGCCATCACGCACATCTGGCGCGGTGGAGCACAGGCCCGTATCGACGCGGCCCTCGCGGCCGCAGCCCGACAGACTGGAGTGAGAAGCCGTTGATCGCGTTCGTCCGCGGCCAGGTCGCGACCGTCACCCTGTCCAGCGCCGTCCTCGAGGTCGGGGGAGTGGGCCTCGAGCTCATGTGCACGCCGGGCACCCTGGCGACCCTGCGCCCCGGTCACCAGGCCACGCTGCCCACCAGCATGGTGGTGCGCGAGGACTCGCTGACCCTCTTCGGCTTCCTCGACGACGACGAGAAGTCGATGTTCGAGCTCGTCCAGACGGCCTCCGGCGTCGGCCCCAAGCTGGCCCAGGCAATGCTCGCCGTGTTCGCCCCCGACGACCTGCGCCGGGCAGTGGCCGGCGACGACGTCAAGACGCTGACCCGGGTCCCGGGCGTCGGGCAGAAGGGCGCCCAGCGGATCATCCTCGAGCTCAAGGACCGGATCGGTGCCCCGGTCGCCGGTCGCACCAGTGCCGTTGCCGCCGGCGCCGCCCCCTGGCGCGACCAGGTCCACCAGGGCCTCGTCGGCCTCGGCTGGTCCACCCGCGACGCCGAGCAGGCCGTCGACAACGTCGCCCCGGAGGCCGGGGACAGCCCCGACGTGGGTGCCCTGCTCCGCGCCGCCCTCCGCTCTCTGAGCAAGGCCTGATCGATGCCACTCGACTACAACGACGAGGACCACCTCGATGCCGCCGAGGAGGCCTACCTCGGTTCGCTGACCGCCGCCGAGGCCGAGGGCGACGAGCGTGTCGTCGAGGCCGCGTTGCGCCCCCGCACGCTCGACGAGGTCGTCGGCCAGACCCGGGTGCGTGCCCAGCTCGGCCTGGTCCTCGAGGCGGCTCGCCGCCGTGACCGGTCTCCCGACCACGTCCTGCTCTCCGGCCCACCCGGGCTCGGCAAGACCACGCTGGCAATGATCATCGCCAGTGAGATGAGCGCACCGCTGCGACTGACCAGCGGCCCCGCGATCACCCACGCCGGCGACCTCGCCGCGATCCTGTCCGGCCTCAACGAGGGCGACATCCTCTTCGTCGACGAGATCCACCGCATGTCCCGGCCCGCCGAGGAGATGCTCTACATGGCGATGGAGGACTTCCGGGTCGACGTCGTCATCGGCAAGGGCCCGGGCGCCACCGCCATCCCGCTCGACATCCCGTCGTTCACCCTGGTCGGGGCGACCACCCGGGCAGGTCTGCTGCCCGGGCCGCTGCGCGACCGCTTCGGCTTCACCGGCCACCTCGAGTTCTACGAGGCGCACGAGCTCGACCGGATCGTGCACCGCTCCGCCGGACTGCTCGGCGTGGAGCTGACCGAGGACGGTGCGGCCGAGATCGCCTCCCGCTCACGCGGCACCCCCCGCATCGCCAACCGGCTCCTGCGCCGAGTCCGTGACTACGCCCAGGTGCGCGCCGACGGTGTCGTGACCCTCGCGGTCTCGCAAGCGGCCCTGGAGCTCTACGAGGTGGACGAGCTCGGCCTCGACCGCCTCGACCGCTCCGTGATCGATGCCCTCTGCCGCCGCTTCGGCGGCGGCCCGGTGGGCATCTCCACGCTGGCCGTGGCCGTGGGCGAGGAGCGCGAGACGGTCGAGGAGGTCGCCGAGCCGTTCCTGGTCCGCAACGGGTTCCTCGCTCGGACGCCACGAGGACGGGTGGCCACCGCGGCCGCGTGGCAGCACCTCGGGCTCGCGGTGCCGGCCCTGGCGCCGCAGTTCGGCGCGGCGCCGGGCGCCGAGGACACCTTGTTCGAGGAATGACGCCGCGGTCAGTTGATTGACGCCGCGTTCGTGGAGTGAGGACAGCCTCCCCGGATAGCGGCCTGCGTCACACTGCCCGTTACACTTTGCCGTCGGTCGGGCCTGTCCCGACCCACCCACCATCTTTCACGCTCGAGAGGTTGTTTCGTGCCGGAGCTCGTCTCCCTGCTGCCCCTGGTGGGCATCGCGTTGCTGTTCTGGTTCCTCGTCATCAGACCCGCCTCACGGCGGCAGAAGGAACTCAGCCGCATGCAGGCATCGTTGAAGTCGGGTGACGAGGTCATGCTGACCTCGGGCATCTTCGGCACCCTGCGCGACGCCGACGACGACCACATCCACGTGGAAATCGCGTCCGGAGTGGTCGTCAAGGTCGCACGTGGCGCCGTGGGCTCGATCGCCAAGCCGGCGCTCGTCGACGACGAGCCGGAGGAGAACTGACATGGCACGCAAGACCGCTCGCCCGGGACGCACCCTGGTGGTGTTCTTCCTCGGACTGGCGATCTCCTACGGGCTCGTGGTCATCGGCGGCGTCTGGAAGCCCGAGCTCGGTCTCGACCTCCAGGGCGGCACCCGGATCACGCTGATCGCCAAGGACCAGCCGTCCCAGGAGAACCTGGCCGAGGCCGCGAACATCATCGACCAGCGGGTCAACGGTTCCGGTGTCTCCGAGGCCGAGGTGACCACCCAGGGCAACCAGTTCGTGGTCGTGGAGATCCCCGGCGAGAGCCGTCGTGACCTCGTCGACACCGTGAAGCGCCAGGCGCAGCTCCGGTTCCGCGTGGTCGCGTGTGCGTCGTACACGCCCTCCTGTGGCGAAACCCCCGCCGCGGACCCCGGTGCCGGCATCGTCCCGGGCGCCACCCAGCCGAGCGGTGAGGCGAGCCCGAAGCCCAAGAACCGCGCCCCCGTGCTGCTCGCCGACAAGAACACGAAGAAGAAGCAGCCCTCGTCGTCGGCCAGCCCCTCCGAGAGCGCGTCGGAGTCGCCGACGACGTCCCCGGACGGCGGCGCCCTGGTGGACGATCCGCTGAAGTGGATGAACAACCCCGACCCGGCGTCGGTGAAGGCCTACAACGCCTTCGAGTGCCCGCCCAAGGGGACGCCCGCCGTGGTGGACGACAACCCCGACAAGCCGCTCGTCACGTGTGACGACGAGGGTGTGAAGTACCTGCTGTCCTCGTCGCTGATCGAGGGCACCGACCTCAAGTCCGCGAGCGCAGGGATCCCGCAGCAGAGCGTGAGCTGGGGTGTCGACCTGGCGTTCAACGGTGAGGGCACCGACAAGTTCGCCGAGATCTCCCGCACGCTGTACGGCACGGAGAAGCAGTTCGCGATCGTGCTCGACGGGCAGGTCCTCTCGGCCCCCACGATGAACGGCGTCATCACCGACGGCCGCGCGCAGATCACGGGCAACTTCACCGAGACCACCGCGCAGAGCCTGGCGACCAGCCTCAAGTACGGCGCCCTGCCGATCGCCTTCGAGAAGGACCCGCCGGTCGAGACCGTCGGACCGTCGCTCGCCGGTGACCAGCTCTCCGCCGGCATCACGGCGGGCCTCGCCGGCCTGATCCTCGTGATGATCTACTGCCTGCTCTACTACCGTGGCCTCGGCATGGTCGTGATCGCGTCGCTGCTGATGGCGGCGGCCCTGACCTACTCGATGGTCCTGCTGCTCAGCAGCGCGGCAGGGTTCACCCTGTCGCTGCCGGGCATCGCCGGACTGATCGTCGCGGTCGGCATCACGGCGGACTCGTTCATCGTGTTCTTCGAACGGATCCGTGACGAGATGCGTGACGGCAAGTCGATGCGGGTGGCCGTTGAGTCCGGCTGGGTCCGGGCCCGGAACACCTGCCTTGCGGCCGACACGGTCTCGCTGCTCGCTGCCGTGGTCCTCTACATCTTCGCCGCCGGCGTCGTGAAGGGCTTCGCGTTCGCGCTCGGCCTGTCCACGGTGATCGACCTGGCGATCTTCTTCTGGTTCACGCACCCGATGGTTTCCTGGCTGGCCCGCTACCCGTTCTTCAACAGGGGACACAAGCTGTCGGGTCTGGACGCCGCGAACCTCGGTATCGATCGACTTCCCGCGGGAGGGAACGCCTGATGGGCAAGTTCTCACGGCTCGGCAACGACCTGTACAACGGTCGACGCTCGATCGACTTCGTCGGCCGCCGCTGGCTCTGGTACGGCGCCTCCGCCGTCATCATCGTCATGGCGGTCGCGGGGCTCTACTTCAAGGGCCTCAACATGGGCATCGAGTTCGTGGGAGGGGCGCAGTACCGCGTCTCCCTCTCCTCGGACCAGGTCACCCAGGACAACGCCGACAAGCTGCGGGCGGCGGTTGCCGGCACCGGCATCGACGCCGCGGCCGCCCCGGTCGTCACGACCTCGGGCGACAGCGCGATCCTCGTGCAGACCGAGCCGCCCACCGGCCCGGAGAGCAAGGAGATCGCCGACACGATCCTCTCCACGGTCAACGCCTCGCCGGACCAGCTGTCCCAGGACGAGATCGGCGCGAGCTGGGGCAAGGAGGTCGCGCAGCGGTCACTGATCGGCCTCGCGGTCTTCCTCGTTCTGGTCGTCCTCTTCATCTGGGCCTACTTCCGCCAGTGGAAGATGTCCGCGGCCGCGATCGTCGCCCTGGTCCACGACCTCGTCATCACCATCGGCATCTACGCGCTGTCGGGCTTCGAGGTCAGTCCCGCGACGGTCACCGGGGTGCTGACGATCCTCGGCTTCTCGCTGTACGACACGGTCGTGGTCTTCGACAAGGTCCGCGAGAACACCAAGGGCCTGCGGGACAAGAAGTCGACGTACGCCCAACAGGCCAACCTCGCGGTCAACCAGACCTTGGTGCGCTCGATCAACACCTCGATCGTGGCGCTGATCCCGGTCGGCGCGATCCTCTACGTCGGTGCCTTCCAGCTCGGCAGCGGTGCACTCAAGGACCTCGCCCTCGCGCTGTTCGTCGGCATGGCCGCCGGCGCCTACTCCTCGATCTTCATCGCGACGCCTCTGCTGGTGCAGCTCAAGGCCGGCGAGTCCGAGGTGGTGGCGGCCGAGAAGCGCGCCGAGCGTCGACGTCACGAGGCCGACCGCTACGCGTCGGTCCCCGCGTTCACCGAGGACATGCCGGTCCAGGCCGAGCCCACCGCGGGTCCGGCCGAGTCGGACGAGCCGGAGCAGGTGTTCTCGGGCAACGCGGCACCGCGTCGCCCCGAGGCGTCCGGCCGCGGCCGCGTGGCCCCGCCGGCTCGAGGGCCCGTCCGCGACAGCGGTGCGGCAGGCCGGCAGCAGCCGTCGCGACAGCCGAAGTCCAAGCGCGGCAAGAAGTGACCGACGGCTCGGGGGTGACCGCGGCGATGTTCGAGCGGTTCGTGATCGACGTCCCGGACTTCCCCGAGCCCGGTGTCGTGTTCAAGGACATCACGCCTCTCCTGGCCGACCACGACGCTTTCACGGCAGTGATCACGGCGCTGGCCGCCGTCGGTCGCGACCAGGACGGCAAGCCGCTGGTCGACAAGGTCCTGGGCATGGAGGCCCGCGGCTTCATCCTCGCTGCCCCGGTCGCCCTGGCCCTGGGCGCGGGCTTCGTCCCGGTCCGCAAGCACGGCAAGCTCCCACGCTCGACGCACGCCGTCTCCTACTCCCTCGAGTACGGCGAGGCCACCCTCGAGGTGCACCAGGACGCGATCAGCCCGGGCGACCGTGTCCTGCTCGTCGACGACGTCCTGGCCACCGGTGGCACCGTCAAGGCGACGCACGAGCTGGTCGAGCTGTGCGGGGGACACGTGGTGTCGGTCGCGGTCCTGATGGAGCTCAGCTTCCTGTCCGGGCGGTCCGTCGCCGGAGACCTCTCGATCACCAGCCTGATGACGGTCTGAACCGGTCCCGCACCCACCTAGACTGATGGTGTGACAGAGGACAGTGCGCCCCCGCCGGTGAGGGACCGCGCGCCCGAATCCGGTGCGTCCACCCGCAGCATGCGGGCGCGACTGGCGCGGATGGGCACCCGCGGCCAGCCCGGGAACCCCGTCCTCGAGCCGCTCTTCCGGGCCGTGCGCGCCAACCACCCCAAGGCAGACCTGGCCCTGATCGAGCGCGCGTACCTGATCGCCGAGAAGATGCACGGCTCGCAGATGCGCAAGAGTGGTGACCCCTACATCACCCACCCGCTCGCGGTCACCACGATCCTGGCCGACATCGGCATGACCGAGCCGACCCTGGTCGCCGCCCTGCTGCACGACACGGTCGAGGACACGCCGTACACTCTCGAGCAGCTGCGCGAGGACTTCGGCGAGGAGGTGGCCCGCCTCGTCGACGGGGTGACCAAGCTCGACAAGGTGCAGTACGGCGAGACCGCCGAGGCCGAGACGATCCGCAAGATGATCGTCGCGATGTCGCGCGACATCCGGGTCCTCGTCATCAAGCTGGCCGACCGGCTGCACAACATGCGGACGCTGCGCTACGTCAAGCAGGAGACGCAGGAGCGCAAGGCCCGCGAGACGCTCGACATCTACGCACCCCTGGCCCACCGCCTGGGCATGAACACGCTCAAGTGGGAGCTCGAGGACCTCGCGTTCGCGACCCTGCACCCGAAGATCTACGACGAGATCGTGCGGATGGTCGCCGAGCGGGCGCCGTCGCGCGACCAGTTCCTGGCGGAGGTGATCGCGCAGGTCGAGACGGACCTGCGCGAGGCCAAGGTCAAGGCGGCGGTGACCGGGCGACCGAAGCACTACTACTCGATCTACCAGAAGATGATCGTGGGCGGCCGTGAGTTCACGGACATCTACGACCTGGTCGGCATCCGGATCCTCGTCGACGAGGACCGTGACTGCTACTCCGTCCTCGGCGTGCTGCACTCGCGCTGGAACCCCGTGCTCGGGCGGTTCAAGGACTACGTCGCGATGCCGAAGTTCAACATGTACCAGTCGCTGCACACGACCGTGATCGGGCCGCAGGGCAAGCCCGTCGAGCTGCAGATCCGCACCTTCGCGATGCACCGCCGGGCGGAGTACGGCGTCGCGGCGCACTGGAAGTACAAGGAGAACGGGCGCAACGGCGTCGAGACCGAGACCCGTGGCGACCTTGACGACATGACGTGGGTGCGCCAGCTCCTCGACTGGCAGAGCGAGGTCGAGGACCCGGGTGAGTTCCTCGAGTCCCTGCGCTTCGAGATCAACCGCCAGGAGGTCTACGTCTTCACGCCCCGTGGCGACGTGATCGCGCTGCCCACGGGGGCCACGCCGGTCGACTTCGCGTACGCCGTGCACACCGAGGTGGGCCACCACACGATCGGCGCCCGGGTGAACGGCCGGCTGGTGCCGCTGGAGTCGACGCTGGAGAACGGCGACGTCGTCGAGGTGTTCACCTCGAAGGCGGCCACCGCCGCGCCCTCGCGCGACTGGCTGACCTTCGTGAAGTCACCCCGCGCCCGCTCCAAGATCCGCCAGTGGTTCACCAAGGAGCGGCGCGAAGAGGCGATCGAGCAGGGCAAGGAACAGATCGGCCGGATGATGCGCAAGGAGGGCCTGCCCCTCAAGCGCCTCATGTCGCACGAGTCCCTGATGCTCGC